>CAZOYA010000014.1:0-31557 GCA_964583815.1 uncultured Gemmatimonadaceae bacterium | reverse complement strand
CGCCCCGGCTGCCCGGTGGGCGGCGCGGCCGGGAACCGCGTGCCCCCACCAGGGGCGAGGTGGGCTGAACCGCCCTCGCGGCCGGGCCGGCCGGCGGGCCACCCGCGGTCACGGCCCGATCCGCGGGCGTCTCCTCGCCTATTCCTCCCGCAGCGCCGTCACGGGGTCGATCCGGGCGGCACGCCAGGCGGGCAGCGCGGCGGCGAGGCCGGCCACGGCGAGCAGCACGGCCGGAACGGCGAGGAACGTGCCCGGGTCCGTGGGCTCGATCTCGTAGAGCGCGCTCGTGAGGAGCCCGGAGGTGAGGGAGGCCGCGGCGAGGCCGAGGGCGAGGCCGGCGACGACCGCGCCGAGGGTGCCGCGCACGGCGACGCCGAGCACCGCCGGCCGCGAGGCCCCGAGCGCGATCCGGACCCCGAACTCGGCCGTCCGCCGCCCCACGCCGTAGGCGGTCACGCCGAAGACGCCGACCGCCGCCAGCACGAGCGCGAGGAGCCCGAACGCGCCGAGCACGGCCGCGAGGAAGCGGGTGGTGGCGGCCGACTCCGACAGCACGTCGGAGAGCTCCGCCATGCCGGTGATCGGCACGTCCGCATCGACCGACCAGACGGCCCCGCGCAGCGCGGCTGCGCTCGCGAGGGCGGCCCCGTCCCCGCGCACCCGCGCGACGACCCAGAAGGCCATGTTCCAGGGGATCTGCGCGTGGGTGAAGTACATCTCGGGGAGGGGCTCGAGCGCGAGCCCGTGCTGGCGCACGTCGCCCACCACGCCCACGACGCGGTGCGGCTCGGCGTCGGTCGAGAGCACCCGCACCTCCCGGCCGATCGGGTCCTCACCGGGCCAGTAGCGCTCGGCGAACGCCTCGTTCACGACGACGACCGGGGCGGCCTCGGCGTCGTCCGAGGCCCCGAGCGTTCGCCCGAGGACGCGCTCCATGCCGACCGTCTCGAAGTAGTCCGGCCACACCACCCGGAAGTTGACGGAGGGGATCGGCGTGCCGGGCTCGATGGGCACGCCCTCGATGAAGGTCGGGAAGTTCCAGTTGTTGGGCGTGCCGGGGAGCAGGTGGATCGCGGACGCGCGCTCCACGGCCGGGAGCGCGCGCACCTGCTCGAGGACCCCCGCGTAGTAGGCGTGGAACGCCTGGCCGTCGGGATAGCGCCCCTCGGGCGGGCTCGGCCGGAAGACCACCACGCCCCGGCCGTCGAGCCCGGGATCCTCCGACGTGACGCGGCGGAGCGAGGCGAGCATCAGGCCGGAGCCGATCACCACCACGACCGCGAGCGCGACCTGCGCGCCCACGAGCCCCGTCGCGAGCCGCGAGGTGCGGGCGGCGCTGCGCGTGCGTCCCGCGCCGCCCAGCCCGGGCGCCAGGTCGCCGCGCACCGCCCGCACGGCGGGCACGAAGCCGGCGAGCAGGGTCGTGAGCGCCGTCGCCGCGACGGCGAAGGCGAGGACCCGGGTCTCGATGCCGATCTCGGCGCGCCTGGGGAACGTGCCCGGCGCGAGATCCAGCACCACCTGCACGAGCAGGTGCGCCAGCGCGAGCCCGAGCAGACCGCCCGCCGCGCCGAGGAGCGTGCCCTCGAGGAGGAGCGAGCGGAGGATGCGGCTCCGATCGGCCCCGAGCGCGGCGCGCACGGCGAGATCGCCCTGTCGCCGATCCCCGCGCGCGAGCAGGAGGTTGGCGACGTTCGCGCAGGCGATGAGCAGGACGAGGGACACCGCGCCCAGCGCGGCCCACATGACCGGTCCCACGTCGCCCGCCACGTGCGTGCGGAGCGGGCGCACGGTGGCCGAGGCCGCCGCACTCTCGGAGATCGCCTGGTCCAGGAGCGCGCGCATCTCGGCGGCGAAGGCGCGGACCTGCCCCTCCGCCTGCCCGAGGGTCGCGCCGGGTGCGAGACGGGCGACGGTGTGGTTCAGATACCAGGTCGCATCGTCGGTGATGGCCGTCGAGGCCGGGACCGCCAGGGGGATCCACACCTCCGGCTCGCCGGTGACGGTCCGGAAGTCGGGCGGGAGCACGCCGATGATCGTGCGGCGCGGCGCGTCGTTCGTGGCGAGGTCGACCGTGCGGCCGATCACGCCGGGATCTCCGCCGAACACCCGCACCCAGAGGCCGTGGGAGAGGATCGCCACGGCGTCCTCGCCCGGCACGCCGTCCGCGTCGGTGAAGTCACGCCCGAGCACGGGGCTCACGCCGAGCAGCCGGAAGTGCCCCGGCGACACGCGCGCCCCGTCGATCTGGAGCGGCTCGCCCTCGCCCGTGAGCGTGAAGGCCCAGCCGCTGATCCCCGACACCGCCTCGAGCGCCGGGGCGCGCGCGGCGAGCGCCCGCGTCATCGCCGTGTTGAGGGTCTGCCCGGGCCAGACCGCGAGCAGGCGGTCCGGCTCCTCGTACGGAAGCGGCTTCAGCAGCACGCCGTTCACCACCGAGAACGTCGCGGTCGAGGCCCCGATCCCGAGACCCAGGGTCGCGATCACCACGCCCGAGAGCACCGGGGCACGGACGAGCGTCCGCGCCGCTTCCCGCACGTCCCGACTCCACCCCTCCATGCCTCCCCTTCTCCCCGAGCGTGTCCCGTCGATCCATTCCGCCACCACCACGCCCCCCACGTCGCCGAGCGCCCGGAACCAGACGCGAACCCGCGCGGGGCCCGTGCGGGCCTCCGCGAGCCGCAGGGCCAGCACCTCTTCCATGTCCGCCCCGAACCGCTCCCGGAGCGACGACGGGAGGAGCCGGAGCAGGCACCGGTAGGCGCGCGGGACCCGCCCGGGCTGCACGCTCACCCCTCCGGCAGGAGGTCGTGCGCCGCGGCCGCGCGCACGAGCTCGCGGAGCCGGACCGCCTCGGCGTGGGCGGCCGCCCGTCCCGCCGGCGTGAGACGCACGTAGGTGCGCCGCGGATCCGCCGCCGCGGGGGGCGCGCACTCCTCGAGGAGCCCGCGTGCGAGCAGGTTCCGGATCCGCCGGAAGAGGTTCGCCGGATACAGGCGGGCGCGGTCGCCCTCGGCCTCCTCGACGACCCGCACGATCTCCGTGCCGTACGTGGGACCGTCCACCGCCGCGAGCAGGATGCGGAACTCGTGAGGGTGCAGGGGCGGCGCGGTGTCCGGCTTCGGCTCGTACGGCATGGTGCGCGGGCTCGTCGATGCGATCATTCCGTCATTCTGACACTGTCCATGAGACACGACTCGCGGCCGAAGGGTTGCACGCTGCGGTCCGACGGGCCTGGGCCGTCCGCTCGCACTGCCTTCGCGGTACGGAAGTTGCGCCCACAGGCAGGACTGAGGGCCCCCACCCCGGGGCTCCCCGGCGCGCCGGTCGCTCGAAGCGGAGGAGCACCCGCCCGCCTCGAAGCTGCCGGCCCGCCTCGGAGATCCCGGGGGCGGACGACCGTGACAGGAGGAGACGCGATGGCCGAGGGACGGATCGAGCTGGAATCGGGCGCGTGGCGTTGGCGCGTGGATGATCTCGCGCTGGCGACCGAGGCCTACGGGGCCGGCCGCCGGCCGGAGGGCGAGGTGGATCCCGACGTGGAAGGCGACGGGGAGGAGGCGGAGCGACCGGACCGTCCGTCCCTGTTCCTCGAGGACCCGGACGATCCGGAGCACTGGATGGCCCGCGCGCTCCCGGACGGCCGCACCGATCCGTCGGAGGACGAGCTCCGCGAGCTCGCGCGCGAGCCCGACCTGCGCCAGATCCGCGACGAGGACGGCTCGCTGTGGCGCCTGGAGCCCGTCGACAAGCCGGACTCGGTGCTGGAGGACGTCGCGTTCGAGCGCTCGTCGGTGAAGGTGAAGGTGTCGCGCGAGGGCGGGCCGGAGCGCGTGGTGTCGCTACCGGACGGGGGGATGCTCGGCACGGTCCCGCGGGAGGGGCTCCTGCAGGCGATCCACGCCTGACGCAGGATTCACCGGACCCGGGAGGCGCCTGGGGGGTTGCCATCCGTCACGGCGCGGCGCGTAGGTTGTCCTCCACGCGTCCCGTCCCGAACCCAGGCCCAGGAGGCGCATGATGGAGAACGATCCCCTCGCCGGGATTCCGGAGGAAGCCGCCGCGACGCCGGAGACCGTGACGCGCAAGCCGGACTTCCCGCGCCATCGGATCTCGCTCGTGCTCGCACTCCTGCGCGCCGTGCTCGGCATCGTGTTCGTGATGCACGGCGGGCAGAAGCTCTTCCAGCTCGGCCTGGCCACGACGATCGCGGGATTCGCGGAAACGGGCATTCCGGCCGCGCCGCTCACCGCGCCGGCCGTCTCGTTCGTCGAGCTCCTGGGCGGCCTCGCGGTGCTCGTCGGATTCCTCACGCGCTGGGCCGCGATCGGGCTTGCGGTGGTCATGCTCGGGGCGATCGCCTTCGTGCACGTGCCGAACGGGTTCTTCGCTCCGATGGGGATCGAGTTCCCGATGACCCTGCTCACGATCGCGGTCGTCCTGCTGATCGCCGGTCCGGGAGCGTACTCGGTCGACCGGATCCGGGCTCGACGCGACCGCGCATGAGCGCGGCCGACGGACCGGTGGACGCCCCCGCGCCCTGGGGAATCCCGCCCGAGGGGCACCGCCTCCCGGGCGGCACGCACGTGGGTCGTGTGCGCCTGCAGGTGTCCGATCTCGAGCGCAGCCTGGACTGGTACACGACGGTCCTCGGCTTCCGGGTGGTGGGACGAGCCGGTGAGGAGGCGCGCCTCGGAGCGCATGGCGCGAACGGCTCCTGGCTCGTGGAGCTGCGGGCCCGGCCGGGTACCGAGCCACTGGCCGGCCGGCAGCGGCTCGGGCTCTTCCACTTCGCGATCCTCCTGCCCGATCGCGGGTCGCTCGGGCGGTTCGTGCGGCACCTGGCCGGCACCGGCGCGCGGGTGGGCGCCGCGGACCACCTCGTGAGCGAGGCGCTCTATCTGCACGATCCGGACGGCCTCGGCGTGGAGGTGTACGCGGACCGGCCCCGCACGGAGTGGCGGCACGAGGGCCGCGAGCTCCGGATGACGACCGATCCCCTCGACCTCGCGGACGTGGCGCGCTGGGGTGGCGCGGAGGCGTGGGACGGGATGCCCGCCGGCACCACGATCGGACACGTGCACCTGCACGTGGGGGCGCTCCCGGAGGCGGAGGCGTTCTATCACGGAACGCTCGGGCTGGACAAGGTGGTCTGGAGCTATCCCGGCGCGCTCTTCCTTTCGGCGGGCGGCTACCACCACCATCTCGGCCTCAACGTCTGGGCTCGCGGCGCGCCGCCCGCCGGGGAGCGGGACGCACGCCTGCTCGACTGGGAGCTGGTGGTCGACGGAGCCGACGCGCCGGAGCGGGTGGTGGAGCGGCTGGCCGCGGCCGGGCATCCGGTCGCGCGGGAGGCCGGGGACGCGGTCGTGCCCGATCCGTGGGGAACGCGGTTGCGGATCCCGGGGTGCCGGCCCGTGGATCGGTAGAACACGGCCGGCAGGCAGCGCCCGGCGCCCCCGCTACGTGCTCCCCGCCGGGGCGAGCCGCCGCTCCGTCGCCGCGTTGAACCAGTGGAGCCGCTCGCGCGGGAAGTCGAGCCCGAGCCGCGCGCCCTCCTCGACGGGACGGTCCGGCGGCAGCACGAGCGCGAGATCGCCGGCCGCGGCGCCAGCTTCGCGCCCGTCGAGCCGCACGCGCACGAGCAGGTCGCTTCCGCGCGGCTCCACGAGATCGACGAAGCCGGTGGCGTCCGGCGGCCCGTCGGCGCCCGCGCCCCGGACGACCACGTCGTGCGGCCGGATGCCCACGAGCACCTCGCCCGCCACCGCGCTCGCCCCGCCGCCGGCGTCGCGCATCACCCGCACCGCGCCCCCCGGGAGGGGAATCCGGAAGCCCGGCCCCACCGCGACGAGCCGCCGGTCTCCGTCGCCCGCGTCGTCGCGCTCGATCCGACACCGATGGACGTTCATCGACGGCGATCCGATGAACTCCGCGACGAACCGCGTCGCGGGCTGCCGGTAGAGCTCCATGGGCGGGGCGACCTGCTCGATCCGCCCGCCCCGGAGCACGGCCACCCGGTCGCCGAGCGTCATCGCCTCCTCCTGGTCGTGCGTCACGTAGAGGAAGGTCGCCCCGAGGCTCCGGTGGAGACGCGCGATCTCGGTGCGGGCCTGCACGCGGAGCGCGGGGTCGAGGTTCGAGAGGGGCTCGTCGAGGAGGAACGCGCGCGGCTCCCGCACGAGCGCGCGCCCGAGCGCCACCCGCTGCTGCTGCCCGCCGGAGAGCTGGCCGGGCCGCCGATCGAGGAGCGCCTCGATCCCGAGCGTGCGGGCGATGCGCTCCACCCGCTCCGTCCGCTCGGGGCGCTTCATCCCGCGCATCCTCAGGCCGAACTCGAGATTCTCGCGCACGGTCTTGTGCGGATAGAGCGCGTAGGCCTGGAAGACCATGGCGAGATCCCGCTCGCGCGGGTCGAGGTCCGTGACGTCCCGGTTGTCGATCATGACGCGCCCGCGCGTGGGCGACTCGAGGCCGGCCATCACCCGCAGGAACGTGCTCTTCCCCGAGCCGGACGGTCCGACGAACACGAGGAACTCCCCGTCGCGGACGTCGAGCGTGACGTCGTCCATCGCGACGGCCTGGTCACCGAAGGCCTTCCGGACGCCCTCGTAGCGTAGTCGCGCCATCGTCGCCGCCCCGGTCCCGCTCAGCCCTTCACCGCGCCGGCGGTGAGCCCGCGCGTGATCCGGCGCTGGAACAGCAGCACCAGGAGCGCCACCGGGATCGTGGCCACCACGACGCCCGCCAGGATCTCGCCCCACGGCACCTGGTGCCGGCCGCGGAAGAGCGCGATCGCGACGGGCACGGTCTGCCGGTCCGGCCCCACGGTGAACGAGAGCGCGAAGATGAACTCGTTCCAGGCATAGAGGAACGTGAGGATGGCGGTGGTGGCGATCCCCGGGAGCGCGAGGGGGAGCACGATCTCGCGCAGCGTGCGCAGGAGGCCCGCTCCGTCCATCGCCGCCGCCTCCTCGAGATCGGCGGGGAGCTGGCGGAAGTAGCCGACGAGGAGCCAGACGGTGAGCGGCGTGGCGAAGGTGAGATAGGGCAGGACGAGCCCGGGATAGGTGTCGATGAGGCGCAGCGCCCGGAGCAGGAGATAGAGGGGCGAGACGATCGAGATCTGCGGGAACATGGACACCGCGAGCACGAGCGCGAGCAGGACGCGCTTGCCGCGGAAGCGGAGCCGCGCCAGCGCGTAGGCCGCGAGCGATCCGACGAGCACGGAGAGCAGCGTGGTCGCGCCGGCGACCACGAGCGAGTTCCGGATCGGGACCCAGAACCGCCGGATCTCGAAGAGGGAGGCGTAGTGCTCGAGCGTGAGCCCGCGGGGGATCAGCGTGGGCGTGTCGAAGAGCGCGGCCTCGGGCACGAAGGACGACCGGACGGTCCAGTAGAGCGGGAAGGCCGCGGCGGCGAGGAGCGGCACCACGACGAGGGGAACGAGGAGCCGGCCCTCGGCCCGACCGGCGCGGCGGGCCGGCGAGGTGCCGGGCCCGCGCGGCCCGTCCGTACGCGGGCGCCCCCCGCGCTCCCCCCGCCTCACGCCGCCCTCCCGGGGTCGTCCAGCCGTCCGAGGAGGCGCACGAAGGCGAGCGCGAAGAGGAACGACGCCACGAACACGGTGAGGGAGATCGCCGAGCCGTAGCCGAAGCGCAGGTTCGCGAGCAGCGCGTCGAACGCGTACACGGAGAGCGGCTCGGTGGCCGTGCCGGGCCCGCCCCCGGTGAGCACGTACACGAGGTCGAACACCCGCAGGGCGTCGAGCGCCCGGAAGAGGAACGCGACCACGAGCGCGGGGCGGAGCAGCGGCAGGGTGATCTCGCGGAAGCGCCGCCAGGGGCCCGCGCCGTCCATGCGCGCCGCCTCGTGGAGGGAATCGGGCACGCCCTGCAGCCCCGCGAGCAGGAGGAGCGCTACGAACGGGGTCGTCTTCCAGATGTCCGCGAGCACGACCGGCACCCACGCGACGACCGGCCCGGCGAACCAGATCACGGGCGATCCGAGGACGCCGAAGCTCGTGAGCACCTCGTTCGCCACTCCGGTGTCCCCCTCGAACATGAACCGCCAGACGAGCGCCGCGACGGCCGTGGGGACCGCCCACGGCAGGAGCACGAGCAAGCGCGCGAGGGCGCGCCCCCGCCGCAGCCGCTCGAGGCCGAGCGCGAGCACGAGGCCGAGGACGAGCTCCGCCGTGACCGACACCGCGGCGAAGCCGAGGGTGTGGCCCACCGCCTCCCGGAAGCGGGGATCGCCGAGGAGCTCCCGGTAGTTGGCGAGCCCGACGAACGGGCGGCCGAGCCACGGCATGCGGAGGTCGTGCAGGTGGAGCGACTCCCACAGCGTCCAGGCGAGCGGGAAGAGCGCGACGAGCGCGACGAGCGCCACGGCGGGGAGCACGAGCAGCCAGGCGGCCCGCCGCTCGCGCCGCTCGGCGGCGGTGGCGGGCGCGCGCGGGCGCCGCTCCTGCCCCCTCACCGGGCGCCTCGGGACCGCGAGAGCGCGGCGCTCACCCGGTCGCTCCCGGCAGCAGGCGGAGCCGCTCGAGGAGCGTGCGCATCTCGCCGGCGGCGGCCCCGAGCGCGGCGGCGGGGCTCTCCTGGCCCGTGAGCGCGCGGTGCAGCCACACCTGCAGGATCGAGGAGAGCTGGGGATAGACCGGGCTCACCGGGCGGGGCACGGCACGCTCGACGATCTCGAGCAGGCGCCCCGACGGGATCGCGAGGGCATCCTCCAACTCCTCGCCCCGGTCGAAGACGTCGCGCCGCGCCGGAAGCTGCCCCACCGCGCGCGCCCGCTCGAGCATGCGCGCCCGCGAGGTCAGGAACCGCACGACGCGGCGGGCCGCCTCCGGCTCCCCGCTGTGCGCGCTCACGGCCAGCAGCGCGCCCCCGAGCGCCGCCGCGCCCGACCCGCCCGGGCCCTCGGGGAGCGGAGCCACGGCGAACCGCCCGGCCACCGCGGACCCGGCCGAGTCCTGCAGGAGCGGGTAGGCGTAGGGCCAGTTGCGCATGAAGACCGCGCGCCCGTTCTGGAACGAGAAGCGGGTCTGCTCCTCGCGCCAGGTGAGCGCGACCTCCGGCACGAAGCCGGAGCCCCGCACGGCATCCACCATGAAGCGGAGCGCCCGCACCCCCGCCTCGTCGTCCACGACGACCCGCCCCTCGTCGTCGAGCACGCGTCCGCCGAACGCCTGCAGGTGCTCGAGGAAGTTCACGACCAGGCCTTCGTAGCGCGCACCCTGCCACACGTAGCCGTAGGGGACGTCGGCCGGGTCCGTCGCCTCGCGGGCCGCGCGTCGGAGCGCCTCGTACGTCGGCGGTGGTCCGTCGAGCAGGTCGGTCCGCCAGTACAGCATCCCCACGTCCACGAAGAGGGGAAGCGCGTACAGGGTGTCCCGCCAGGTCGCGGCCTCGAGCGCCGCCGGAAAGAACGCCTCCGCATCGAGCTCGGCGCGCTCGAACGGGAGGATCCATCCGGCCGCGGCGAACTCGGCCGTCCAGATCACGTCGAGCTGCAGGATGTCCGGATCGGGCGTGCGGGCGTTCAGCCACTGCACGTAGAGCTGGTGGCGCTGGTCGGCCACGTCGGGCGTCGGGAGGATGTCGACCCGCACGTCCGGGTGGAGGCGCATGAAGGCGTCGAGCTGCCGGCGGAGCTCCTCGCCCTCGGCGCCGACGGCGCTGCCCGAGAACGTGACGCGCACCGTCCCCTCCGGGATCTCCGGATCGCACGCGGCCGGAGCGATCAGGGCCGCGCAGGTCGCGAGCGGGAGGGCGAGGCGAGGAAGGAGGCGCACGGCGCTCCGGGTTCGGGGACGGCCCTGGGAGCGTGGGCCCGGGACGATGTGCGTGCAAGTTCCGCTCCCCGCGGGCCGGTGGGCGCAGGAGGCGCGGCCCCCGTCCAGCGCGCCGGGGGAGGCCGGCGCGCCCGCGGTCGCCTACCTTCCGCGGCGTGGGCGCCCGCCGCACGCGGGCCCCGACCGGACGACCCCGACCGCGAGACGATCGCCATGCACGACCACCGAGCCGCACGCCCCGACGCCGACGAGTACGCGCCCTTCTATGCCGGCTACGTGGCCGGCGTCCCCGACGGGGACGTGGTCGAGACCCTCGTGCGCAGCGGTGCCGAGGCCGCCGGGCTCCTGGACGGCCTGCCGGAGGCGGCCGGCGACGTGGCGTATGCCCCCGGGAAGTGGACGGTCCGCGAGGTGGCGCTCCACTGCATCGACGCCGAGCGGATCTTCGCGTGTCGCGCGCTGCGGATCGCGCGCGGAGACCGCACGCCGCTCCCCGGCTGGGAGGAGAAGGCCTACGCGCCCGAGAGCGGGGCGGCCGGGCGCACGCTGGCCTCCCTCGCGGAGGAGCTGCGCTCCGTCCGCGCGTCCACCGTCACGCTCTTCGAGAACCTGCCGGCGGACACGTGGACCCGCCGGGGGATCGCGAACGAGCAGGAGGTGACGGTGCGGGCGATGGCGTGGATCGGCGCAGGGCACCTCCTCCACCACATGCGGATTCTCCGGGAGCGGTATCTCGCCGCCTCGCAGGCGACCACCGGCTGAGTCGGCGGCGGGCGTCGCCGGGCCGAACCGGTGGTCGCCGCATCGATCGATCGTCGCACGGGAGCCTCGGCGCTGCCGGGCTCCGGCATCGGTGCCGGCACGCGCCGTTCGTTTCGTGCTCGCGACATCCGGGCGCGCCGTCCCGCGCGACGGTGACGCGGCCGAGCCGGAGCGTTCCGCCTAAGCCACTGTCCGGCGGGCCTCTTCGGCGCCTGCAGCCTTCCGCCCCCGCCGCCGCCTCCGCTGGATCGCTTCTTGTAACCCTCGTGTGACGAGAGGCGACCTCGTCGAGGACGCCGTTCGCGGCCGGGGACGGCCCGGCCGCACCAGGATCGATCCGGAGGTCGCCCATGGTGGACAACCCGTCGGAACCGTCCTTTCACGAGCTGGAGGACGGCAGGAGTCCCCTCAGAGCCGCCCCGTCGACCGATCCGCACCGCTGGCTGCGCACGTGGTGCGCCGGCCCTCCGCGCCGGGAGGCGCGTGGCGCCGTGATCCTCCTGCACGGCCGGGGAAAGACCGCCCTGGGGATCCTCCGGCTCCACGAGATGCTGGCCGAGCCGGGCGTGGCCTTCCTGGCGCCCCAGGCGGCGGACCGCACCTGGTATCCGCTCCGCTTCCTCGCGCCCATCGAGGAGAACGAGCCGAGGCTGAGCTCGGCGATCGCGGCGCTCGATCGCCTCTTCGATCGCCTCGCGAGCGACGGCATCGCGCCGGAGCGAGTCGTGCTCGCCGGGTTCTCCCAGGGCGCGTGTCTCGCGGCGGAGTACGTCGCGCGCCGGCCCCGCCGCCTGGGGGGCGTCTCCCTGCTGATCGGCGGGCTGTTCGGGCCCGAGGATGTGCCGCTCCGAACGCCCGGGGGCTCGCTCGACGGCACGCCGGTGCACCTCTGCTCCTCGAGCCCCGATCCGTTCGTTCCTCCCGAGCGCGTGCGCGAGACGGCGCGGATCTTCGGGGAGATGGGCGCGCGCATCACCCTGCGCCTCCAGGAGGATGCCGGGCACGTGATCACGGAAGCGGGGGTGACGGGCACCCGAGCGCTCATCCGGGACCTGGACCGGCCGCTGCCGCTCGCGCCCGCCCCCGCGAGCGACGGCGCACGAGCTCGAGTCCCGCGGCCGGCCCCGGTAGCGGATCGTCCCATGCGAATCCGCCCCACCGCGCCCTGAGCCACGACGCCACCCAGGCGCGCAGGCCGAGCGCGCCGGATCGGACGAGGGCGGCGCACGCGGCGGCATCGTGGTACGGGAGGATCCACTCGACCCCGGTACGGTACTCCGGCGTATCGGCCACGGGCTGCCCGAGCGCGTCCCGGTAGATCATCGGCACCACGTCGACACCGCAGAGCGCCGCGAGCTCGATCTGCCACCAGGGGCGGACGTTGATCTCGAGAAGGTGGAAGACGCCGGTGCGCTCGTCCTGCTTGAACTCCGCGTCGAACGGCCCCCGGTACCGCACGCCCGCGAGCAGCCGCTCGAGGTCCTCGACCGCGGGGCGCACCTCGTCGAGCGGGACGCTCAGCGTGGCGCAGCTGTTCCCGAAGCTCGGGGACGACATGCGGAGGCGCCGGCGCGCCAGGCACGCGCGCATCACGCCGCCTGCATCGACGAAGCCGTCCAGGAAGACGTGGTTCGTCGGGGGTCCCGGCACGTACTCCTGCAGCACGACCGGAAGCCCCTCGTGCGCGAGCCACGCGAGGGTGCGCCGGAGCGCCGCCCGGCCCTCAGGTCGCAGCGCCTTCGCGCGTACCCGGCGGTTGAATTCCTGGGAGTCGCGAGGCTTCACGAACACGCGGTCCCAGTCCATCGCATCCTCGGGCGGCAGCTCGTCGCCCCGCACGGTGACCGTGCGTGGATGGGGCACCCCGTGTCGCGCGAGCAAGGCGCGCAGCCGGTCCTTGTCGAGCAGGTCCTCGAGGACCGCCGGGTCCGCCTGCGACGACGGGAATCGCTCCGCGAGGTCCGGCGGGAGGGAGGCGATCGCGAGGACGTCGTGATCCGAGCAGGGTATCAGCACTGCCTGCTCGAGCGGGAGGGCGCGCAGCCAGGGCTCGAGGAGCGTCGGATCCGCGAGGGTCCGTCCCGCGGGTGGCGGTCGGTACCAACGGCTCGCGCGGACGAAGCCGGCGTCCGCGCTCGCCACGTGCAGCGGAAGCCCCGCGCGGCCGAGGGAGCGCACCACTCCGAGCGCCGTGATCCCGGTGCCCAGCACGATCGCGGGGGGCCGGTCGACACGTGGCGCGCGCGGGATCCGCAGCGGGGTCGCGCCACTGGCGACGTCCCGCGACACGGGCGGGACCGGGTGCCTCTCCCGCGGCAGGGGCTGGAAGGCCGGGAACCGGTCCGGTGTCGCGCCGCTCGCCAATCCGCGTCTCCTGTCCCTGAGGGGTCGGGAGATGCCGAAAATGCAAGACGTGCGCCGCACGACGGCGGCGTCCGTGACGCTCCCGCGCTCAGTCCCCCGGGCGGCTCACCGGCCCCGTGACGCGTCGAAGAGCCGCACCGACGCGTCGGGCTCGAGCGTGGGGCCCGCGAGCGTGCCCCCCATGCGGAGCCCGAGATCGAGCGGGGTGCCGGACGCGCGGAGGCGTGCGAGGGCGTCGTCGCCGATCCCCGTCCGTCGCAGCGAGACCCCCTCCAGCGCGGCGGCCGGGATCGACAGGGTCAGCTCGAGATCCACGCCGCCGTCGAGGCGGACCGGTCCCGCGAACCGCACGGCGCCGAGCGGCCCCTCGAGACGGGCGCGCTCGACCGCGACGACGTCCTGCTCGAGGCTCCACGCGGTCTCCCAGGACGCGAAGGGTACCTCCGTCCACGACTCGGAGGACAGGAAATCCGCCAGCGCGAGATTCACTCCGCTCTCCGCGATGCGTCCGTCGGTCACGACCATCTCGCCCGAGCCGCGCAGCTCCCCCGTGGCCGGGAGGAGCCGTCGGTCGACCGCGCCGCTCAGCGTGACGTCCAGGTCGAGGATCCCCGACACGGCTTCACCGAACGGGGTGAGCCGTGACAGGAAGGGCAGCGCATCCACCCCCTGCGTGCTCATCGAAAGCGAGAAGGGCTCCAGCAGGTCGTCGCCGACGCCGAGCTCGAGCGAGCCGCGGACCTCTCCGCCCCACGTGCGGAACGACGCGTCGCGCACCGCCAGGAGCGTGTCCGAGAGCATGAGCTCCGCCGAGACCGCCTCGAGCGCGTAGTCGCCGTAGCGCAGGCTGTCCGCGATGATCTGCACGGCGCCCTCGAGCGGTGCGGCGTCCGGCCGGGCCAGCCCCATCTCCCGCGCGAGCTCGTCGGTGGTCCGGTCGTCGAGCCGGCCGCCGCCCGCGTGCGCGAACGCGACCCGCGCCCAGGGCACGCGGCGGCGCTCGGGCGTGGGGGGAAGGAGCGCATCCAGGCGGAGGTTCGGGGCACGCACCTCGGCGTCGATGCGCGGGCGCCCCTCGGTCGCGAGGCCGAGCACCGACAGGTTCTCGACCGTGCCGCTCGTGACGAGCCGGTCCTCGCCGACCATCGCGACGAGCTGTTCCCAGGCGAATCCGCGAGGCAGGAGCCGCAGCTCTCCCGCCGGGAGATAGACCGGCACCTCCCAGCGCTCGTGGTCGAGTCGGAGGCCGTCGAGGGTGCCCGTGCCGGAGGCGCCGATCCCTTCGGGGAGATCGAGCGAACCAGTGATCGCCGCCTCCAGCGCGAGCCCGCCCGAGACCGCCATGCCGCTCGGCGCCCAGCCGGCGCGATCGAGCACGTCCAGGTCCATCCGCGCGGAGACGTGCGCCTCCAGCCACCGGTCCGGTCCCGTGACCACGCCCGTGACGAGGAGCGGACCGTCGGCGAAGGTGCCGCTCAGCGAATCGATCTCCATCGTGCCGTGTCCGGTCGTGATCGTGCCGTCGAGACCGGACGCGACGATCGTCCGCGCGCGCCGGATCGCCACGTCCCGGAGCGCGACGCGCGTGCGGAGGACGGGCTCGCCCTCGCGGGTCCCGGGCGCCTCGAGCTGGATCGAGACCCCGAGCTCGCCCCCGAACTCCGGCGCGTCCGCCGCCGGCCGCCCGCGACCGAGCACGCGCGGCAGCACGGAAGCGCTCAGCGTGTCGTTGGTGAGCTCCACGGCGAGCGCGGGCGAGGAATCGAGCAGGCCGCTCAGGCGTCCGCGCACCTCGAGGATCGCGCCGGCGTGCTCCAGCGATCCCTGCTCGATCTCGACGGCGTCGGCGCCGGCTCGACCGCGGATCGTGAGCGAGCCGCCCGGGCCCACGGTGCGGATGTCGCGCGCCACGCCGCCGTCCGCGCCGGGCTCGGTGCGGTAGAAGGCCGAGTCGGAGCGGAGACCCGCCACGAGCACCCATCCGCCCGCGCCGTCCGTCTCGATCGTCCCGTCCATGCCCGCGCCCGTGACCCCGATCGTCCGCGCCTCGGACGCGTCCGTGTAACGGAGCGCGCCACCCTCGGCCGTGAGGCGGCGGAGCGCGAGGCGCACCGGACCCACCGCGGGGCCGTCGCCCGACACGGCCGACTCGGGGACGAGATCGCCGAAGTTCGTGCGGCCTTCCTCGTCCACGGCGAGGTGCACGGCGGGGCCGGCGAGGTGCACGGCGCTCACCCGTGCCCGGCCGAGGAAGAGCGGGAGGACCGCGAGGTGGAGCTGGGCCTCCACGAGCTCGGCGACCGGGGGACCGTCGAAGCCCTCGGGGCTCGCCACCACGACCTCGCTCAGGCGGACTCCCGGGCGGGGCACCAGCACCACCGTCGCGCCGCCGATCTCGACGGGGCGGTTGAGGGCGCCCGAGAGGCGCGGCTCCAGCCACCCGGCCAGGTCGTCGGGATCCAGGAGCACGTGGAGGGCGACGGCGAGCGCCGTGTAGCCTCCGACGACGATGAGCAGGACGAGGGCGAGCGCCCGCACGATCCGGCGTGCCCTGCCGGGGCCGCGCGGCGCCTCCTCGTCCGGCGCCCAGGTCGGGAGCGGACCGGGCGCCGCGCCGGCGCGGGGCGCCTCGCCCGCGCCCCGGCCGATGCTCACACGTCGCCGGGCCATCCTCACCTCCTGTCCTCGATCGACCGCGATCGCGGTCCCGTTCCGAAGTCTGCGACCGTCAAAGGTGTCGACGGCCGTGCGGCGCGCGCCACCGTTCCGAGCGAACGCGGCCCCGCTCGCAGCGGAGCCGCCCGACGAAAGCGAGGCCCATCCGAGCATGGAGCGGCCCGCGTGCGCGGGTGAAGGTTGGTGGACCGGTCGAGCCCACGCCCTTTCGAAAGGCGCCCACG
The DNA here is from genome assembly GCA_964583815.1 of uncultured Gemmatimonadaceae bacterium. Taxonomy (GTDB): domain Bacteria; phylum Gemmatimonadota; class Gemmatimonadetes; order Longimicrobiales; family Gaopeijiaceae; genus JAWLHJ01. Next base: position 15,729 of record CAZOYA010000014.1, on the reverse strand, counting down.
TCCCCATCCCGAGGAGGTACCATGTCCCGGAAACTGTTCATCCCCGGATTCCTCGTCGCCTCGGCCCTCTCGTTCGCGGCCGCGCCGAGCAACCAGGTCGCCGCCTCCGAGTGCGGCGGGCCCGGTGGATCGCTGTGCAAGGAGAACGAGTCCTGCGTGAGCATCATCTTCTTCCGTTCGTGCACGAAGCGGTACGACTACTGGAACGATCTCTGACGCGGACGCGGGACGGCGTCGCGGGCTTCGGGGCGCGGGAGCTCCGGGCGCCCGCGGCGCCTTCCGCCTGACATTCTCCGCCGACGCGCCGAGGCGTCCCGGCGGCGAGCATCGACCTCGGGGCCCGGGGGCACCGGGCGAAGGAGACCTCGATGGAGAAGACCTGGCGCAGGGCGTGCTTCGCGGCGGCGCTCACGCTGCTGGGCCTCACCGCCTGGCAGTGGCACCAGGCGGACGTGGCGAGGCCCGGACGGATCGACGGCGTCGAGGAGCCGACGGCGATCCTCCTCCTGCAGGCGGGAGACTGCCCCGATCGCCGCGCCGCCGTGCTGCGCTGGCTGGAGGAGCGGAGCGAGCGGACGGACTCGTCGCGGCTCGCCCTCATGGTCGGATACCTCGCGGGAGGGCAGGCGTCGCCGGACGGGCCCGTCGCGCGGCTCCCGCGGCTCGAGCCGGACGAGCTCGCGGCCGCCGAGCGTGCGCTCCTGCGCGCCGGGGTCGAGGGGACGCCCGCGCTGTTGCTCGTCGACGCGACGGGGACCGTCGTGCTGGCAGACCATTTCACCACCACGGGGCTCGGAGCGCGGGCGGACGTGGTCGGGCTGCTCGAGACCGGGCGTCCGGCTCCGGTCGTTCGAGCCGACGAGCCGGAGGCCTGAGCCGATGGAGAACCTCACCTGGACCCTCTGCGTGCTGGCGACCGGCTGGTGGACCCTGCTGACGGGGCGTCTGCTCCTCCGGCCGCCCGGACCCGAGCGGATGGGTCCGCCGCTCCTGCGGCGCACGCTGTGGCTCGCCCTGGCGCTCGCGGCGCTGCTGGCGGGCGCGTGGGGCCCGCGCCTGTGGACCGGCTCGCGGACCGACTTCGAGCGGGACGTCCTCGCGGGGGCGCCCGCCGAACGGGTGTCGCGCACGCTGCGGCTGCCGTTCCTGACGCGGGAGTCTGTGCACGCGGTCGACACCGAGCAGCGCGTCGTCCAGGCCGAGCGCCGCGTGTCCCTGCACGTGCCTCTGGCCTTCCTCGCCTTCCTCGCGGTCGGCTCGTGGCTGGACGGGCGCGGGCGGGGCGGGGGAGCGGGCGGCCGGCGCGCGGCGGCCGTGCTCGCGCTGGTCCTGCTCGGAGGGGGCTGCGCGCCGCCGGGCGAGGAGGCACCGGCGCCGCTGCTGGATCATCCGCGGCGGGCGCTCGAGGACGTCGCCTGGGACACGCTCGCCCGGGTGTCGTTCTCCTTCGAGGACACGCTGCTGTTCACGGCCGACGAGGTCTCCTCGAACGCCGACGGATTCTGGGTGATGGACCGGAACGCCCGGCGTATCGTCCGCTTCTCGTGGGCGGGCGAGCTCCGCTGGACGGTGGGAGCGGAGGGGCAGGGCCCCTCCGAGTTCGGCCTCGTGCAGGACATGAGTCCCGACGCGGCGGGTAACTTGTGGGTGCTCGACCCGCGCAACATGCGGATCACCGGCATCGATCCCGACGGCGAGGTGGTCGCGGAGATCCGGGTGCGGGGCGACGCGACGCCGCACGCGTTCGCCGTGCGCCGGGACGGGTCGGCCTTCTACCTGATGAGCCTCGCCGGAGGCCTCCAGCCGATCCTGATGCACCCGGACGGCAGCGTCGAGCCGGGCCCGGTCATCCCTCCGCCCGATGTGCGGGCGCCCGCGGGCCTGCTGTCGCTCCAGGGACGGGTCGCCCGGGCCCGCGAGAGCGACACGTGGGTCTGGGCGTTCTCCATGGGGGATCGGCTACTGCGCTTCCAGGGTCTCGATCCCGTGGCCGCGCCGATCCCGTACGCGGAGGCGGTTCCCTTTCCGCACGTGGTCGAGCAGACCGAGCGGAGGGGGGCGGTCACCAACGTCGTCCGCGAGATCGCCGAGCCGGTCTTCGCGGCCGCCGGCGTCGAGGTGGCCGGTGGCGAGGTCCGCGTCCGCTTCCGTGGGCGAAGCGAGCACGCGGGGCGCATCATCGACCGCTTCGACCTCGAGGGCGGCCGCTATCTCGGATCGTTCCTGCTGCCGAAGGCAGGCGCGTTCAGCGCGTGGGAGGGACGGACCGTCATCGTGGCGAACGACCCGCTCCCCGAGATCCTCGTGGTTCGCCGCCGTTGAACGACCGTCGCACCCCCTTGCACGGACTTTGCAGAGACACGGGTGCACGCCGGCAGCGGACCGGCCCCGGACCCCGAACGACGACGGAGCGCGGCGATGATCACGAAGCTCGGGAAGATGGTCGGCTACACGAGGGCACCCAAGGCCACCTACATGGCGAGGCACCCAGTCCGCGGGACGAGGCAGCTCCTCGCGGCGAAGGGCGCGAAGGGGCTCGTCACGACGCGCCCCGGAGCGGTGCTGGCGGCCATGGTCGCCGCCCCGGTCGGGTGGTGGGCCCTGTCGCGACGCCGGGCGAACGGCGCCTGAGGCCCAACCGGTCCGGGCGAGGCGCGCCGTCCGGGGCCCGACCCGGACGGCCCGCGCGGCCGGCCGCTCAGTTCCGCAGGTAGTACTCCACCGTCGAAACGACGCGAACCGTCTTCTCGATGCGGTTCTGCTCGCCCACCCCCGGCGCGGGATCCCTCGGAAGGATCTCGAAGACCCCCTGGTTCGCGCGCCGGATGCCGCCCAGGCCGCTGTCGGAATCGCGGGCGAACTCGACCGCGGCTTCGCGCGCGCGGGCGGTCGCCTCGGCGATCATCTCGGGCTTCACCTCGTTCAGCCCGCGGAAGAGATAGGTCGGTCCGCCCGGTCCCCACTCCTGCCCGGACACCAGGACGACGCCGCTCTCCACCAGCGAGCTGATGTCCTGGCTCGCCTGCTGCACTCGCCGGGGATCCTCCGAGCGCACGATGATCGTCTGGGTCAGCGAGTACCGGTTCGCCACAGGACCCTGCTGGTAGGGGTTCGCCGTCGCGTCGACCACACGCAGCCCCTCGACCTGGACGAGCTCGGCCGGGATGCCGTGGCCCTCGAGGAAGGCGAGCGTCAGCTCCTGGTTGCGCGCGACCGTGCGCTGGACGGCCGCGAGGTCGTTGCCGCCCGCGGAGAACTGGATTTGCCAGACCGCGAGGTCCGCCTCGACCTCGCGCTCCGACACTCCCTTCACGGTGACGAAGCGGTCGCCGAGACGGGCCTCGGCGAAACCGCGACCGACGAAGATCCCGCCGAGGGCGAGGCCTGCGGCGAGGATGGCGGCGGGGATCGAGCGGGTGGTACCGGGAGACATGCGGATCGTCCTTGGCGCGCGGCGCCACGAGGCGCGAGGGTCGGTCGGCCGCCGGGCGTCCGGCGGGTCGGGCGCGTTTGTTACACGAGCCCGGCCCGTGGGCTCCCCGGCCCGGCTACCGGTCCACCCGGCATCCGCTTAGTTTGACGGTCCACACGGGACGTGGCGCAGCCCGGTAGCGCACCTGAATGGGGTTCAGGGGGTCGCCGGTTCGAATCCGGCCGTCCCGATCGGTACACGAAGTCCCTGCAACGACTCGGTTGCAGGGACTTTCGTTTTTTTGCGGGCTATCCGGAGCGCGGGATGTGGCACGGGTTCTCGCCGGCGTGCTCCCCGACCCGTGGGTCGGCATGGCATGAAAGGAGCAGCGAAGCTCGTCAGGCCGCGGAGCAGGTTCACCGCCATGGCGCGACGAATCGTCCATAGGTTCATGAAGCAGACGCGCCGACGCATTCGCAGCATCTTCGCCGATCCCTCGAGGAGATTTCCAGATGAGCGAGAAGCCAGCTTGGGACGCCAGCTATGACCTGGTGGTGGTGGGCTCGGGGACCGGCCTGATGGGAGCCATCACCGCGGCTCGGAGAGGGCTGCGGACGCTGGTGGTGGAGAAGGGAGCCTATCTGGGAGGGTCGACCGCCCTGTCCGGAGGCGGAATGTGGCTGCCGGGCAACCGGGTCCTGGAGGATGCCGGGGTGATCGACACCAGGGAGCGGGTGTTGACCTACCTCGACACTCTGGTGGGCGACACCGCTCCGCGGGCCCGGAGGGAAGCCTACGTTGCGACTGCGCCGGCCGTCGTGGACGAGCTGCTGGTGGCGACGCCGGTCGAGCTGAGCCACATGGAAGAGTACGCGGACTACTTCGCGGACCTCGAGGGGGGCTCCGCGATCGGACGTTCCGTCGAGCCACAACCCTTCGACGTCAACAGCATCGGCGAGGACGCGGCGCGTATCCGTACGAGCGACGCCATCTCCGCCCCGGTCCCCATGCCGATCACCTCCGCGGACTTCCGGTCGATGAACCTGATGGGGCGCCGGCCCCTGCAGGCCCTTCCGACCATGGCGAAGAGAGTCTTCCAGGGCGTGGGTGGGAAGCTCGTCCGGAAGGACATGGCGGCGGGCGGGAAGGCCCTGGCCGCCGCGCTGATCGCCGGCGCGCGCAAGGCCGGTGTGGAGATCTGGCTGAACAGCCCCATCGCGGAGGCGGTCCTCGATCAGGGGAAGGTCACGGGCATCGTCGTGGAGAAGGAGGGACGGCGCCAGCGGGTGGAGGCGAAAGCCGGCGTCATCCTCGCCGTCGGCGGGTTCGACCACAACGGAGAGCTGCGCCGCAAGTACCAGTCACCGGCTCTGACCGAGGACTGGAGCTTCGGCAACCCCGACAATACCGGCGACATGTTCGAGATCGCGCGGCAGGTGGGGGCCGGGCTCGCGCTCCTGGACCAGGCGTGGTGGTTCCCGGCCATTCCCTCTCCGACGCCCGACGGCGCGCCGATCTTCATGCTGTCCGAGCGTTCCCTGCCCGGTTCGATGATCGTCGACTCGACCGGCCACCGGTTCTTCAACGAGGCTGCCGATTACATGACGGCAGGCAGGGCCATGCTCGGCCTCGATGACGGAGAGGGCGATCACCTGCCGATGTGGCTGATCTTCGACCAAACCTATCGAAACCGATACCTGTTCGCCGCCTCCGTCCTGCCGAGGGCGCCGATTCCGAAGGTCTTCTACGACTCGGGGGTGGTGGTGCGGGCGGACTCGATCGAAGAGCTGGGCGCCAGGATCGGTGTGCCGGGGCTCGTGGACGGCGCCGCGCGCTTCAACCTGCTCGCCAATCAGGGCCAGGACGACGACTTCCAGCGGGGCCTGGGGCACTACGACCGATACTACGGCGACCCGACCCAGACGCCGAACCCGAACCTCGGCCCCATCACCGAGCCGCCGTTCTACGCGGTGAAGACCGTTCCCGCCGACCTGGGCACGTGCGGGGGAATCACCGCCGACGAGCGGGGCCGAGCGCTGCGCGAAGACGGCACGCCGATCGAGGGGCTCTACGCCGTCGGCAACGCCGCCGCCAACGCCTTCGGCACCTTCTATCCGGGGCCCGGTGCGACCATCGGGCAGGGGGTGGTGTTCGCCTATCTGGCCGCGCTGGACGCCGTGGAGCGCGCCCGGAGCTAGTCGCCGTCGATGAGCACGACCGAACGGTACGAGATTCTCGTCCTCGGCAGCGGGGAAGCCGGCAAGTACCTGGCGTGGGCCCTCGCGAAGGACGGCCGGCGCACGGTCGTGGTGGAGCGGCGGATGGTGGGCGGCTCCTGTCCCAACGTCGCCTGCCTGCCGAGCAAGAACGTCATCCACGGGGCGAAGGTAGACCCACGAAGCCGACCTTCCTGCTCATGAGTCGCTCCCTCGCTCGGCCATGACCTCCTCGAGGAGGGTCAACGCATTCAGCACGCGGGGGAATCCCACGTAGGGAATGCAGTGGATGAGCGCTCCGATGATCTTCTCCCGGGTGAGCCCGACGTTGAACCCCACGTTGAGGTGCAGCTTCAGCTGCGGCTCCGTGCCGAGCGCCACCAACGCGGAGATGGTGACCATGGTCTGCTCCTGCTGCGTCAGGGCGGTCCGGGAGTAGATGTCCCCGGCACCTGAGGATCATGCTACGCGGAGGCCGGGGGCCGTGCCACATCGAACGGTGGCTTCGGCGTGGCCGGTCACCTCCGGACGTAGAGCGCGTTCACGCTCACTCGTCGTCCGCGCTCCGTCTCCACCCGGACGGTCTCGCTGCGCACCTCGGGCAGGAGCCCGTGCGCGGCCATCGCAGCGTCCAGCGCGTCCGCGTCCAGGAGCACGCCCCGGCCGCCGCTCAGGCCGTCGTAGACGCCCGGCTCGTCGGGCACGGGCCGGACGCCTTCCCCGGTGAGGTCGACCTCGGGGGTGAAGTGGTTGACCAGCACCCTGCCGCGGGGCGCCAGCGCCCGCACCGTCTCCGCCACCGCGCGGGTCCACTCGTCCATGCTCTGCGCGGAATGGTAGACGCCGAGCGCCACCACGAGGTGGAAGAAGTCGTCGGGGAACGCGGAGAGGTCGTCCATGCGCCCCCGCCGGACGTGCTCGCGCGCCCACTCCAGGCTCCGGGCCGCGGCCGCGCGCTCCCGCGTCCGCTCCACCATGGCCGCGGACGCGTCGAGCGCCCACACCTCGAAGCCCCGCTCCGCCAGCAACGCCGTGTTCCGGCCGCCGGCGCAGCCGAGATCGAGCACGCGGGTCTCCTCCGGCCGCGCGTGCTCCTCGATCAGCTCGAGGAGCCGGTGGTCGGGCGGCCGGCTCGCGAACTGCTCCACGACCTCGGGCCGCTCCCAGAAGGGCTCCTCCACGCGTCCACCTCCTGCCTCGGGGTCGGGGATCGTCGCGGCAAACCGGCCCGCCGCGTCACGCACTAGATTGAGAAGGTCGGGCGGCGTGTCGCCAGGACCTCCCCAGCAAACCGGAGAACCGACGTGGTCGTCACCGTGACCGGCAGCACGGGCACGATCGGCACCGATCTGATGGACCTGCTCTCCCGCGCGGCGGTCCCGTCGCGCGGTGTCCTGCGCGACTTCACCCGCGCGCGGCCGCTCCGGCACGTCGCCTGGATCCAGGCGGACCTGCGGGACGAGACGACGCTCGAGCCGGTTCTCGCCGGGACGCGGAGCCTCTTCCTGCTGACCGACAACAGCCCCGGCTTCGGGGCGACCCAGATCGGGGTGCTGCGGGCCGCGGAACGGTCGGGAATCGAGCACGTGGTCAAGCTGTCGGCACTCGGAGCGTCGGGACATTCCCGCTCGGACCTCGGTCGCGAGCACTGGGAGGTCGAGCAGGCCCTGCGGGAGTCGTCGATGACGTGGACGATCCTGCGCCCCCATTCCTTCATGCAGAACTGGCTGGGCGACCAGGCGGCCAACGTGCGGAGCGAGGGGGTGGTCCGCGCGGCGATCGGCGACGGGCGCGTCCCCTTCATCGATGCTCGCGACATCGCGGCGGTCGCGGCCGAGGCCCTGCGGCACCCGGAGGCGCACGCCGGCCAGCGCTACGTCCTCACGGGCGGGGAGGCGGTGGGATACGCGGATCTCGCGCGCGCGTTGAGCGGGATCCTCGGGCGGGAGGTGACCTACGAGGCCCTATCCATGGACGAGGAGCGACGACGTCTCGAGCGGCAGGGCGTGCCGAAGGGGACGATCGACTCGCTGCTCGCGATCGCCGCCTACCAGAAGGCCGGCGGCCCGACCGAGCGCGTGTCCGACGACGTGCGGCGGGTGCTGGGCCGGGCGCCCCGGACCGTTCGCGACTTCGCGCGCGACTACCGGAAGCACTTCGAAGGGGATCCGGAGCCCGCCTCGCCGGCGGGATGAGCCCGCTCAGCGCGGTCTCTTCGGCTCCTCGTCGCTCCACATCGACGGAGGCACGAGCAGCACCGGACCGTGCGCGGCCCGCGCCACGGCGGAGGCGACGCTCCCCGTGAGCGCGCGGCGCACCGCTCCGTGCCCGTGCGTGGCGAGCACCACCAGGTCGGTGTCCTCCCGCTCCGCGACCCGGAGGATCTCGTCGGAGGGGACGGTGCCCCAGCAGACCTCCTCCCGGATCTCCACGGACGGTGTACCGTCCACACGTTCCACGGCGTCGTTCACCTCCCGGTGGAGCTCGGGACCGATCACGGAGTGCTCGAAGGGGGCGTCCTCACGCCCGAGCACGGGCGGGATCACGTGCAGGACGGTGAGCCGGGGGCCGGCCGCGGCATCCTTCCCGTCGGGTCCGAGCGCGTCGCTCCACTCCAGCGCGAGGTCCAGCGCGGCCTGCGCCGGCTCCGAGAGGTCGATCGGCACCAGCACCCGGCGGAGGGGGAGCGACAGCGCGCCACGGACGATGAGGCAGGGCGCCTTCACCGTGCGGATCACCCGGTCCGCCGTGCTTCCGAGGAACTGGTCGCCCATCGGAAGCGGGCGGTGGGGCCCCACGACGATCAGGTCGGCGTCCACCGCCTCGGCCCGGTCCCGGATCGCCTTGTGGGCGATGTAGATCACGACCTCCTCGCTCGCGACGTCCACGCCCGGCGGTGAGGTGCGACGGACCTGCTCCTGCAGGGCGCGCTTCGCCTCGTCGAGCCTGTCCGCGAAGGTGACCCGGGCCAGGCGCTCCTCGGAGTAGGGGAGGGTCTGGAAGTCGAACGCGTGAAGGGCGTGCAGGCGGGCGTTCGTCCGCGCCGCGATCGACGCGGCGGCCCGGACCACCTCGTCCGACCCCTCGGTCAGGTCCGAGGCGACCAGGATCGATTCGAGCTTCCTCATACCAGGTTCCTTTCCGCGAGTGATCGGCGGGGCTCGTTCCGCGACGCGACGGGGTCCTGTCGTGCCCGTGGCCAGGGGCGACGCCCACGACGACCGGACCCGGGAAGCAAAACAGCCCAATAGACCCGATCGGAGCCGGAGTTCCCGCCCCGCGGTCCAGGCCCGGAGCGGTCGCGGCGCCCCGGGCATCCACGCGGACGGTCTGGCACACGGTTCGCAAGCCACATGGAAGGCGCGCTCCGGATCCGGGGCTGCATCGCACCTCAGGCAAGGGGGAACCCATGGCGACGGAAAGCACCGCCCGCGTCGGCGCGACCACGTGGCAGCTCGATCCCGCCCACTCGGCCGTCGAGTTCTCGGTGAAGCACATGATGATGACCACCGTGCGGGGCCGCTTCAAGGAGTTGGAGGCGACCCTCACCGGGGACCGGGATCACCCGGAGGACGCGGGCGTGGAGGCGAAGATCGCCGTGCGCAGCATCGACACGGGCGTCGCCGACCGCGACGCGCATCTGCGGAGCGAAGACTTCTTCGACGCGGACAACCACCCGTGGATCACCTTCCGCAGCAAGAGGCTCGAGGGAGGCCCGCCGAAGGAGGAAGGAGATCGCTTCCGGCTGGTCGGGGACCTGACGATGCGCGGCAGCACGATGGAGGTGGTCCTCGACTGCGAGTACGAGGGCCGGGGGACGGACCCGTGGGGGAAGACCCGCGCGGGGTTCACGTTCCGCACGGAGCTCGACCGACAGGACTGGGGGCTCCGGTGGAACCAGGCGCTCGAGACCGGCGGCGTCCTGGTGGCGAACAAGGTCCGCGTCGAGGGAGAGCTGCAGTTCGTCCGCGACAGCGAGTAGGGGCTCGGCCCGTTCACCGCGGTGGCGGGACTCCGCCCCGGCCGTGCCGGTCCCGGCCTGGGCGGCATCCCCCGCCGGCGTCGCGCGCGCCCCGTCCGAGCTCATCCGATCTCGACCCGCACCGTCTGCACGCCGTCCGCAACCGCGACGTCCACCACCTGTGGCGACCCTTCGCTGCGGACGACGCTGATCGTGCCGTCCCGCTCGAGATAGGCCCGGCGGATCCGCGAGGGGTCGGGGACCAGGCCCCGGAGGCGGAGCGCTTCCTTCAGGTCGTTCTCGGAGAGGCTCGCCCGGCGCATCGCGTCGGCGCGGACCTCGCCGTCCTCGATCAGTAGTCTCGGCTTGCCCTTCACGAAGTCGCCGAACCAGCTCGTGCGGTAGGCCAGCGCGGCGAACAGTCCGTGCAGCCCGACCAGTACGGTTCCCGCCGCGAGCGTCGCGACCACACCCGCCGATCCGTTGATGGCGCGGCTCATCACCGACCCGATCATGATCCCGAGGATGATGTCGAAGGCCGTCGCCTTGCCCATGAGGCGCTTGCTTCCGAGACGCACGACCAGGAGCGTCGCCGCGTAGACGACGCCGGCCCGCAGCATCATCTGGGTCACCTCGATGTCGCCCGCATCGCGGCCCAGGCCCAGCAGGCTTTCGAGCGCGTCCCCCACCTCCTGAAGCATGGTTCGTCCTCCTTGCCGTGTGCACGGACGGACCCGGGGGCCCTCCGAGTGGGTGTCGCGTCCGGCACGGCGAGCACGGTCCATGCCCGACCCCTGGACACCTCGCGGGAAACCTATATACTAGTTCAGTCATATAATTATATTCCTTCGTACTATAAAACGTGACATCAGGAGAATGGAGGAGATGACGAACACGACCCTCCCGCCGGTGATCGGCGCGGACCAGCTCGACGAGGCGCTCCGCGCCCGCCCGGACATACGGCTGCTCGACGTCCGCACGCCGGGCGAGCACGAGAGTGCCCACATCCGCGGCTCCTACAACGTCCCGCTCGACACGCTGGGTGAGCATGGCCCCGAGATCCGCTCCGGCGTGCACGGTCCCGTGGTGCTCGTTTGCCAATCGGGTCAGCGGGCGAGGAAAGCCGAGGAAGCGCTGCGCGCCGCGGGTCTGCCGGAGCTGCACGTGCTCGACGGCGGCGTGAGCGGATGGCTCGCGGCGGGGAAGCCCGTCGTCCGCGGCGCACCCCGGCTCTCGCTCGAGCGCCAGGTGCGGATCGCCGCCGGCACGCTCGCTGCCGCGGGCGGCGTGCTCGCGCTCGCGGTGCATCCGCTCTTCGCCCTCCTGTCGGCGGCCGTGGGCGGCGGCCTGGTGTTCGCGGGCCTCACGGACACCTGCGCGATGGCGATGCTCCTCTCGCGGCTGCCCTACAACCGACCGGCGACCTGCGACGTGGGCGTGATGGTGCGCGCCCTCGTGGAGGGCGCCGCGCCGGCGGGGGCCACCTCCGGGCGAGCGTCCGTCCCGGTCCGCTCCTGCTGCGCCTGAGGACGGAACGATGCTCCTCGCGGCCCTCCTGGCAACGCTCATCGGGCTCGCGCTCGGCCTGCTCGGCGGCGGTGGCTCGATCCTCACCGTACCGGTCTTCGTCTACGCGCTCGGCCTCGAGCCGAAGGAGGCGATCGTCGCGAGTCTCGCGGTGGTGGGCGCGACCAGCCTCTTCGGCGCGGTCGGGCACTGGCGCGCGGGAAACGTCGACGTCCGCGTCGCGTCCCTCTTCGGCGCGGTCGCGATGGTGGGTACCTACGCGGGTGCCCGCCTCGCGGTCTTCGTGAGCGGGACCATGCAGCTCGCCCTGTTCGCGATCGTGATGCTCCTGGCCGCCGCGCTCATGCTCCGGCCTCCGGCGCTTGCACGGGTCGGGCCGGAAAAGGAGGGCGCGAGACGAGTCCGGTCGATCGTGGCGGAGGGTTTCACGGTCGGCATGGTGACCGGGCTGGTGGGGGTCGGGGGCGGCCTCCTCGTCGTCCCGGCGCTCGTGCTGCTCGGCGGCCTGCCCATGAAGCAGGCGGTCGGGACCAGCCTGCTGGTCATCTCCCTGAAGTCGGCCGCCGGCTTCCTCGGCTACCTCGGCCAGGTCGACGTGCCGTGGGTGCTGGTCGGCCTCTTCACTGGGGTGGGCGTCGTCGGGATCCTGCTCGGTGCCCACCTCGTCCGGTACGTCCCGCACCACGCGCTCCAGCGGGCGTTCGCGATCCTCCTGCTCGTTACCGGCGGGCTGATCCTCTACCAGAACCTGCCTGCGGTGACGTCGATCGTGGAGCCCGTTTCCGCGTCGGCGCGCGCCCTTCGGCACTGATCCAACGGAGAACGATCATGTATCTAGAGCGATTCTACGACCACAAGCTGGCCCAGGCGAGCTACCTGATCGGCTGCGCCGCAACCGGGGAGGCCCTCGTCGTCGACCCGAACCGGGACGTGGAGGCGTACCTGCGGGCCGCCGAGCGGGAAGGGCTCCGCGTCACGCACGTAACGGAAACCCACATTCACGCGGACTTCGTCTCCGGCGCGCGGGAGTTGGCCGAGCGCACGGGCGCGCGGCTCCACCTCTCCGACGAGGGGGACGAAGATTGGAAGTACGGCTACGCGGCCGCGTACGATGCCGTCCTCCTGAAGGACGGCGATAGCTTCCGGGTGGGCAACATCGAGATCCGCGCGCTGCACACCCCGGGGCACACGCCGGAGCACCTGAGCTTCCTGGTGACCGACACGGTCGCGGCCACCGAGCCGATGGGCATGCTCACGGGCGACTTCGTCTTCGTGGGTGACGTGGGACGTCCGGATCTCCTCGAGAAGGCGGCCGGGGTGGAGGGGACGATGGAGCCCGGCGCGCGTGCCCTCTTCCACAGCCTGCGCAAGCTGGCCGAGCTGCCTGACTTGCTCCAGATCTGGCCCGGCCACGGGGCGGGGAGCGCGTGCGGCAAGGGGCTCGGGGCGGTGCCCCAGTCGACGCTCGGCTACGAGCGCAGGTACAACTGGGCCTTCGCCATCCAGGACGAGGACGCCTTCGTCGACGCGGTACTCTCCGGCCAGCCGGAGCCGCCCCGCTACTTTGCGGAGATGAAGCGGATCAACAAGGTCGGCCCCAGCGTGCTCGGGGGGGTCCGCCCACCCGAGCGCCTCGCGAGCGGCCGCCTCGCGGAGCTGCTCCGGGACGGCGCGCTCGTCGTCGACACGCGGCCTGCCGCGGCGTATGCGGCCGGCCACGTCCCGGGCACCCTCAACATTCCGCTCGACCGGAGCTTCACGAACTGGGCGGGCTGGCTCCTGCCGTACGATGCGGATCTCCACCTGATCCTCGCGGACGACTGCGAGCCGTGCGCGGAGGAGGCCGTGCGCGACCTGGCCATGATCGGCCTGGATCGCGTTGCCGGGCTCTTCGGTCCGGACGCGATCGAGGAGTGGGCGCGGGCGGGAGGAACCCTCGGCGACGTGCGCCGGATCGAGCCGGCGGAGCTCGCCCGGCTCCGGGAGACGGACGACGTGACGATCCTCGACGTGCGGGGGCGGCTCGAGTGGGAGGCCGGCCACCTGGCGGACGTGCCGAACATCCCGCTCGGATACCTCGCGGAGCGGCTCGACGAGCTGCCCCGGGACCGGACGCTCGTCGTGCACTGCCAGGCGGGGGGACGGTCCGCCATCGCGGCGAGCCTCCTGCAGGCGCACGGATTCGACCGCGTCCTCGATCTCGCCGGTGGGTACGCACGGTGGCGCGCCGAGGGCCGCCCCTGGACGCGCGAGGAGGATCCGGCCCTCGCCGTCTCGTAGCGCGGCGAGAACCGGAGGCGGCGCGGCCCGCCGTGCCGCCTCCGGCAGGTCCGCTTCCGACAGGTCGTCTCCGGCGCGGTTGCCGGGGGGGCCCGTGATCGACCACATTCCAGAGCGGTTGTTTATCAAAGGGGAGCACCCATGGCCCGAAACGAGATGAGCCCCGAGCTGCTGGAGCTGGTGGCCGAGCGCTTCAAGGCGCTGGCCGAGCCCGCGCGGCTGCGGATCCTCGATGCCCTCCGGGACGGCGAGTGCGCGGTGTCGGAGTTGATGGAGGCCACGGGCCTCGGGCAGGCGAACGTGTCCAAGCACCTCCAGCTTCTCCACGCGCTCGGGTTCGTGGAGCGTCGCAAGGAAGGGCTCTACGTCTACTACCGGCTCGCCGGGGACGAGGTCTTCCAGCTCTGCGACATCGTCTGCGGACGGCTCGCGGCCGAGGCGGAGGAGCGCGGACGCATCCTGCAGAGCATCTAGAATGCGGGGGCTCGCCGGCCCGTCGCGCTTTTCGGCGGGCCGCGGCCGGTCCCGCCCAGGAGAAGGATGAACCGGAGGCGCTTCCTCGGGATTGCGGCCGCTTCGGGCGGCCTCTCCCTGATCGGTGCGGCTCCCCGGCCCGTCGGGTCGCGCGGCCGGGTGGCGTCCCCCCCTGCGCCGCGCGGGCCCCTGTACGTGCCTCCGGAGGTTTCGCCCGCGGCGCTCGAGCTGAGCGCCCGGAGCGGCACGGCGGAGATCGCGCCGGGTGTGCGCGTACCCGTCCTGGCATGGGGTGAGGGGCCGGTGGGCCCGACCGTTCGAGCCCGCACCGGCGAGCGCGCGAGCATTCTCCTGCGCAACGAGCTCCCGGTGCCGACCATTGCGCACTGGCACGGGCTCAGGCCTCCGGAAGCGGCGGACGGTCATCCGCGGCTCGCCGTCGGTTCGGGCGGAACCTACCGGTACGACTTCGAGGTGTCGGACCGCGCCGCGCTCTACTGGTACCATCCCCACCCCCACCGCGATACGGCGCGTCAGTCCTACTACGGCCTCGTGGGACTGTTCGTGGTGCGCGACGAGATCGAGGACGCGCTCGGCCTCCCCGGCGGTGACCGCGAGATCCCTGTCGTGCTGCAGGACAAGCGCATGGACGCCGAGGACCGTCTCCGCTTCGACGTCGTCGGACACGATCTGATGGAGGGGTTCCTCGGGGACGCCGCCTTCGTCAACGGCGTCCTCTCGCCGCGGGTGGAGGTGGTCTCGGGCCTGTACCGCCTGCGCGTGCTGAACGGATCGACCTCGCGGATCTACCGGCTCGGCCTCTCGAACGGACGCCCCATGCTCCTCATCGGGACGGACGGCGGCCTGCTCGAGGCGCCCGTCGAGGTGCCCTGGGTCGAGCTCGGCGTCGGCGAGCGCGTCGACCTGCTCGTGGACCTGGCCGGCGTGGCCGCTGGACGCTCCGTGCTGCTCGAGTCACGGGCGTTCACGCCCCCGGGCGGCATGGGCCGCATGGGCGGGCGCATGGGCCGCATGGGTCCGGGGATGGGGGGAGGCATGGGGGGTGGCGGCCTGCCGCAGGGGGCTCCCATGGAGCTGCTCGAGCTCGCGGTGACGCGCGAAGTGCGCGAGACCGCGCGCGTGCCTTCCTCGCTCGCTCCGCTGCCACGCCTCGCCGCCGCGGATGCCGCGCGCGAGCGTGTGTTCCGGTTCGAGAGCCTGATGATGCGCCACACGATCAACGGCCGCACGTTCGAGATGATGCGTGTGGACGAGCGGGTGCGGTTCGGTGACACCGAGGTATGGACGTTCCTCAACGATGGCCCCTTCCCCCATCCGGTCCACATGCACGCCGTGCATTTCCAGGTGCTGCGTCGCAGCGGCGGGCGCGCGGCGGTCCTCCCCTGGGAGCGGGGCTGGAAGGACACGGTGCTCGTCCATCCCGGCGAGCGGGTCGAGGTGATCGCCCGCTTCGACACGCATCGTGGGCTCTTCCTCATGCACTGTCACAACATGGTTCACGAGGACGCCGGCATGATGATGAACTTCCTCATCGAGTGAAGCGCGCCGGGCGCCGTCTACCCCCCTGTTCGGCGCCCGGTTAGCGTCCGGAGTGACCAGCCGGATCCATCTCGCGCTGCGGGCCCTCCGCCATCGCAACCTCCGCCTGTTCTTCGCCGGCCAGGGGGTCTCGCTCGTCGGTACCTGGATGCAGCAGGTGGCCATGAGCTGGCTCGTGTACCGGCTCACGGACTCGGCCTTCCTGCTCGGCGTGATCGGCTTCGCCAGCCAGTTCCCGTCCCTGCTCATGGGCCCGTTCGCCGGTGCGCTCGCCGATCGCTGGAGCCGCTACCGCATCG
>CAZOYA010000013.1:16261-31877 GCA_964583815.1 uncultured Gemmatimonadaceae bacterium | reverse complement strand
GATGGCGGCCCCTCCTCGACCGGCGCCGCCGGATGCCTGCGCATGGAAGGCCGCCGCACGGCCGGACCTTCCTTCGGATCGGCGGTCCCGGAAGGGCATCCGCGATGTCGGACCGACCGGACGACCGGGGGTCCGGCCGAAGGGAGGAAGCCGCGTCCGTGTGGTCCGGTTCACATAGCCGACGCCGCCGGCCACGTCAAGGCGTGACCGGCGGCGGGAAGCTCCGACGCCCGTGGAGCGAGGCGCGACGGCTAGAGCTTGCAGCCCCCGGTGAAGTTCACCGCCGGATAGCTGGTCGTGGCCTCCGCCCGCTGCCCGCCGTGCGTCACCCGGATCGTCAGCTCGTGCTCGACGCCGTCGCGGCGGGGCGAGCAGTAGGCGAGCACGTAGTAGCTGTTCGCCATCTGCCCGATGAGGCCGCCGACGCCCGAGAACTCCTCGAGCAGCGCGTCGCGGTCGTCGGCGAACGCGGATCCGGAGGTCCCGACGGAGGTCAGGAAGCCCTCGTCGATCTCGCCCCGCAGCCCGATGGAGTACACGGAGATGTTCGTCCCCTCCACCGCGGAGAGCGCAGCGGACGACGGCACCCGTCGCGCCTGGTCGGTCCCGTCGGTGAAGACGACCAGCGCGCCGGACTGGGCGATTCCGCTCCCCGCGCCGTCCGCCATCCGCTCCTCCACCAGCGCGACCCCGTCCCGGATCGCGCCGTTCAGGTTGGTCGAGGCGTCGCGCGTGATCTCCTCCGTGAGCCCCTCGATCGCGGCCTTCAGCGTCTCCGCGTCGTTCGTGAAGTCCACGAGCTGGACGATGTCCGTCCCCCCGTCGAACCACCACACGCCCACGACCACGCCCTGCGCCTCGAGGGCCTTGTCGACGAAGGCGCTCGAGGCCTCCTTCAGTGCCGGCAGCGCCTCCGAGCCGGTGATGCTCCCGCTCATGTCGAGGAGCAGCGCCACGCTCGCCTGGAAGCGGCCCGGCTTCGGCTGGAAGGCCTTGGACGCCTCGAACTGCGAGTCCGACATGCCGTCGTCCAGCAGCTCGAACGCGTCCACCGGCAGCCCCGGCACGGGGTATCCGTTCGTCCGCGAGACGTAGAACGTCACCGTGACGTTGGCGGGCGGCTCCGTCCGCGTCTCGAGGATCTCGATCTTGAGGGGTCGATCCTCGGGACCTGTCGATGAATCCCCGCACCCCGACGCCAGCAGCGCCGCCAGAAGGGTCGGGAAGGCACGTCCGATACGCACGCCGGCTCACCTCGGGCTGGAAGGAACACGGGCTCAAAGGCACCGGGGCGCTGCTACACGGGCGATCGGGGCGAGGGTCCCGGGCGCGGGCGCGGCGATACATGCGTTTATGCTGCTCTCCATCCGTCGACCGAGTCGACGACCCGCACGGGAAGGGCGATCAGCTCCCGGGCTCCCGGGGACCGCGGAGCGCGGCGACGATCTGGCGGATCGCCCCGAGGTGGTAGGCGAGATGGACCACGCTCCCGACCGCGGTGTCGAGGTCGGGGCCCCGCAGCTCGCGCGGCTCCCGGAGCGCGGCGTGCCACCGTTCGACCTCGTGGCGCAGGCGCGCCTGGAGATCGGCCCACTCTGCGGTGTCCACCGTCGTGGTCCGCCAGGCCGCGGCCCAGTCCGCGTCGGCGAAGGGGTCCTCCCCGCCCGCCCACCGGTTCAGGAGCGAGAGGCCGAAGCGGAGATGGTCGACGTGCGCGACCACGCTCGCGCCGCCCTGCGAGGAGGCGGAGGCCTGCTCCGCCGTCAGCCGGTCGAGCGATCCCAGCAGGCCGGCGTCGCCCCGGTTGAGGACGTACGCGGGACCCTCCGGCACGCCGAAGGCGAGCTCGGCGAGCAGCGAGGGGAGGCTGCGGTCCAGGTCGTCGGATCTCATGCTGGCGATCCCGTCTGCGGGTGCATCACGATCCCTTGTCGAACACGACGCGCCAGACGCCGTCGGCTTCCCGCCGCCAGATCGAGTTGAACCGGCCGACCACCTCGCCCGAGGGCGAGAGGACCGGACCGGTGCTGAGGGCGAGGTCCCCCGATGCGAGCACGACCACCTGGTCGGGTCGCCAGGCGAACGGGGGCGCCGGCGTCTCGAAGAAGCCGGTCCACGCGGCGACGATCGCCTCGCGTCCCCGGATCGGCACCTCTCCGTTGAAGAAGACGGCGTCGGGAGAGATGTACGTCGGGAACGCTTCCAGGTCCCGGTCCGCCAACGTGCGGGCGAACGCCACCTCGCGGGCCTCGACCTCGGCGGCGAGCGCGGCGGTCTCGACCTGGCCGTGGAGCGCGCCACCCGGGAGTGCCATCACCCCCGTCGCCGCCACGATCCACGCGACCCGGCGACCCGTCGCGGCCGCCCGCGTACCCTCCTTCCTCGTCATCGTCCCCTCCCCCCGTCGACGTCCGTTTCGAACCCGATCCGCTGCTACACCGGGCCGCGCACGGCGAGCCACACCGTGTGGTCGCCGCAGGTGGCGTCGGACGCCACGTGGTCCCGGACCTGGAAGCCGTGCGCCACGAGGAGCCGCGCGTACTCGACGGGAGCGAGGCTCGCGTGGTAGAGCGGCTCGCCCTCGTAGCGCCCGATCGCCTCGCCTTCCTCGGGGCCGCTCGTGAACAGCAGCGGCGCGCCGGGGCGGGCGTGCGCGGCCAGCCGCTCGAGCGTGACCCGCTGATCGTCCGCGCCCAGGTGGAAGAAGCTGTCCCACGCCACGAGACCGTCGAAGCGGCGGCCGAGGTCGAGCGTCCGCATGTCGGCCACGAGCCACTCGGAATCCGGAAAGCGGGTCCGGCACAGCTCGATCATCGACGGCGCGACGTCGATGCCGACCACGCCCACGCCGTGCTCCAGCAGGTAACGAGCGATGGGCTCCCCCATGCCGCAACCGACGTCGAGCACCGTCCCGCCGGCGGGTACGTGCGCCAGGAAGCGGTCGAGCCAGGCGCGCTCCTGCAGCGCGCGGCCGCGGTCACGGTCGTAGGCGCGCGCGTGCCGCTCGTAGAGATCGGGGATCGCTCGGCGCCCCCGCTCGGCCTCGCCCGTGCTCATCGTCCGAACCAGGCGGGCAGCCGGCCCCGGGCCGCGTACCAGAGGAGCGTCGCCGCCACGACGAGCGAGCCCGCCACCGCGCGGTCCACGCCCTCCGGCCAGCGCCGCAGCGCCTCCACGAGCAGAACGAAGCCGCCGACGCCGGCGAGCGCGCGCCCGGCCGGGTGGCCCTCGAGGACCCGCACGCCCCGCCCGCCGACGGGGCGGGCCTCCACGCGATGCCCCGGCTCCCGTCGTGCCCCCGCGTCGGGGACGGGCCGTCGGCGACGTCTCTCATCTCGCCAATCGGCCAGGATCTCGCGCGGGGTCGCCGTGCGCCCCATCCACTCCCGGAGCACCCCCACGCCGAACCCGGCCACCAGCCCCAGGGGGCCCGTGATGAAGATCCCCAGCAGCGGCCCCTGGTTGGCGTCGGGCGCGAGGATCATGGGTCCGAAGAAGCCGGCGGCGAAGGAGACGCCGCCGACGAACATCGACCAGGCGACGACGCGCCGGAGCGCGGCGCCCGCGGCGCGCACGAAGCTCACGTCGCGGCCTCCCGGGCCTGCTCGCACCGCCGCTTCAGCCCGCGGTTCTCGTCCGCGAGCGCGCGGCGGGTCCCGAGGGCGAGCAGCGGCCAGAGGAGCACCGCGAGCGGCCCGCTCGCGTCGACGTGCAGCACGGTCTCGGTGCCGCTCGCCGAGGGGGCGATCTCGTGCGTGCCCCCCAGGCGCAGGCCCGGCCAGCGCGTCTCCCAGGCGAACATCTCCCCCGGCACGATCCGAGTGACGACCCATTCGGAGGCCGGCTGCAGCGGCTGCTTCAGCCGCACCCGGCTGCCCTCCTTCAGCGGGCCGCCGTCGAGCCGCTCCGCGGACGTGACCGTGGGCGTCCACTCGGGCCATCGCTCCACGTCGAGCGTCACCGCCCAGACCCGGTCCGGGCGCGCGTCGATGTGGATCCTGTGGGATACGCGCATGCTCGCGGCTCCTCGCTCCTCAGCCCCCGCCGTGCTCGCCGTCCCGCTCCACGAACCGGTAGCTCCCGTGGGTGTCGTAGTCGATGCCGTGCTTCGCCTTCAGCTCCTGGATGTGCCGGAGCTGGCTCCGCGTGTGTGGGCTGGCCACGCCGTCCCCGAGCGGCTCGAACGTGTGCAGCAGCGTCTCCTCGAGCAGGCTGCTCACGCTCATCCGCTTGTGCCTCGCCAGCTCCTCGACCACGGCGGCGAGGCGCTTCTCCAGGCGCACGGGCACGTCGACCCGCTCGATCGGGATCGGGTCGCCCACGTCGTAGATCGGGTGACCGAACGCGAGCGCGTACCCGTTCAGGTCGCGGACCCAGTAGTCGCGGATGCCGAACGGCCGGTCCTCCGGCTCCGCCAGCACCTCGACGCCCTGCGCACGCTGGAACGCGAACAGCGCGTCCGCATCGTCCACGATGAAGTAGAGGTTGCAGCCGCCGGGGTTCGGCGTGCCCGACTCGAGGAAGATCTGCGTGCCCCCGAGCCGCACGCCCGCCATCGACGGGGGCTCGCCCCACGTGAAGCCGAGCTCGAAGCCCAGCTTCCGCGTGTAGAAGTCGATCGCGGCCGGGAGGTCGTCCACCGCGATGCCCGTGTGGTGCCGCTCGCATTCGACGGGCGGGGGGCGCGTGGGCATGGGCTCCTCGGTTCGAGGCACGGACGATGCGCGGGGCTTCCAAAAGATGGATCGCGCGCGGGCGCTCCGCGAGGATTTTCGTGAGGGCGCACATCCGCCGTGCGCCCTCGTCATATCTATCCTGAGCTAATATTAGATTATCATCATATTAGACTCACCTGCTCTCATCCGGAGGCCCCATGCCGCTCGACATCACCCGCCTGATCGAAGCCGTCGACCGGAAGGTCGAGACGCGGGACCACCAGGGTCGCCCGGCCCGCGTGGCGCGCCTCGCGCGCAGCTACCCCACGACGCAGGACGACCTCTGGGACGCGATCACGAACCCGGAGCGGATCCCCCGCTGGTTCATGCCCGTGTCCGGCGACCTGCGGCCGGGCGGCCACTACCAGCTCGAGGGCAACGCGGGCGGGGAGATCACGGCCTGCGAGCCGCCGCGGCACCTGGCCCTGACCTGGGTGATGGGCGATCAGGAGAGCTGGGTCACGGTCGACCTGAGCGAGGCGCCGGACGGAGGCACGCAGCTCCTCCTCGAGCACGTGGCCCACGTCCCGGACGACTTCTGGGACCAGTACGGTCCGGGCGCCGTCGGCGTGGGCTGGGATCATGCGCTGCTGGGGCTCGATCAGCTCTTCGCGACCGACGCGAGCGTCTCGCCGGAGTCGGCCCTCGAGTGGATGGTCTCCGACGAAGGGAAGGCGTTCGCGCGCGCGAGCAGCGATGCCTGGGGCCGCGCCTCGATCGCGGCGGGCACGCCCCTCGACGCGGCGGAGCGCGCCGCCGAGGAGACGCGCGCCTTCTACACGGGCGAGCCCGTCTCCCCGCCCGAGCGCTGATGCACGCCTTCGACGTCCTCGGCCACCCCGTCCGGAGGCGCATCCTGGAGCTCCTCGCCGAGGAGGAGCACAGCTCGGGCGAGCTCGTCGCGGTCGTCGAGCGCGAGTTCGGCATCACGCAGTCCGCGGTCTCACAGCACCTCCGCGTGCTCCGCGAGAGCGGCTTCGCGACGTCCCGCATCGACGGGGCCCGCCGGATCTACGCGGTGGGCCCGGGGCCACTGCGGGACGTCGACGCCTGGCTGGACCGCTTCCGCGCCTTCTGGGAGCCGAGGCTCGACGCGCTCGCGACGGAGGTCGCCCGGGGGAAGCGGGACCGGCGCGACGGGGCGCGGAGCGCTCAGCCGCGGTAGGCCGCTTCGAGCTCGGCGACGTCGAGCTTCACCATGTCCAGGAGCGCCTCCGTGACCCGCTTCGCGCGCGCCGGATCGGCGTCCCGCATCATGTCGTCGAGCTTCGCCGGCACGATCTGCCAGCGCAGCCCGTAGCGGTCGGTGAGCCATCCGCACGCCTGCTCCCGGCCGCCGCCCTCGAGCAGCGCGTCCCAGTAGCGGTCGAGCTCCTCCTGGTCCTCGCAGGTCACGACGATCGAGATCGCGTCGTTGAACTCGTGGTGCGGACCGGCGGTCATCGCCTGGAAGCGCTGCCCGAGCAGCGTGAAGTCGACCACCTTCACCGATCCCGGTGGTCCGCTCGGGGTCTCGGCCACGAGGGCCGTCACCCGGTCCACGCGCGAGTCCGGGAAGATCGACGCATAGAAGCGCGCCGCCTCCTCGGCGCCCTCGGCGTACCAGAGGTGCGGGTAGATCCTGGCGGTCGGTGTCATGGCGTGCCTCCTCGTCCGGTCGGTGGGTCCCTCTCGGTCACACCACGAGTCGACGGGGCGGTCGGGGAATCGACATCGAGCCGGCCGAGAAACTCGAGCGTCCGCGGCACGCTGCCCGGGAGGGTCAGCGGATCGTGCCCGCCCCCGGGGTAGAGGTGGAATCCGTCCTCCGGCGCGCCCCGCCCCAGCGCCTCGAGCGCTTCGATGAGCGCGTCCGCCTGGCTGACGTCCACCACCACGTCCTCCGTCCCGTGGTGGATCTGCACCGGGGGCAGATCCTCGGCGAAGAGCACCGCCGAGCGGCGCACGAGCTCGGGACGGACGTCCTCGACCGCCAGGGTCCCGGACACGAACGGCTGGACGAACTGCCGGTCCAGCGCGGGGAGGCCGGGAAGGTCGCGGAGCTCGCCGTCGATCGCCTCCTCGATCACGTCCTGGACGTAGGCGCCGAAGAAGTCCGTCGGACCGAAGAAGCTCACCACCCGGTCGATCCGCGCGTCGCGAATCCCCATGAGCAGCCCGACGCCCGCGCCGCGCGAGAAGCCGAGGACGCCGACGCGCGCCGGGTCGGCGGCGGGAGTGAGGTCGAGGGCGGCCCCGAGCAGCGCGAGCGCGTCGTCCACGTCGCGGTCCCACGGGCTCGGCTCCCCGCCCGACCGCCAGCTCCCCTCCCCCGTGCTCAGCGTCTCCGCGCGGAAGGAGGGGACCACCCAGACGAAGTCGGCCGTGGCGCCTCCCAGGACGAGCGCGATGAGCCCGAGATCGGCGGTGCGCACGCCCGAGTCCCCGCCGTGCGTGTAGACCACGACGGGCAGGCTCCCGTCCGCCGCGCCTTCGGGCGCGACCACGGCCCCGTAGTGCCGGCCGCCCTCGATCACGTGGGAGATCACCCGCAGCGTCGCGGGTGCGGAGCCGAGCAGGAACGATTCCGACGCCTCCACGCGCACGTCCACCGGCGCCACGTCCCGGGCCGCCCACTCCGCGCGCACGGCCGCGATCTCGTCCGGGCGGGCGGGCGCGAACAGCGCCGCGAGGTCCGGCGCGGGGGGTTGCAGCTCGGGTCCGAGGCGCGCCCCGGACTCGCCGCATGCCTGGAGGAGAAGGGCGGCGAGCAGCGGCGAGGCGCGCGCCCGGGCGGTCATGGAACCGTGAGGCCGACGCGCAGTCCGTCCGCCGGGATCTTCATCGGTGCCTCCTCGTCGGGAGATCGCGCGCCGCGGTCGCCGCACGCGCCCGCGATCCCCTCACCCTGCCTGCCGATCGGGGCGCGCGCCCCTCCGCTCAACTCAACGTGACAGGTGCCGGGAGGTGAGCGCCAGCCACAGCCAGCCCACGACCACCGCGAGCCAGATCCCCGCGACGCTTCCGAGCGCCGGGAACAGCATCGGCGAGAGGAATCCGCCGATCACCAAGATCCCCGCGAGGAGCGAGAGCCAGAACGCGCCGGCGGGGGCACCGCGGCGCCGGAGCGCGAAGGCCGCGGCGAGGCAGCTCAGCGCGAGCGCCAGGAAGCCGAGCCCGCCCGCCATGAAGTGGACGAGCCCGGTGGTGCTCACGGTCGTCGGCATCCCCTCGGGCGTGCCGGGCGGGAAGCCGTCCACCGGGTCGGCCGGGAAGGCCGCCGCGACGATCATGCTCACGCCGAAGGCGCCGAGGAGCCCGCTCGCCACCCGGCCGCCCGGGCGGAGGGCGCGGGCGAATCCCGCGGCAGCCGCCACCACCATGAGTCCGGTCAGCGCGAAGTTCGCCGTCTGCACCCAGCCGCCCGGCCCGTTCGCCAGGTGGCTGAGCGCGTGCCGCGACAGGTCGAAGCCGTCCCGCACGAGCGCCTGCGCGAGGCCGACCGCGAGATAGAACGGACCCGCCACCATGCCGTAGCGGAGCAGCGCGCGGGCGTCCGCCGCGTCGGCCCCTCGCACCATCGTGCTCGATTCCATGCTGGCTCCTCCCCGTGTCGCCGTCCGTGCCGACTTGAGATCCTGCACCCGAGAGTGCACTATTTCACTCATGAGTGCAACAAAGCGCGCGCGCCCGGCCCCGGACCCTCGCGTGGTCCGCACCCGGGCGGCGGTGGTCGCCGCAGCGAGGGACCTCTTCCTGCGGAAGGGCCACGCCGGAACGACGATGGAGGAGATCGCGAGCCTCGCGGGCATCGCGAAGCGGACGGTCTACAACAACTACGCGGACAAGGACGCGCTCTTCCGCGAGATCGTGGGCGAGGCGATCTCCTACGCCGAGTCGTTCGCGCGCGAGCTCCCCGGCCAGCTCGCCTCCCACCTGGACGCGGAGGACCTGCCCGCCGCGCTCCACGATCTCGGCGCGCGCATGGCCCACGCGATCCTCCGCCCGGAGATCGTGGCGCTCCGGCGGCTCCTGATCGGCGAGGCGCGCGCCTTCCCCGAGCTGGCGAGGGCGTACTTCGACCGCGCGCCCGGACGGGTGATCGGCGCGCTGGCCGCCGCCTTCGGCAGGCTGGCCGACTCGGGCGTCCTCGACGTGCCCGACGCCCGGCGGGCGGGCGAGCAGTTCGCCTATCTCGTGGTCGGCGCGCCGCTCGACCGGGCGATGCTCGTGGGAGAGGCGCCCGGCGCGGTGGAGCGGGCCGCCTGCGCACGCGAGGGGGTGGAGACGTTCCTCGCGCGCTACCGTCGGGCCCCCGGCAGACGCTGACGTCCGCGGCTCAGCGCGTAGCCTGCGCTGTGCCCGTCGGCCAAGCGGCTCCTTGCCCGCCTGGCGCAGGCCGGCCGATTCTGCCGCATCCCAGCTCGTGCACCCTGGTCGCGGCCCGTCACGATCCGGCTCGACCCCATGTCCCCCCCGGGAGGTCCCATGCGGGTCGAAGATGCGCAGCGCGAGGTCCGGCTCACCTTCGTGGGCGGGGCCGTGGGGCAGCTCGTCTCCGCGCTCGTGTGGGCGGCCTCGGCGGCCTTCGCCACCTGGGGGACGCCCCGGCAGGCGATCACCGTCCTGGTGGTGGGCGGGTTCTTCATCTTCCCGCTCACGCAGCTCGGGCTGCGGCTCGCCGGTCGGAGGAGCGCCCTCTCGGCAAGCAACCCGCTGAACGGGCTCGGCATGCAGGTGGCGTTCACGCTGCCGCTCAGCCTCCCCGTCGTCGCCGCCGTCGCGGTCCACCACCTCGAGTGGTTCTATCCCGCGTTCATGGTGGTGCTCGGGGCGCACTACCTGCCGTTCGTCTTTCTCTACGGGATGCGGATGTTCGCGGGGCTGTGCGCGGTGCTGGTCGGAGGCGGCACGTTCCTCGCGCTCCACGGCCCCGACTCGTTCGCCTTTCCCGCCTGGGTCACCACGCTCGTGCTGCTGACCTTCTCGGCGCTCGGGCTCGCCCGGGTCTCGCGCGAGCTGGCCGACGTGCCCTCGGCCGCGGCCTGATCCCGCTCGCCCGCCCCTGGCGCATCGCGAAACGCTCCACGACCCTCCATGGACCTCACGTGAGGGAGCGGCACATCCTTCGTTCCCGAGTTCCACATCTCGATGGGAGGGGAACCCATGGGCAGGACCGAGGAGCTGAACGATCCGACGACCGGGACCGTCGACTGGTTCGATGCGGAGCGCGGCGTCGGGGCCGTCCGGCCCGACGACGGCTCTCCACCCTGCTCGGTCCGGGCGGACGCGGTTCGCGCCTGCGGCCTCGAGTCGCTCTCGGCGGGGGACCGTCTCCGGTTCCGGGTCCGTGACGAGTCGGGCGAGCGCACCGCCACCGACCTGTCCATGCTGCGTGCCATCCAGCGCTGGGAGAGCGAGGGCGGAGCGCCGGCCCCGGAGCCGCCCGGCGCCGCGTAGCCCATGGCGGCGGGCGGAGGAACGAAGGCGGTCGTCACCGCGATGCTCGCGAACGCGGGGATCGCGGGTGCCAAGTTCGTCGCCTATCTGGTGACGGGCTCGGCGGCCATGATGGCCGAGTCCATCCACTCCGTGGCCGACACGGCGAACCAGGCGCTGCTCCTGCTCGGAGGGCGTCGGGCCCGGCGGGTCGCCGACGATCGTCACCAGTTCGGGTACGGCCGCGAGCGCTACTTCTGGGCGTTCGTCGTCGCGATGATCCTCTTCGCGCTCGGCGGCATGTTCTCGATCTACGAGGGCATCGCCAAGATCCGCGATCCGCACGAGCTCGAGTCGCTCGCGTGGGCGATCGGCGTCCTGCTCTTCGCCCTCGGCGCCGAGGGTACGGCGATGCGCACCGCGATCCGCGAGTCGAAGAAGGTGAAAGGCGACCGGTCCTGGTGGGACTTCATCCGTCTCTCGCGCGCGCCGGAGCTCCCGGTGATCCTCCTGGAGGACTCCGGCGCGCTCGTCGGGCTCCTCCTCGCCCTCGGCGGGGTGGGCCTCACCGCCCTCACCGGCAACCCTCTCTGGGACGGGATCGGCACGCTCGGCATCGGCGCCCTGCTCGTCGCCATCTCGATCGTCCTGAGCATCGAGATGAAGTCGCTCCTGATCGGGGAGGCGGCGACGCCCGAGCACGTCGCCGCGATCCAGGCCGCCGTGGCCGGGCGCCCGTCCGTGACCCGGATCATCGATCTGAGGACGCAGCACATCGGTCCCGACGAGCTCCTGGTCGCCGGCAAGATCGAGTTCCGGAGGGAACTGTCGAACGCCGGGATCAGCGACGCGATCGACGACGTGGAGTCGGCGATCCGGGATGCGGTCCCGCTCACGATGCAGATCTACGTGGAGCCCGACCTCTTCGACCCGAACCACGTCGGGACGCCGGACGGCTCGGCGCCGCACTGAGGCTCCCCGCGCGGGTCACATCTTCGCCAGGATCCGCTCGAGCGTCTTCCACGTGCGCGAGGAGATCTCCTTGCCGAACTGCCGCTCGAGCCAGCCCATCACGTCGAGGGTCCCCGTGACCGTCGTGTCGGTGACGCTGAAGAGCGTATCGTCCACCATCGCGACCACCCGGAACGCCTCGCCGAGCGGCTCCATCGGGAGCTCGAGCTCGGTCTCCGGCGGATGCTTGAAGAAGGTGGCCAGCAGGTAGGAGGTGCGGCCGTGTTCGCGGCCCTCGTACGGATCGGCCGCCACGAGCCGCTCGATCTGCTCGCGGCTCCGCACGATCGTGGTGCTCCTGAAGCCGAGCTTCTCGGGCCACGCCGCCTCCAGCTCGGCCTCGAGCGCCGCCGGATCGTCGCGGTCGCTCTCGAAGAGCAGGTTCCCGCTCGCGATCACCGTCTGGACGTTCCGGTGACCCAGCTCCTCGGCCACCCTGCGCAGGTTCTCGTTGCGCATGGCGGGGTTCGCGGGGCCGATGCCGCGGAGGAAAGCTACGTAGCGCATGCGGGGCTCGGGTGAGGCGAGGAGTCGAGGACGAGGAGTCGAGGACTCCGCGATTGTCGATTTACACGAAGAAATGTAAAATACAGGATATGGAACATCGCATTTCTTCGACCGAGTTGGTGCGCCGGCTCGGTGACGTGCTGGGCCGAGTCCGGTACCTCGGCGACACCTTTACGATCGAACGAAGCGGCGACCCCGTGGCTCGGCTGGTGCCCTTGCCGGACTCCTCGCCGGTGACCGTTCGCGAAGCGCTCGGCGCCTGGTCGCAGGCGGGGGATCGTGATCCGGCGTTCGCGGAAGCCCTCGAGATGGTCAGTGCCGCGGACGAGCCGCCTGGAGACCCGTGGGCCTCGTAGTCGACACGAGCGCGCTCGTAGCCATCGAGCGTGGGCAGGTCGAACTGGACGAGATGCTGTCAGGCGCGGGTGACGAGGCGGTGGCGCTCCCGGCCATCGTCTATGCCGAGTTGCTCGCAGGAGTCCAGCTCGCAGATACCTCCGCGCGCTCGGCCGCACGGCGTGCCAAGGTCGAGGCGTTGGCGAGGCGGGTTCCCGTGGTCGCGTTCGGCCCTGCGGCCGCGGAGCGATGGGCCGAGATCTTCGCGGTGCTTCACCGCACCGGACAGGCGATTCCCGCGAACGACCTGGTCGTCGCGTCAACCGCGCTGGAGCTGGGTTTTGGCGTGCTGGTCGGCCCCCGGGACGAGGGTCATTTCCGCCGCGTCCCCGGACTTCGGGTCGTACGAATCGGCTGAGGCGGTCTACCGCCGAACACCCGACACCCACCGTGGGACACGTGTTTCGTCGCCCGCGCTTGCGTCCGCCACGATCCCGTGCCACCATGTCCGAAGAGCAAACACTGCATTGCAGTATTCGCTGGACGTGGCCATGAGCAGACGCAGCCTGGGCGATTTCGAGCAGCTCCTGCTCTTCGCCATCCTGCGCCTCGGGGACGATGCCTACGGCGTGTCGATCCGCCGGGAGCTGGAGGAGCGGGCCCATCGTTCCGTGTCCGCCGGGGCCGTCTACACCGGCCTCGAGCGCCTCGAATCCAAGGGCCTCGTCACCGCGCGGATCGGCGACACGACGCCCGCCCGCGGCGGCCGGCGCCGCAAGTACTACCGGCTCGAGCCGGAAGGCGCGGCGGCCCTCGCCGCATCCTGGGAGGAGATCCGCCGGATGGCGGAGGGGGTCCACGTCCGGCTCGCCGCGCTGGCGGCGGGGGAGGAGTAGCCCGGTGTTGGATCCCCGCCCGCCCCGGCTCGCGCGGTGGCTGATCC
This sequence comes from uncultured Gemmatimonadaceae bacterium, assembly GCA_964583815.1. Classification (GTDB taxonomy): domain Bacteria; phylum Gemmatimonadota; class Gemmatimonadetes; order Longimicrobiales; family Gaopeijiaceae; genus JAWLHJ01. The sequence continues at coordinate 18,947 of CAZOYA010000013.1, read as the reverse complement.
GCCTCCTGGTGCGGAGCGAGGCGCGGGAGTTCATCGAAGGCGATCTGCTCGAGGAGCACCGCGAGCGTGCGGCGGCGTTCGGAGCAGGCGCGGCGGCGCGGTGGTTCTGGCAGCAGGCGCTCTCGACGATCCTCTGGCGGGTCGTGCCACGCCGAGGCGGGGGACACGCTCCGGGGCACGGGCGCCGCATCGACGCCAGTCGATCCGCGAGCCCGATCGGTGCGCTGCGCGACACCGGCCGGGACTTCCGCCTCGCGCTCCGGGGGCTCCTCCGGGCGCCCGGCTTCTCCCTCGTCGTGGTGACCATCCTCGCCGTTGGTGTGGGCGCCACCACCTCCGTCTACAGTGTCGCCGATTGGCTGCTGTTCCGCCCTGTGCCCGGCGTCGGCGCTCCGCGGCACCGGCTCGCGATCGTGCAGGCGAGCGGGGAGGACGGCAACTACACCGGCCTCAGCTACCTGAACCTGCGCGACCTGCAGGCGGGATCTCCCGCGATCGAGGGAATGGCCGGCGCGGCGTCGGCGAGCGTCCAGGTGGCGGGCGAGGGTCTGGTCCCGGTGACGCTACGCGCCGAGGCGGTGACCGAGGCGTACTTCGACGTCCTCGAGGTCGGCGTGCATCAAGGCCGTCTCTTCTCGCCCGAGGAGTTGCTGCCGGGGGGTGACCGGGTGGTGGTCATCAGCCACCGCATGTGGGCCCGATCGTACCGGCGCGGAGACGACGTGACCGGACGCGTGCTGCGGGTGAACGGCGCGCCCTACACCGTCGTCGGCGTCGCGGCGCCGGGATTCCAGGGCACCGAGCGGACCGCCGGCGTCGACCTCTGGTTCCCCGCGTACCGGTACGGCGACCTGCGGCACTTCACGGCGGACTACGACGCCCGCGGGAGAACGTCCCGGCCGTTCATGCAGAGCGTCGCACGTCTGGCGCCGGGCGCGACGCCCGAGCAGGCGGAAGCGCAACTCAGGGAGGTGATGACCCGCCTGGTCGAGGCGTATCCCGAGGAGAACGAGATCCATCGGACCCGCCTCCCGACGGTGTACCCCGGGATCGGCGTCCACCCGGCCGATCGTGCGTCCCTGTCCCGGATCGCCGGGGTCACCTTCGCCGTCGCCGCGCTCCTGCTCCTGATCGCCTGCGCGAACGTCGCGAACCTCCTGATCCTCCGGGGGACGCGCCGGGAGGGGGCGGTGGCCGTACGGCAGGCAATCGGCGCATCGCAGGCGCGTATCGTGCGCGAGCATCTGGCCGAAGCACTGATCCTCTCCGCGTGGTCGGCGCTGGTGGCCTGCGGAGTCGCGGCCGGGCTGAACACCCTGATCTGGCGAGGCGACGGCACGTTCGGCATCGCGGCGGTCGACGAGGCGTCGCTGAGCGCCCGCGTCCTCGCCTTCGCGCTGGCCACCGCGGTCACGGTTCCCGTGCTCTTCGCGCTCATCCCCGCGGTGCTCGCCGGTCGGACCGACGTGGCACGCCGGATCCATGCCTCGAGGCCCACCGGGAGCGCCCGACGCGCGCACATGCGCGCGGGGCTGACGGTGCTCCAGCTCGCCCTGTCGCTCTCCCTCGTGGTGGGCAGCCTGCTCCTCTTCCGGACCCTCGACAGGCTTCGTCAGGTCGATCCCGGCTTCGATCCCACGGACCTGCTCGTCTTCACGATCGACCCCGAGCCGCAGGGCTACGAGACGGACGATGCGGTCCGGCTGCATCTTACGCTTCTCGATCGGGCGCGGGAGATGCCTGCGGTGCAGGCGGCGACTCTGACGCGCCTCGAGCCCTTCTACGCCAGCGACTTCTACGGCGCAGTGATACGCCCGGGAGAAGACCGGGAACGCGACCGCCGTCGGGTCCAGCTCGAGTGGATCGGCCCCGATTACTTCTCGACCCTGGGCGCCTCGGTGCGCCGGGGACGGAGCTTCGAGCGCTCGGAGATGACGCCCGGAGGTGCCGGGAGCGGCACGGTCGTGGTGATCAACGAGAGCCTCGCCCGGCAGCTCTTCGGATCGACGGACGTCGTGGGTCGCACCCTGACCGTGCTGGGCTACCGGGCCGACACCGACCGGCGGATCGTCGGCGTGGTGAGCGACATCCGCGACGATGCGAGGAGCCAAGCGCCTCCCACGCTGTACGAGCCGTTCCCGAACCTGGCGCCCGGCTCCTACGGAACGCTCCTGGTGCGCGCTTCCGGGGCCCCCGACCGGATCACCGAGGAGATCCGCACCGCCCTCGCCGCGCTCGATCCCGACATCCCTCTCGCCCGGTCCACGAGCGTCGAGGAGACCATCGCCGAGCGGATGGCGGAGGAGCGGATGCTGGGGCGGCTCCTCGGCATACTCGCGGTGCTCGCCGGCGGGTTGGCGGCTGCGGGTCTCTATGCCGTGGTCGCCTGGACGGTTGCCGAGCGCACGCGCGAGATCGGGATCCGGATCGCGCTGGGCGCGGAGCCGGGGCGGCTGGCCGCCGCCGTGATCCGCGGCGCGGCCGGGCTCGCCCTGGGAGGCGTTCTCGTCGGCTACGGCGCATCGATCCTCGTCGCTCGCCTGCTCGAGAGCCGACTGTTCGGGGTCGAGCCCTTCGACGTGGTGATCTGGGGGCTCTCCGCCGTGGTCCTCCTCGTGGTCGCCACCGTGGCCGCGGGCCCCCCGGCCGTCCGAGCGGCCGCGGTCCGGCCGATCGAGGCGTTGCG
>CAZOYA010000013.1:0-16161 GCA_964583815.1 uncultured Gemmatimonadaceae bacterium | reverse complement strand
AGCCGGAACACCCCCACCCGCTGCACTCCGGCCACGGGATCCTCGAGAACGCCCAACACGAGCCCTCCGGCGATCCACGGCGCGGGGCTGGTGGACAACGCGTCCGGGATCACGACCGCGCGGTCGGGCGCGGCGCCGGACAGATCGAGCACGTCGAACACCGTCTCGCGGCGCCCCTCGCGTGGCCACCTCCGCACCCAGAGACGGCGGTCCTCGCCGACCTGGATCGCGAGGATCGCCGGGGAGGATCTCGGGCACGTCCCCTCGCCGCGCCAGGTCGGACATCCCGCGCACGTCCCCGAGCGGCACCGGAACGGAATCGAGCCGCGTCCGGAGCGCCGCCAGGCTGTCGCGGCGCTCGTCCGTTGGGACGGCCCGGACCTCGTCGGGGCGCCGGAGGATCGTGAGCGTGTCTCCCGTCGGAGGGACGTGGACGATCTCGTACCGATCGCCCCCGGTGAACCACACCGGCGCGGACACCGCCACGCGCCCTGCCCCTTCAATCGAAGACCACCGTCTCCTGCCCGACCTCCACCGCCCCGTACCGGGGCTCGCCGGTGCGCTCGTAGACGTGCAGGACGGCGCCCGTCGTCGACTGCCTGGATTCCACGAGGCTGAAGCCGCACGGGCGCGTCCCCTCGCCGAACAGGCGCTTGCCGCTGCCGAGCACCACGGGGAAGGTCCACAGCCGCAGCGTATCCACCAGATCGTGCGCGAGCAACGTCTGCAGGAGGCCGCCGCTCCCGTGGACCTGGATCTCGCCGCCCTCCTCCTGCTTGAGGCGCGCGACGGCCTCGGCCACGTCGCCCTCGAGCAGGTGCGCGTTGTTCCAGGAAAGCTCACGCAGCGTGCGGGAAGCCACCAGCTTCGGCCGGCTGTTCAGGGCGGCGGCGGCCTCGTCGGCCGGATCGGTCGCATTCGGCCACGAGGCCGCGAAGATCTCGTAGGTCTTGCGACCGAGCAGGAACGCGCCGGCGCGCTTCGTCCACTCGGTCATGATTTCGGCGAACGTGTCGTCGAAGTACGGCACGAGCCAGCCGCCGTGGCCGAAGCCGCCCTCCCGGTCCTCGTCCGGCGCGCCCGGCGCCTGCATGACGCCGTCCAGGGTCAGGAAGGTGCCCACCACGAGCTTTCGCATCTCACCGGCCTCCTCGTTCGTCCGCTCCGAAATCACGACCCCTGACCATCGCCCCGGCCTCGATGTGGAGCAACGCGCGCGCCGTCGGACCGGGCCGGTCGCCCTTCGGGCGACGCGTGGCGCGTGCGATCGCCGCAGTCTATCGTGAGCCCGACCGCACCCGTCCTCCTTCGCACGCTGCCCGCCATGCGCACGTTCCTCTCCGTCGCGCTCCTGCTGTCGATCGTCCTTCCGGCGGCAGCACAGGAGCCCGTCCGCTACGAGATCGCCTTCCCGAACCGGGAGCACCACGAGGCCGAGATCCAGGTGACCTTCCCCGATATCGGCCCGGGCCCGCTCGAGGTGCGCATGAGCCGGACCTCTCCCGGTCGCTACGCGCTGCACGAGTTCGCGAAGAACGTGTACGCCGTACGCGCGACGGGCGTGAACGGCCGCCCGGCGACGATCACGCGCCCGAACCCGCACCAGTGGGACGTCACCGGGCACGGCGGCGAGGTCACGCTCACCTACGTGCTGTACGCGGACCGGGCCGACGGCACCTACTCGGGGATCGACCGGACGCACGGCCACCTGAACATTCCGGCCACGTTCATGTGGGCGCGCGGGCTCGAGGCCCGGCCCATCGAGCTCACGGTCCGCGTGCCGGAGGGGAGCGGCTGGAAGGTCGCCACGCAGCTCGCGCCGACGGACGATCCGTTCCGGTTCACGGCGCCCGACCTGGCCTACTTCCTCGACAGCCCCACGGAGGTCTCGGACTTCCGGCTCGACTCGTGGACCGTGTCGGGCGGCGAGGGAGCCGCCGAGCAGACGGTGCGGATCGCGCTCCATCACGCCGGCACGGAGGCCGAGGCGGCGGCATACGGGCGCGACGTCCGGGCGATCGTCGAGGCCGCCGAGGGTATCTACGGCGTGATGCCCCGCTTCGACCACGGAACCTACACGTTCCTGGCGGATTACCTGCCCTGGGCCTCGAGCGACGGCATGGAGCACCGCAACTCGACCGTGGTCTCGAACAGCCGCTCGCTCGCCGAGAACCGGCTCGGCATCCTCTCGACCGTGGCCCACGAGTTCTTCCACGCGTGGAGCATCGAGCGCATCCGCCCGGCCTCCCTCGAGCCGTTCGACTTCGAGGAAGCGAACATGTCGCGCGAGCTCTGGTTCGGCGAAGGCTTCACGAGCTACTTCGACGACCTGATCCTGTGGCGCGCGGGCATCATCACGGACGAGGACTTCGCGGCCCGCATGGGCGCGATCGCGAACACGGTCACCCTGGCGCCGGGCCGGCGCTTCTTCTCGCCCGTCGAGATGAGCATGCAGGCGCCCTTCGTCGACGCGGCCACGTCCGTCGATCCGAACAACCGGGACAACGTCTTCCTCTCGTACTACACCTGGGGATCGGGGATCGCGCTCGGGCTCGACCTCACGCTCCGGACCCGCTTCGAGGGGGTGACGCTCGACCATCTCATGCGCGAGATGTGGCGGAGCCACGGCTCGCCGGAGATCCCCTACGACGTGGACGACGTGCAGGCCGCGCTCGCCCGCGTGACGGGCGACAGCCTCTTCGCCGCGGACTTCTTCGACCGCTTCGTGCGCGGGCGGGACGTGCCGGATTACCCGACGCTGTTCGCGGCGGCGGGGATCGCGCTCGAGCCCGCGCGGCCCGGCGCGGCCTGGATCGGCCCGCTCCCCGTGGCCGCCGACGCCGGCGGCGCGGTCCTCACCGCCACGCCCTGGATCGACACGCCGCTCTACGAGGCCGGGCTCGACCGGGGCGACCGGATCCTTTCCCTGGACGGACGCTCCGTCGGGTCCGCGGCCGAGATCGAGCAGGTCCTGGCCGGGCATGCTCCCGGGGACCGCCTCCCCGTGCGGTTCGAGAGCCGGGACAGCGAGCAGGAGGCCACGCTCGTCCTGCGCGAGGATCCAGGGCAGGTCGGAGCGCTGGCGCAGCCCGGACGGCGGACCGGCGAGCAGGAGCGGGTGCTGGCCGCGTGGAAGCGCCCGACGCCGTAGGGCCGGGCCAGGCCGGGCGGCCGGGTCTCGCGGCCTCCGCCCGGTAGAGACCTTTCCGCGGCCGTCGGCCGCGACAGCGAGGGCAGACGCGTGAGAAGACTACTCGGCTTCGTCGGAGCGAGCGCGGGAGGGTGGCTCGGGTGGTCGCTCGGAGAGCATGTCTCCTTCTTCACGGCCTTCCTGCTCGGCGTCGTCGGTACCGGCGTGGGGCTCTACGTCGCGTACCGGTTCGCGGCGAGATACTCCTAGCCCGCCGCGGCCACCGACCTGCTACGCGGCCGCGGCGACGGCTCCGTGCGGGTCGATCACGAACTTCTTCGCGACGCCCTTGTCGAAGTCGCGGTAGCCGTCCGGCGCCTGGTCGAGGGTGATCACCGTCGCGTTGACGATCTTCGCGATGGGCAGCCGGTCGTGCAGGATCGCCTGCATCAACTGTCGGTTGTAGCGAAGGACCGGCGTCTGTCCGGTCGCGAAGCGATGGGACTTGGCCCAGCCGAGGCCGAAGCGCATGCGCAGGTTGCCCTGCTGCGCCGCGGTATCCTTCGCACCCGGGTCTTCTGTCACGTAGAGGCCCGGGATCCCGATCGCGCCGCCGGCGCGGGTGATCGCCATGAGCGAGTTGAGGACCGTCGCGGGAGCTTCCACGGTGTGCTGATCTCCGTGCCCGCGCGCCTCGAACCCGACCGCGTCGATGGAGGCGTCCACCTCGGGAACGCCGACGACGTCCTCGATCAGGTCCTCGAGCCGGTCGGTCTTCGTCAGGTCGACGGGCTCGAAGCCCACCGACTTCGCGTGCGCCAGACGCTCCTGGTTCATGTCGCCGATCATGACGACCGCGGCACCGAGGATCTGCGCGGAGGCGGCCGCCGCCAGGCCGACCGGTCCCGCCCCGGCCACGTAAACCACGCTGCCCACCTCCACGCCCGCGTTCACCGCGCCGTGGAACCCCGTGGGCAGGATGTCGCTCAGCATGGTCAGGTCGTTGATCTTCTCCATCGCCCGGGCCTTGTCCTCGAACCTGACCTGCAGGTTGAAATCGGCGTACGGCACCAGTACGTACTCCGCCTGGCCGCCGACCCAGCCGCCCATGTCCACGTATCCGTAGGCGCCGCCCGCCCGCGCCCGGTTGACGTTGAGGCAGATGCCGGTCTGCCGCTCCAGGCACGTGCGGCACCGCCCGCACGCCACGTTGAACGGCACCGAGACGAGATCCCCGATGTCGAGCGTCTCGACGTCCACGCCCTTCTCGATCACCTCGCCGGTGATCTCGTGCCCGAGCACGAGCCCCGTGGGCGCCGTGGTCCGGCCGCGCACCATGTGCTGATCGGATCCGCAGATGTTCGTGGCGACGACCTTCAGGATGACCCCGTGATGGATGTCCTTCCCGTCCGGTGACTGCATCTTCGGGAAATCGATCGACTGGACCTCGACCTTGTTCGGGCCCAGGTAGACGACGCCGCGGTTGGTGGCCATGAGCGTAACTCCTCATCGGGCGATGTGACCGTTTCCTAGAGGCCGGCCGCGCCGGCCTCCGCGACCGCGTGGTCCTGATCGCCGGACCCACCGCTCACCCCGATGGCTCCGACCACCTTTCCGTCGCGACGCAGGGGTATGCCGCCGGCGAAGATCATGATGCGGCCGTCGTTGGACGCATGGATGCCGAAGAACTGCCCCCCGGACTGACTGTGGGTCGCCAGGTCCTTCGTCGAGATGTCGAAGGCCCGTGCGGTGAAGGCCTTCTTGATGGAGATGTCGATGCTGCCGATCCACGCGTCGTCCATACGGACGTGCGCGACGAGATGACCGCCCGCATCGGCCACGGCGATGTTCATCGGCTGGCCGATCTCGTCGGCCTTCTGCCGCGCTGCGGCGATGACGCGCTCGGCGTCTGCGAGTCGTAGCACGGGCACCTCCTGGCCTTCCCGGGCCGTTCGGATGTGGGTGGGTCCGACCGCGGGGGCGAGCTCGGCCGCGGTGGCGAAACGTCGACCGGTGGCACCCGTTCAGCGGGGCAAGCTACATGCCCGCCGACAGGACGGACGCGCCGGGCCCGGCGGCATGTACCTTGCCTTCTCGGGATCGACAGCAGGCCGCGATCTCACGTCGAACGAGCTCCGCCTCGATGGCCCACCGAGCTTCCGCCGACAACGTAGGGAGGCGCCATTCCGAGCGGCCCTCCGAGGACGAGAGGGCCGCCCGCGTGCTGCCGGGGCAGGACGGGACGCCGGCGAGCCGATCGCCGGGCCCGGAACCTACGGAGCCGGAGGTGCTCGACCTGAGCGACGCCCGCGCCGTGCAGGAGGTCCTGGACCTCTGGGGCCGGGTGTTCGGCACGAGAGGTCCCGAGTGGTTCGCCTGGAAGCATCGGGACAACCCCATGGGGCCCTCGATCATCACCCTGGCGCGCGAGCCGGAGAACGGAACGGTCGTCGCCGCGCGAGCGTTGTGGCGGCTCGACCTGCAGCGCGGCGCCGCGACGATTCCCGCGTATCAGCCCTGCGACACCGCCACGGCCCCGGGACATCGCCACCGCGGTCTCTTCACGAGGCTCACGCACTTGGCAGTCGAGGAAGCGCGAAAGCGAGCAGGACTCCTCTTCAACTTTCCGAACGCCCAGAGCAAGCCCGGATACCTGAAGCTGGGATGGCAGGACATCGGGGGCCTGGTGACGCTCGCGAGGTTCACGAAGCCGCTGCGGGTGGGATGGACCGGGATCACGCGCAGGGGCAAGCTCGGTAACCTCGCGTACGAGCTCGACCGTCCTCGCCGAGCCGACAGCGCCTCACCGGACTGGGCGGCGCTCTTCGCGGGGGAGGGGCCCGAGCCGGACCTGCTACGGGCGAAGCGTGACCCCGAGGTCTTCACGTGGCGGTTCCTTCGACACCCGACGAACCGCTACGAGGTGTTCGTCCAGGGCGATGGCGGGCTGGTCGGACATCCCGGCCGACGAGGCGACCTCCGGGAGTTCCGCGTCCTCGCGCTCCTCGGGTCCGCGCGCTCCGACCCCGGACGCCTCGTGGACTGCATGGGCGCGATGGAGGAAGCGCTGAAGCCCGATCTCGTCTCCGTGATGCTCCACCGATGCCATCCGGCTTTCCGGAATCTCCGCCGATCCGCGTTCCTTCCGGTCTCGAGCCGGACGAACCTCGTGGCCCGCTTCCTCACCCCCCCGAGCCCCGATCTCCGGTGGGGCATCGAAGGCACGGAAACCGATACGGGATAGAGGGCCGACGCGCTCGCGCGTCCGAGACCACACCTGCCGGGACACGCCCATGCAATCCATCGAGGTCCAACAGGAAGGCACAGCGGTTTCCGTCTACGTCTGTCCCGACTGCAAGACGCCGCTGCAAGATCTCCGTTGCTCCACGTGCCGCCGTGAATACCCCCGCACCGACGGAATTCCGCAGCTGTTCTCCGAAGACCCGCGGTTCGAGCGCACGAGATCGATCGCGGCCGCCTACGACGCGCTGTACGACGCCCAGTCGAACGTCTGGGAGAATCAGGGGCGAACCCAGGCGTTCATTCGCTACTTCGCCGGGTTGCTCGGCGAGCTCCCGGGCGACCGCTTCCTCGAAGTCGGCTGCGGCGAGGGCTTCCTCCTGGCCGCCCTGAACGGGCGTGGTGAGAACCACGGGGTCGATCTCTCGCTGGGCGCGATCCGGAAGGCGAGGTCCCGTGCGTCCGCCGCCTTCAGCCTGGCGCTGAGCGAGCGCCTGCCCTTCCCGGACGAGTACTTCGATCTCGTCGCGAGCGTGGGCGTGATGGAGCACTTCCTCGATATCGACGAGGCGCTCCGGGAGATCCGGCGCGTCCTCGCGCCGGGCGGCCACTACGTGAGTCTCACCCACGTCCGGAGGACGCGGTCCGAGCGTGCGGCCGATCGGATCTCCGAGTTCGTCTTCCCCCGCCCGCGTCCGGTCCACTTCGTCCGTCGGCTGGCCGGCAGGCTGGAACGGAACCTCCCCCGGCAGCCGATCCAGAATCGATATACGACGGACGGCGCGAGGAGATTGATCTCGGAAGCGGGGTTCGACGTGCGCCGGGTCGTCCACCGGCGCAAGGATCCGGGCCTGCCCCTGATCGGACCGGAGGCCGTGATCTACGTCGCCCGGAAGTGACCCGGCTGGGACTCGAACCCAGGACCTACTGATTAAAAGTCAGTTGCTCTACCGACTGAGCTACCGGGTCACCCGGAAGATAGGGCCCGGGTAGCGAAGATGAAGGATGACGGGCGGCAGGCGGCCGGACGAGGAGGGGGTCGGAACCTCCAGGCCTCCTACGCCTCCGCCCCCCAGTCCAGCAGGCGCTCGAGCCGCCGCTCCCGGTCGGACGCGGATCGGGGACGACACAGCCGCGGCGCGAGGGAGACGAGGGCGGGCGGACCCGCATCGGACCAGCGGCGGCAGCCGAGCTCGTCGCCGAGCACCTGCGCCAGCTGCAGGAGGCGCGCGCGTGCCCAGGCGCGCTGCTCCGGCAACGCGGCCCGCTCGACCTCGAGGAGCACCCGGCGCGCGGCCATCACGTCCCCGACCACCATGAGGAGATCGGCCATCTCGTGGCCGATCCGGCCCCGGTCGGCGGCATGCCCGAACCTCAGGGCCGAGACGGCATAGTCGCGGAGGGCGCCCTCGACGTCGCCCCGGCTTCGACGCGCCCGCGCGCGCGCCTCCTGCGCCACGGCCGCGGCTTCCATCCGTCCGCGAACCACGTTGGCGCGGATCGCCTGTCCCAGGGCGCGCTCCACGTCCGGGGCGAGCAGCGCGCATCCGATCGCCGCCATGCTCGCGAGGCATCCGTCCCGCACATCGAGCCGCGCCACCCGGTCGTACAGGACCCGCGCCCTGGTCACGTCGCCGGTCTTCCGGGCCACGCGTGCCCGATGCAGCAGGAGCTCCGGATCGTCCGGACGGAGGTGGTCCGCGAAGTCGAGCGCCTCGACGGCGCCATCGAGAAGACCGCGGGACTCGAGATGGCCGGCCAGGCCCACGAGCGCGGCGACCCGACGCGTGCACGTGGCCGACGCGTCCTCTTCGTCGGACGCAAATGCGTCGAGCACCAATCCCAGAGGCCGGCGGCTCGGCTCGGACGGCTGCGCCCGGACCGCGCGCACCGCGCGCCGAAACAGGAAGTTGCTCGGGTCGGACGTGCGCGCCGCTCGCAGCACCAGGAAGACATCGGTGTGCTCGAGGAGGCGCGAGGACGCACCGAGGTCTTGGGAGGGTGGGGGCGCGTGCGGCATCGACAAGGCTGAGAACGATTCTCAACCATGCTATCGCGTTCCGTCGATCCCGTCAATTTCCCCGCGCTGGCGAGCGCGTGGGGCGCCCGGCAAGCGGGGCTCGCGCCCGTCAGGCCCGGGTCACGGCCGTGCCTTCGGCTGCTCCGGGGCGTAGGTCTCACAGGTCGCGTGACCGTCGCCGCGCATCGCGACGCGGATCTCGCCGGCGGTGCAGTTCTCGTGCTCGTTGTACCGACAATTCGTGGCCGTGCAGGAGGCCACCATGGAGGCATCGTGCGAAGCCTTTCTCTCGGGCTGTGCCATGTCCGGCTCCTTCGTCGGTCGGTGGTGGAGAGAAGGGGTCCCCTCCAAGATGGGCGCAGCAGAGCTAAGTGCGCCAGTCCCAATATCTTGGAAGCATGCCATCGGAAATGAGACTCAGCATCATGGAGCTGCAAGAGCCGGGCCCCGCACGGGTGACGGCAGCGACCCGGGCCGGGATCCAGCGGCGCCCGCTACGCCCCGTGTGCCACCGCCTCCTGGAACACCCGGTCCACCTCCTCGGCGCTCCTTCGCGCGCCTCCTTCGATCCACCACTCGAGCACCGACTCGAACGCGCCGGCCACCGCCGCGGCGCGGCCGAGCGCGAGATCGGATCGCGCGTCGGTACCGTCCGCGGAAGGGGGGACGAGCCCCGCGTGCCGCATCTCGGCGAGCGCGACGCGCGCGATGATCTCGGTCAGCCTCCGCCGCACGCGCCAGCTGCGGCCGCGCACGATCGTGTTCCGGAAGAAGCGGGGCTGCGTCGCGGCGTGACGGACGAGCGGCAGGCTGAACTGGAAACGGAAGGGCGTCGTCGGCCCGCGCGCGGCGAACGATCGCAGCCACTCCTCGAACCCGTCGAAGAGGAGGTCCTCCTTGCTCCCGTAGTGCACGTAGAACGTCGACCGGGCGACGTCCGCGCGCTCGGTCAGCGTCTCGACCGTGATCGCCTCGTACCCGACCTCGTCGAGGAGCGCGATCAGCGCGGACTTGAGCCGCCGGCGGGTGCGGAGGACACGGGGATCGGGCGGGGCCGGGGCTTCGGGCACGAGAGCCCTCCAGAGCTCGGGAATCCGTACACGTTCCATGCTATGTCCAATTTTGGACAGCATGCATGATATGTCCATTGCGGGTCCCCGCCCGGTCCTTCATTCTGACCTGCTCGTGGGCTACTGCGGCGTGCCGATGCTGATCGTCGCGCTCCTCGTCCTCGTCCATCCGCACGAGATGGCGCACGTCATCGGCGTGGAGCCCGATCATCCCTCCACGGTCTTCCTGGGATGGGCGTACCTGGGCATGGCCACGATCGCCACGCTGTCGACCCGCTTCGCCGGCGCCTACCTCGTGGCGCCCACGCTGGTGTGGGCGACGTTCCTCGCCGGCGCCACCTTCGTGCACCTCGGACCGATGGCCGGCGCGGGCACGCACGGCGGCCATCTCGGCGTGCTCGAGATCTTCACGGCGCACGGCCTCGTGTCGCTGCTCCTGGTGGGGGCGGCGTGGAAGGCCGACGTGTGGCATGCCGCGCCGGCCTCCCCCGCACCCCGCTGAGCCTCACGCCTTCCAGATCTCGCTCCGTGGGACGGACTCCTCGCCCAGGTGCTCCGCGAGCGACTCGTACAGGCTCCGGGTCCCCGTCTCGCGCATCGCGACCCCGTCCGCCTGATCGAGGAAGACCACCTGCTCGAGGTGGGTGACGCGCGTCCCCCCGTTCTCGTCCGGCTCGAACGTGACCGTGACGAGCGAAGCGGAGAAGGGCGTGTCGTCGTTCGACATCGAGTAGGCCGAGACGATGCGCTCGCGCTCGCGGATGTCGAAGTAGCGGGTCTCGTTGCTGATGACGCCGAGCGGCACGGGCGCCTCGAGCACGTTGAAGCGCGCGTGCTCGCGCCCGCCCACGCGGAAGTCCAGCCCGTACTCGATCACCTCGAAGCCCTCGCCCTCCGCGAACCAGGCGCGCTTGAGGGTCTCGTCGGCGAAGGCGTTCCACACCTTGTCGACGGGGGAGCGGTAGCGTCGCTCGATCGTGAAGCTCTCGTGGATGATTTCCTTCGTGGCCATGGTGTCTTCCCCTTCCCGGTGATCGCTCGATGAGGTCGTGTCGCGCGCTTCAGCGCCCGTCGTCCGGATCCTCGCCCAGCACTTCGGCCAGGCGGTCCAGGCGCCGCTCCTGCTCCCGTCGGCGGGCGTCGATCCACTCCCGCGCGGCGTCGAGTCCCCGGCGGTCCAGGCGGCAGACCCGCACGCGCCCCTCCTTGCGGGTCGAGACGAGCCCGGCCTTCTCCAGCACCTGCACGTGCTGGAGCGCGGCAGCCACGCTCACCCCCAGGGGCTCCGCGAGCGTCGAGACCGAGGCCGGTCCCCGCGAGAGCCGTTCCAGGATCGCCCGGCGGTTGGCGTCGCCCAGGGCGTCGAAGACGGAGTCGGATCGGGAATGCTGAAGCATGGACTTAAGTAAACGACCGAGCGCGCGACGGTCAAGTCCCCGCTAAAGTGAAGCCCGGCGGATCGCCCGGTCGCGCGCGCTCGAGCTCCCGGCCTCAGATCCGCGGCGGGGGCTCGATCACCGCCCCGAGGAACAGCATCGCACCCGAGAACCGCTCGCGGATCGTGAACAGGAAGGGCCGGTCCGCGCGCACCTGCGGGCCGAGGGACTCGACCACGACGACGACCGTGGCCGCGGCCGCCTCGGTCCCTTCCTCGTCCACGCGCACGAAGGTCTTCTGCCGCACCTCGTCGATGTAGGGGCTCGAGCCTTCGAACATGCGCGTGAGGTCGGCGCCGGGTCCGAACGCGACGCCCATCCCCATCGCCGCGAGATCGTCGTTGAGCGTGCGCTCCCACTCGAGCTCGAAGCGCGGCAGGAGCACCTGCACCTCCGCGGGCTCGGCCTCGAGCGCCGCGACGAGCTCCTCCCAGCCCCCGGCCGCGAGCTCGTCCAGGACCGCGGCGACCGTGCGCTCGCCGGTGGGCACGATCACGTCCATCACGAACGCGCCGCCCCCGTACGGCAGCTCCACCCCCGCGTACGACGGGGTGAAGTGGCTGCGCAGGTCGGCCTTCAGGTCCATGAGATCGACCGTGCCGATCTCCTCGCCCGAGGCGGAGCGGAACGGCTCGGCCCGCGTCTTCGCCGGGTCGAACTGCGTGCTCCAGTCGCCCTCGAAGTGGATCGCGTTCAGCAGCATCGCCAGGACGTTGCCCGGAATGGGCGGGCTCACCATCTCCTCGATCCGCTCGCGCGTGGCCTCGCGGACCCAGCCGTTGATCACGTCGGCGGCGCCGGGATCGGCGAAGTCGATCCGGTCGACCGTGGCGTCGAAGTGCTTCGTCACGCGGGCGACGAAGGGCGGCCGGGGCGTGAGGTCCTCGCGGTACCAGATCGCGTTGGCGAGCGAGAACGAGACGTGCGGATCGAGGTCCCGGAGGAGCGCGATCAGCTCCTCGTACGCGGCGTTGATCTCCTCCTCGGGAAGCTCCTCGAAGCCGAGCGTCGCCCGCATGGCGTCGAAGGTGTCTCCGTCCGCCCCGTTCATCGTCATGCCCAGCGCCATGGACGCGCTGAGCGGCGAGAGGAAGTGCGTCTCGTCCGGGGCGTCCTCGAGGATCACACGCAGCAGCTCGAGCCCGAAGACGCGGCTCGCCTCGATCGTCTCGATCTCGCCCACCGACAGCTCGCGGGGCAGATCCGTGATCTCCGCGGGCGGGCCGTCGTCGGGATCGAAGATGCCGCACCCGGCGAGCAGGAGGAGCGGCGCGACGAGCGGCGTCGCCCGCATCCAGGAGCCCGCAAGACCCGGCCGTCGACGGAAGTGCGGACAGCGGAGCGGGAGGGGACGTCGCAGCATCATATGGCTCCGGTTGCTGGGCACGGAGGTCGGCAGGACGGAACGAACTGGCAGGCGCAGCCGTGACGTGCGGCCCTCCAGCAAGGATCGCCGGGCCCAGCGATCAACCACTTGTCAGGCAACTTACCGAGCCTCTGGATCCGGCTCGGCACCTGGATGTTGACGGGATCCGACCCACGAAGTAGCAATTGATATCAAATTGCCAATTCCTCGGAGCCGAGATGAAGATCCCCCTTGCTCCGCCCAGCCTTTCCAGCCTGCTCGACGCGGTCGCCGATGATCGCCTACCCGAGGTGCTCGCTCGGGGGAGGCCGCTCGTTTCGGGCCGGTATCTCCATTGGGACGTGCTCCGCCATCGCAAGCCGCCGAACGGACTCACGCACGAGGAATGGTGGCTGGGCACCAAGTACGCCCGCGTGTCCGCGGGGGAAACCATCCCTTTGCTGGACAAGAACGGGGCCGACTTCACCCTCGTCTACGCTTCCCCGATCCGGCAGGGGCTCCACCGAATCGACCAGAGCTTCGGAATGACGGGCTATTCCGCCGGCCCCCCCGCGGATGTGAAGGCCATGGTCGATATGCACGGCGGTCGGTTCCTGCTCACCAACGCCCTCATGGAGGAGGCCATCCGATCCAGCCAGCTCGAGGGTGCGTCGACGACCAGGGCGAAGGCCAGAGACATGATCCGGGAGAATCGAAGTGCTCGGAACAAGAGCGAGCAGATGATCCTGAACAACTTCATTGCGATGGAACGAATCGAGGAATGGGCGAGGAGCCCGCTCGACGCGGAGACCTTTTTCGAGCTCCACAGCATTCTCGTGGACGGCACGCTCGATGATCCGAAGAAGGCCGGCGTGTTCCGGACTGACGCGGACGACGTCGTCGTGGAATTGCTCCACTCCATCGAGACCGCGCACGTGCCTCCACGCGCGGGAGAACTCCCCGAACGGCTCGACCGGTTTCTCGCCTTCGCCAACGCAGAAACGCCGGACGATTGGCTTCACCCGGTGCTGCGGGCCATCATCCTGCACTTCATGGTCGGGTACGACCACCCGTTCGTCGATGGGAACGGCCGACTCGCTCGAGCCCTGTTCTACTGGGCAATGCTCCGGTACGGCTACCCGCTGACGAAGTACCTGTCGGTCTCGAGGGTGCTACGTGACGCTCCCGTGAAGTACTCGCGCGCCTATCTGTACACCGAGACCGATGGAAGCGATCTGACCTACTTCGTAGACCATCAGATTCAGGTGGTCCTGCAAAGCATCGAGGCGCTCGGCGCGTACGTCGAGCGGAAGGTCCGAGCGACTCGCGAGATCGAGGCCGCGCTCCGGGACTCGCCGGAGCTGAACCATCGTCAGCTACGGTTGCTCGGTCACGCGCTCCGCCATCCGGGCTTCGAGTATAGCGTGCAATCACATCGTACGAGCCACCGAGTGGTCACGAACACCGCGCGCGCGGACCTGATCGATCTGGCGGAGCTCGGACTTCTGGTGAAGACGAAGAGGGGAAGGAAGCTCGTCTTCATCGCGCCTCGCGATCTCGAAGTCAGGATTCAGGAGCTGAAGGCGGCCTGAGCGTGGCGTTCGCTCACCCCCTCCACCCCTCCACCGTCTCGCGCACGAACTCCTCGAACGCCCGCGGCGCTCGCCCGAGCAGCGCCTCCTGGCGCCGCGCCGCCTCGGGCGCGATCCGGAGCCCGGCGCGCTGCATCTGCTCGTACATGAGCCGCAGGTCGTGGAGCAGCCAGTCGGGGAGGAAGGGCCTCAGGTTCGCTTCCCACGCGTCGAGGTCGTCCCCGGCGTAGCGCACCGGCGTCCCGAGCGCCGCGCTCCAGGCCGCCGCGATCGACGGACCGGTTGTCACGGTCCGCTCGCCGAGGTCGTAGGTCTGCCCCTCGTGACCGGCCTCCGTGAGCGCCACCGCGGCGGCCCGCGCGACGTCCCGTGCATCGACCCTCGACACGCCCGCCTCACCGAGCGGATGCGGATAGACCCCGTGCTCGAGGATCGCCTCCCGCGCGAGGAGGTCGTTCTGGTAGAAGCTACCGGGCCGGAGCACCGTCCATTCGACGTCGGAGTCCCGGAGCGCCCGCTCGATCGCCACCTTGGCCGCGAAGTGGGGCGCGAGCGGCAGGACCTCGGCGTGGAGCACGGACAGGTAGACGATCCGCCGCACGCCGGAGGCGAGCGCCCCGGCGAGGGCGAGCAGCCCCTCGTGGAGCTCCGCCGGAGCGATCGCGTTCAGCAGGAACACCGCTTCGGCGTCACGGAAGACGCCGCGCACCGTGGCCGCGGTTCCGAGGTCGCCGATGACGCCCTCCACCCCCTCGGGCAGCGCCGCGAGCTTCTCGGCGCTCCGGGTGGGCACGCGCACCTGCACGCCTCGCGCGAGGAGCTCGGCCACGACATGCGCGCCCACCATGCCGGTCCCCCCCGTGACGACGATCCTCATCGTGCTCCTCCGGGTCGCAGGCTACTCGGCTCCACCGGGCCGGCACGAGCGATTCGCGGCCGGTGCCTCGGATCCGCGCCCAACATGAGGACATCGGGGGGCGTGACGCGAGCCGCCGTCCCCTCACCCCACGATCAGTCGACCGATCGCGCCGAAGGCGCTCAGGAGGCCCAGCGCGGTGAGAACCGCGGTCGCGGCGAGGGCGCTCGCGATCCAGGCACGACGCCGGGGGGACGTCGCCAGCGCACCGCCCCACGCGATCGTCGCCCACAGGAGCCCCGTCACCAGGAACCAGGGCTCGTTGAAGAAGAGCGCCTGCAGGTCCGAGACCTGGGGATCGATCGTGCGCCAGAAGGGAGGAAAGGTTACCGCGCGGATCCCGGCCAGGCTGACCACGCGCTGCGTCATGCCCGTCAGGGCGTGCGCCACGCCTCCCACCGCGACGACCCAGCACAGCGCGAGCAGCGCGGGCCGCCGACGTGCGTGGCGCCAGGAGCCGAGCAACGCCAGGGGCAGGAAGGCGAGCACGCCGATGATCGTGCCCCCGACGGCGTTGACGAGCCGCCACTGCGCCTCCGAGACGGGGGTCCCGAACATCCCGACCGTGCCGCCGACGGCGTAGTACCACCGGTAAAGCGCGTAGAATCCCGCCCAGGCCGCGGCGGCCCGGCTCGCGCGGACCAGGATCTTCTCGTCGGCCACGACGCCCGGGCGTCCGGCGTCCGAGCCCCGCATCCCCTGGATTCGCCCCGGCTCGGCAGGCGGTGCCGGCCCTACTCCAGCATCTCCATGCCGACGGGCTCCTCCCGCGGCCGCACGTCGGCCCGCGCGTTCAGCGTCCGCGCGCAGGTGTTCCAGCGGAGGATCGCGTCGTCGTTCCCCGCGGGGCGGAGCGGCTCGGCGGTCTCGTAGTGCTCCATGGCGCGGTGGAACCACTCCCAGGCGATCGCGCCCGCCACGGGTCCGCCCCGGCGGAGCGCCGCCGCGGCCCGCCGCTCGCACACGAGCCCGGAGTAGTAGGCGCGCTCGTACGGGTCCCGCAGGCTCTGCGCCATCGCGAGGACCTCGCGCACGTGGAGCGTGTCCACGGTCCCGAACTGGTCGCAGAGGCTCATGATGAGCATCACGCGCGCCCGGGGATCCTCCGGACGCACCTCGAGCACGTCCCGGCAGATGCTCTCGGCGAGCTGCGGCTGGTTGAGGTACCGGTAATGGCGCGCGCGCTCGAGCGCGGCGTCGATGGCCTCGGCCCGGAGGCGCTTGAGCTCGATGCGTTCCACCATGGTCCCTCCTCCGTCAGGTGCGTTCGCCGCTCCCCTTTCCCCGCAGTCGCTCGACGAGCCGGGCGAGCGGATCGTACGCTCGCGTGACCACGCGCTCCTTGAGCGGGATGATCGCGTTGTCGGTGATCGTGATGTGCTCGGGGCACACCTTGGTGCAGCACTTGGTGA
>CAZOYA010000012.1:0-32067 GCA_964583815.1 uncultured Gemmatimonadaceae bacterium | reverse complement strand
GGGCAGCTCCTCCACGTCGATCCCGAGCTGGGGCTCGTCGTCGCGATGCACGGCCTCTGGCCCGAGCCCACGAGCGAGGAGCGCGCGGCGCACCGGGACGCCTTCCTCGCCGCGGTGAAGGACGCACTCCGCGCGGAGGCCCGCCCCACGGGCTCCTGAGCTCCTCGCCCCGCGGGTGTGCAATCCCGCACCCGCCCGTCGTCACCCCGGTCGAAGACGGACGACCGGATCGGAGGTGAGAGATGGCCCGAGGGACGTGGAGCGCCCTGCTGGCGCTCGGGTGGATGGCGGTCGCGAGCACGGCCGCCGAGGCGCAGGGATGGATCGAGCCCGGCGTGGACCGCGGCGGGACGTCGGTGGAGCGTGTGCGGACCGACGTGCGGGTGCGGGTGGAGGGTCGCGTGGCGCGCGTGGAGGTGTCGGAGTGGTTCCGCAACGACGGCCGTCGGCTCGCCGAGGGCGACTACCTCTACCCGCTCCCTGGGGAGGCCGTCTTCGAGGGCTTCTCCCTCTTCCAGGGAGAGACGGAGCTGCGCGGCGAGATCATGGACGCGGAGCAGGCGCGGCGCGTCTACGAGGAGATCGTGCGGCGGAAGGCGGACCCCGCGCTGATCGAGCTCGCGGGCCACGGGCTGCTCCGGGCGCGGGTCTTCCCCATCGGCCCCGGCGAGGAGCGGAAGGTCACGCTGCGCTACACCCAGCGGCTGGAGCGCGCCGGGGATGCGCTCCAGCTCCTCTACGCCGGCGAGCGCCCGGGCGGCGGGCGGGGGCACGAGGACGCGCGCACGAGCTTCGAGGTCGAGGTGCGGGACGGGTCGGCCTTCCTGGATCCCTTCTCGCCGACGCACGCGCTCGAGGTGCGCCGCGAGGGCGGTGCGCTCCACATCGAGGTCGAGGGCGCGCTGGACGGCCGCGCGTCGATCTTCCTGCCGCTGGCCGGCTCGGCCGTCGGCATGAGCGTCGCGACGCACCGGCCGCCCGGCGAGGACGGATACTTCATGCTCACGCTGAGCCCCGACCGGGGCGTCGAGGCGGCGGAGCCCCGCGACGTGACGGCGGTGATCGACGTCTCCGGATCGATGTCCGGAGAGAAGATCGCCCAGGCGCGCGCCGCGCTCCGCCAGCTCGTCGCGTCGCTGGGCTCCGGGGACCGCTTCCGCCTGATCGCCTTCTCCAACGCCGTGCGCGCGCAGAGCGAGGGATGGGTGCGGGCCGCGCGCACGGGGGACGTCGAGGCCGCCGGGGACTGGATCGACCGCCTCGTCGCGGACGGAGGCACGAACATCGAGGGCGCGCTCGAGGAGGCGCTCCGGCTCGAGAGCCCGGGTGACCGGCTCCCCGTCGTGATCTTCCTCACGGACGGTCTGCCGACGGTCGGCGAGCAGTCGCCCGAGCGGCTCGCGGACCGGGCGGAGCGACGCGCCGGGCGCGCGCGCATCTTCGCCTTCGGCGTCGGGCACGACGTGAACACGCACCTGCTCGACCGCCTGAGCGAGGCCACGAGAGGCACCACCGACTACGTCCAGCCGGGCGAGGACGTGGAGCGCGCGGTCTCCGTGCTGGCGGGCAAGATCCGTCACCCCGTCCTCACCGACCTCGAGCTCGTCGGGGACGGAGCGCGCCTCGCCGAGGTGTATCCGGTCCGCCTCCCGGACCTCTTCGCGGGCGAGGAGCTCGTGGTGTTCGGGCGCTTCCGGGGCGAAGGTGCCGCGAGCCTCGCGGTGCGTGGGCGCCGCTCCGGCGCGCCGGTGGCCTTCGCCACCGAGCTCGTGCTTCCCGGCAGCTCCGAGGCGAACTCGTGGGTGCCCCGCCTGTGGGCGTCGCGGAAGCTCGGCCACCTGGAGCGCCAGGTCTGGACCGAGGGCGAGACGGAGAGCCTCGTGGAGGAGATGCGCCGCCTCGCGCTCCGCTACGGGCTGCCGAGCCGCTACACGGCCTACCTGGTGGAGGAGCCGGACGCCGTGGCCGGGTGGGACCGCGGCCGCCTCGTGGGAGTTGCGCCGGGCGCGGCCGCGCCACCGGCGTTCGGCGCCGAGGCGTCCGCGGCGACCGGAGCCGCCGCCGTCCGCATGGCGGAGCAGGCGAAGGCCCGGCGCGAGGCGCGCTCGGCGGCCGACCTGCAGCGGAGCGAGGAGGCCATGCTCGAGTCGCTCGGCCTCGGCCGACCGGCGGAGCGGGACGGGCGGGACGCGCCGACCGAGGCCGGACGGCGGGTCGCGGGCGGACGGGTCTTCGTGCTGCACGGCGGCGTGTGGACGGACGCCGCGCACCGGGAAGGACGCCCGGTGGTGCGCGTGCGCCTCTACGGGCGGGCGTATTTCGACCTGCTCCGTGCGCTGCCGGAGCTGCGGGCGGTGGTGACCGGCACGGAGGGCTCGGAGACGTGGATCGTCGCGGGAGAGGAGACCAGCCTGCGCCTCGGCGGGGAGGGCGTGGACGCGCTCCCGCCCGAGGAGCTCGCGGAGATCGTGCGGGCGTTCCGGGGGGCGTAGAGCCCCCCGGGGCGCGCCCCCGGGCCGGTCGCCCGGCCGCATCGGGCCCCGGGTCGAGCGGGCGTCCGGCCCCGCGAAAAGAAGGTTGACGCGAGGCCGCGAGCGGACTACCGTACCTTGCCGTACGGTTCCGTGCCGACCTACTCCTAAGTTCAAGTAGGACCATATGTTGGAGCAGACGACCACCAAGAAGGGCCGCCGTACCACGCGCAACGACTGGATCGAGGAAGGCTTTCGCGTCCTGGCCGAGGAGGGCCACGCGGGCCTCACCGTCGATATCCTGTGCGATCGCCTCGGCCGGACCAAGGGCTCGTTCTACCACCACTTCGCCGGCGGCCGTCCGGACTACGTGATCGCGCTCCTCGAGGAGTGGGAGCGCCGCGCGACCGAGCGCCTCCTCGAGACGTGGCGGATCGACGCGCCGGTCACGGAGCGCCTCCGGGCCGTGAACCGGCAGGCGGCCGAGCTGCGGACGGCGCGGCTCGAGCGGGCGATCCGGAGCTGGGCCGCCGCCGAGGCGGAAGCGGCGCGCGTCCAGGACCGGGTCGATCGCCGCCGCCTCGCCTTCCTCGAGGAGCTGTGCACCGAGCGCATGGGCGACGAGGAGGCGGCCGGCCGCGTGGCGCGCGTCCTCCAGCTCCTGTTCGTCGGCGCCCAGCATCTCGAGCCGCCCCTGCAGGGATCGGAGCTCTACCGGTCCTTCGCCGCGCTGGAGCCGCTCTTCGACGCGGCCCGCCCGGCGGCCGCCGGGAACGGGCAGCCTCCGGAGCCCGCGGCTCCGGCGCCCGAGGATCAGCCCGAGCCGGCGACCGCCCGGGAGGAATCGCGCCTCTCCCGCGGCAGGAAGCTCCTCCGGCTCCGGCGCGGGTGAGGGACGCCCCGTCGCCCTCGCCTTCCAGGCCTTCGGCAACCTCAACCCGCACGCGAGCTACGGGGGCCTGGTCCTGACGGCCGGGCTCGGCTGGCCGCCCTGAGCGGCGCCGCTCAGCGCTCCTTCAGCTCCTCCAGCTCCTCCAGCGTCCTCGGCCAGTCGTCCCCGAGCAGGCGCGAGAGCCCCCGGTCGGCGAGGACCTGCCCGCCCGTCTGGCAGCGCGCGCAGTAGTTCGTCTCCCGGTCGGCGTAGCGGATCCGCTGGATCGGGGATCCGCACACCGGGCAGGGCTCGCCGTACTTGCCGTGCGCCGCCATGGCGGGATGGAACGCGGTGATCCGCTCCGGGAACCGGTCCCCGAACTCGTCACGGAGCCGCTCCACCCACTCCGCGAGCGAGCGCCGGGTGACCTCGAAGAGGCGCTCGATGTCCTCCGCGGAGAGGTTTCCGGTCCGCTGCAGCGGGGACAGGCGCGCGTGGAGGAGGATCTCGTCCGAGTGCGCGTTGCCGATCCCCGACAGGATCCGCGGATCCGTGAGCGCGCGCTTGAGCGTCCGGTTCTCGCGCGTGATCGCGTCCCGGAACTCCTCGAGCGACGCGTCCATCACCTCGAGCCCGCCCGGATCCAGGGCGCGCAGCTCCTCCCGCCCCCGCAAGACGTGGAGCGACGCGCGCTTGTGCGAGCTCTCCTCGGTCAGGAGGAGGGTGCCGTGCGGGAAGTCGAAGGCGGCGTGGCCCCGCCGCGCCGGAATGGCCACGCCGCGCCGGGTCCACCGGAGCCGCCCGGTGATCATCAGGTGGATCACCAGGAAGAGATCCTCCTCGAGCCGCCAGACGATCCGCTTGCCGAGACGCTCCACGCCCTCGAGCACCCGCCCGTGGACGGCGGAGAGGGGCGGATCCCAGGTGCGCAGGAGCGAGGGCGAGCGCACCCGCACCGCCTCCAGCGGACGGCCGACGACGGTGCGCTCGAGGCCCTCGAGGTAGGCGGTGATCTCGGGTAGCTCGGGCATGGCCGAAGGGGAAAGCGGTCGCGAGTGAAACGCAACCCTCGGCCCCTTCGTCCTGTCTACGAGTGAACCGGGATCGCACCGTGCCCGTTCGTGCGCCCTCATATGCTCCCTGAACGTATATACGGCCCGGACCATCTCACCCCTCCAGCCGTCGACTCCGGACGCCAGCCCCAGCCTCCTCGACTACCACGTCCTCCTGGCCCTCGCCCGCGGCCTGATGCACGGCTACGCCGTCCGCGACGCGGTGGAGGAGGAGTCGGACGGAGCGCTCACGCCGCGGGCCGGGAGCCTCTACCGGGTGCTGGCCCGCCTCATGGTGGCCGGGCTGGTCGTCGAGACGGACGCGCCGGACGAGGCGGAGGGGCTCCGGCATCCGGGGCGCGCGCGGCGCTACTACGAGCTCACGCGCGAGGGGCGGGCGGCCCTGGCCTCCGGCGCCCGGCGGCTGGAGGCGGCCTCGGCCCTCGCGCTCGAGCGGCTCGGCGCCCGCCCGTGAGGATCCTCTTCCGCCTGCTCCTGCAGGTCGCGCCGCGGCCGTTCCGGGAGCGGTTCGGCCCGGAGATCCTCGAGCAGGCCGAGGCGGAGACGCGCCGGGCGCTCCGGCGGGGCCGGGCGGCGGGCGTGTGGTGCGCCGCGACCACGTGCGCGGACCTGCTGCGCACGGGGCTCGCGGAGCGGTGGTGGCCGACCTGGCCGCGAACGACGGATGGTGGACTCGAGACGGGTGGAGGCGGGATGAAGACGATGGCGCGGTGGGCTCGTGATCTCCGGCACGGGGCGCGGACGCTCCGGCGCACGCCGGGCTTCGCGGCGGCGGCGGTGGTGACCCTCTCCCTCGCGCTCGGGGCGGGCGCGGGGATCTTCGGCGTGATGCACGCCGTCGTCCTCCGCCCGCTCCCCTTCGAGGAGCCGGACCGGCTCGTCCACATCGGCGCCTCCGCGCCCGGGTCGGACCTGCCCGAGGAGTTCTCGGTCTCGCTGGAGTTCTTCCTCCAGTACGCCGAGCAGGCGACCCGGCTCGACGGACTCGCCGCGACGAACAGCTTCACCGCGACCGTCCGGGCCGGGGACCGCGCCGAGCGGCTGCGCCAGTCGATGCCCACGATCTCGCTCTTCAGAGTGCTCGGGGTGGAGCCGGTGATCGGCCGCCTTCCCGTGCCCGGCGAGGGCGGACGGGTCGTCCTCCTCAGCCACGGCCTGTGGACGACCTGGTTCGGCGCCGACCCCGGCGTCCTCGGGCAGACCCACTTCTTCGTGGACGGGCCGAAGGAGGTGATCGGCGTCATGCCGCCGAGCTTCCGCGTGCCGGTGGACGAGGTGGTGGCGTGGATCCCCGTCGAGTACACCGCGGAAGACGTCGCCGCGCCCGGCCGCTTCGGGGACTTCCCGCTCGTTGGTCGGCTGGCACCCGAGGCCGACGTCGCGTCCCTCGCCCGCGAGCTCGACGCGCTGGCGGACCGGCTCCCGGAGCTCTACGGCGGCTCGCCCCGTTACGCCGAGATCATCCGGCAGCACGTGCCGGTCGTGCGCCCGCTCCGGGACGAGATGCTCGGAGAGGTGCGCACCCCGCTCGCGATCCTGGCGGCGGCCGTGGCCCTGCTGCTGCTCGTGGCGTGCGCGAATGTCGCGGGCCTGTTCACGGCGCGGGCGGAGGCCCGGGGCCGCGACCTTGCGGTCCGGCGGGCGGTCGGAGCGGGCCGGCGGGACCTCGTGCGCGCGATCCTGGCGGAGGTCGTGGTCGTCGCGGTCGCGGCCGGGCTGGGCGCGATCGCCCTGGCGTGGGTCGCGCTCCCCGCGTTCGCCTCCGTTGCGCCGGCGGGCCTTCCCCGCGCGGCCGACATCGGCATGACCCCGGCCGTCGCGCTCTTCACGCTCGCGGCCGCGCTCGCCTCGGCGCTCGTCTGCGGGCTCGGCCCCGCCCTCCGCTTCTCCACGCCGCCGCTCGAGCGCCTCCGGGACGCTGCGCGCGGCACCACCCGCGGCCGGCCGTGGGGCCGCGACGCGCTCGTCGTGGTCCAGACGGCGCTCGCCCTCGTGCTCCTCACCGGATCCGGGCTGCTCCTCCGGAGCTTCCGGGAGCTGCGCGCCGTCGATCCGGGCTACGACCGCGCGGACATCCTCACCTTCCAGTTCGCCCCCGAGGAGGCGCACCTGGTCGACGGCCCGTCGTGGGCGCGCTTCCACGTGGACTTCATGAACCGGCTGCGATCGATCCCGGGCATCGAGACCGTCGGCATCGTCGAGAACGTGCCGCTCGAGGAGGGGCTGCGCGACCTGATGCTGATCTCCGACGAGGCGGCGGCCGGCGGCCCGGAGGCCGGACAGCTCGGCAGCCTGACGTTCGCGGCGGGCGACTACTTCCGGGCGATGGGGATCGAGGTGCTCGAGGGTCGCGCTTTCACCGACGCGGACGCCCTGGTGCCGGGCCAGGCGGTGGTGAGCCGGGCGGCCGCGGACCGGCTCTGGCCCGGGCGCAGCGCGATCGGACGGCAGCTCCGCACGGACGTTCTGACCTCGTGGCACACCGTGATCGGGGTCGTCGAGGACGTCCGCCAGTACGAGCTCGGCGGCCCTCCCGAGCCGGTGGTCTACCTCCCGCCCGTGGGCCCGGAGCCGGACTCGTGGTCGCTCCCCTCGCCCGGCTACGTCCTGCGCGGTCCGCGCGCCGAGGAGGCCGTCGCGGAGGTCCGGGCGCTCGTGCGCGAGGTCTCGCCGAGCGCGCCGGTCTATCGCGTCTACACGATGGCGGAGCTCGTGGACCGGTCCATGATCGACGTCTCGTTCATGATGCTCACGCTCGGCGTCGCGGCCGGACTCGCCCTCGTGCTCGGCGCCGTCGGGCTCTACGGCATCCTCTCGTACCTCGTCGCGCAGCGCACGCAGGAGATCGGCGTGCGGATGGCGCTCGGCGCGGAGGCGGGGCGCGTGCGCCGCATGGTGCTCGGCCAGGGCGCGCGGGTGGTCGGCGTCGGCATCGTCCTGGGCCTCGCGGCCGCCGTGTTCGCCACGCGCGCGCTCGTGAGCCTGCTCTACGGCGTCGCTCCCTTCGATCCGTGGACCTTCGCCGGCACGTCGCTCGCGATGATCGCCGTGGGACTCCTCGCCAGCTACCTTCCCGCGCTCAGGGCGTCGCGCGTCGACCCGATGCAGTCGATGCGGGGCGGGTGAGGAGTCGTCGCGCCACAGAGGAGGGCGCCGTGGCGGTATCCGAGGACTTCCGGATCTACGTGGAGGAGCAGCTCGGCCGTATCGTGCCTGTGACGACCCGGCGCATGTTCAGCGGGCTGGGCGTCTACGGCCGCGGGCTCTTCTTCGCGCTCGCGCACGACAACGTGCTCTACTTCAAGGCCGGGGACGCCAATCTCCGGGACTTCGAGGAACGGGGCTGCGCGCTCTTCCGGCCCTACGGCGACGAGCGCACGATGCGCTACCGCGAGGTGCCGGGCGACGTGCTGGAGGATCCCGACGTCCTCCGGGACTGGGTCGAGAAGGCGCTGCGCGTGGCGGAGGAGGCGCGCCGGGAGCGCAGCTGACGGGCGGGCGGCCCGCCCGGGGTTTGCCGGCGCGGGGACTCGCGCGCGATACTCGCTCATGCCCCACCCGATCCGCCGCGCGCCCGAAGCGCCGCCGCTCCCCGACGGGCGCGACGTGGGCGCGCACCACGGAGCCCGAGGACGGTTCCGCAACCCCTGGCCGCCGCACCCCGACGCGGAGAGCCGGCCGGGCGGCTTCCTCTCCTGGATGTGGGACCGCTTCGGCGCGGACCTCCCGCCCAACCCCGCGACGGACGAGATCCCCCGCGGCACCCCCGATCCCGCACGGCCGCGTGCGGGTCCCCGGGAGATCCGCCTCACGCTCGTGGGGCACGCGACCTTCCTCCTCCAGGTGGGCGGGCTGAACCTGCTCACGGATCCGATCTGGACCCGGAGGGCGGGCCCGTACTCCGCGCTCGGCGGACCCCGGCTCACGGGGCCCGGGATGGCCCTCGAGGCGCTCCCGCCCCTCGACGGCGTGATCCTCTCCCACGGCCACTACGACCATCTCGACGCACGCACCGTGCGGATGATCGTCGACCGCTTCGGCGGCTCGCTGCCGTGGTACACGCCGCTCGGCTACGCGGCCTGGCTGCGCCGGCGCGGGGTGCGGGAGGTGGTCGAGCTGGACTGGTGGCAGGAGACGCGGCGGGACGGGCCGGTCGGTCCGGTCCGGCTCGTCTGTCTCCCCGCCCGCCACTGGACGCGTCGGGCGCTCGCCGCGAACCGCGCGCTGTGGGCGTCGTGGGCCGTGCTGGAGCCGGGTCCGGATGCCTCCGACGCCCCGCGCGCTCCCCGCGGCGTCTACTTCGGCGGCGACTCCGCCTACGGTCCTTCCTTTCAAGAGATCGGCGAGCGGCTCGGCCCGTTCCGTGCCGTCCTCCTGCCCATCGGAGCCTACGCGCCGCGCTGGTTCATGGCGCCTTCGCACATGGACCCGGAGGAGGCGGTGCGGGCGTACCGAGACCTCGGCGGCCGCGGCGCTTTCGTCGGGATGCACTGGGGCACGTTCCGCCTGAGCGACGAGCACCCCCTGGAGCCGCCCCTCCGCACGAAGGCCGCATGGGCCGCGGCCGGGCTGCCGGAGGCCGACCTGCACCTGCCCGGCAGCGGGGGAACGGTGCGGATCGAGGAGCGCTGAGGGCGGGACCGAACGGGCGGCGCGAGGGCCTCAGCCCTCGCGCGGCGCCAGCAGCGGACAGTCCGCGGGCACCACCACGCGGATCGCTTCGTGGTCCACCTCGAAGCGGAAGCTCGTGCCCTCGATGGGCTCGCCGTCGAGGTTCACCGGGAGCGGCTCCTCCGTCTCCACCTCGACCCACGGCACCAGGTGCTCGAAGGAGGCCCGGTCGAGCGCGGTCTCCCGGCCCTTCAGGAGGCTCTCGAGGAGCATCGCGCCCGCGCCGCTCCCCTCGGGCACGACCCGCACGTCGAGGAGCCCGTCGTCGATCCGCGCTTCGGGGCAGAGCGCCACCCCGCCCCCGGCCTGGCGGCCGTTCCCCACCGCGAGCGCGAGGAGCGATCCGGTCCACTCGAAGTCCGGGCCGCGCACGTGGGCGGCCTGAGGCTGTAGCGCCTTCGAGTCCGTGGCCGTCGCGACCACGCCCGTGAGCGCGTAGGAGAGCCCGCCGAGGACGCGCTTCAGGCCGTCCGGGGTCTCGACGGTGATGCGCGTGGCGGGCCCGGCGGTGGCGACGTTCACGTAGACGTGCTCCCCGCACCGCACCACGTCCGCGGGCGCGGCGGTGCCCTCGAGCGCGAGGCGGAGCGCCGCCTCGATGTCGTTCAGGGGCACTCCCGCCGCGGTCGCGAAGTCGTTGGCCGTCCCGAGCGGCAGGATCGCGAGCGCCGCGCGCGGGGGGCCGTCCGCACGTCCCGCGCGCGCGCCGGCCACGGGACCGGCGAGGCCCGCCGCGACCTCCCGCACGGTGCCGTCCCCGCCGCCCGCGACGACCACGCGCGCCGTCTCCACGGCCTCGGCCGCGTAGCGGGTCGCGTCGCCCTCCTCCCAGGTCACCCGCACCTCGATGCGGTGGCCCGCTTCGCGTCCCTTCTCGACCGCCTCCCGCAGCCCCGCGACGTCGTGGTGCGTGCCGTGCACGACGATCCGCACGGGGCGCTCGTCGTCGGCCGCGACGGGCGAGCGGAGAGGGGCGGCTTCGGGATCCCTGGCGCGCACGGTCGGCGGGGTCGTCCGGGAAGCGGGTGGCGCGGGCCGATACCACGACCCGCTCCCTGAAGCCTAGACGTTCCGGTCGCGGCCGACCAGCGGGACCCGCGACGGCTCGGAGAGAGGCCCGGGCGCGCGCTGGATGCGTCGGTGCGCCCGGGCCCCGCCTCCGTCAGGACGCGATGATCGCGGCGACGATGCGCGCGGGGCCGTGCACGCCCCGCACGAGGATCTGGCCGATGTCCGCCGACTTCGAGGGCCCCGAGTGGAGACCGACGGCGGAGGGCAGGTCCGACCCGAGGCGCACGAGCGCCTGGACCGCGGTCGAATGCACGTCGCGCTCGCGCACGAACACGACGTGCGTCGGCGCGAGGATCTGCGTGCGGCGCCCGTCCCGCGCGTCGAGCACGAGCGAGCCGGTCTCGGCGATCGCGCCCGAGGCGAGGGACACGGCGAGGGTGGCCAGGTCCGGGGCAGCGGACGGGATCCGCGGGCGCAGACGCGACGGAACGGTGGCGCCGACGCTGGCGCAGTCGAACGCGCGCGCGAAGTCCGCGAGCCACCGGGCGGCGTGCTCGTCCGAGGCGAGACGCTCCACCTCGCCGCCGGCCGCGGCGAACATCTCGGCGAAGCGCTCGACCGGCGGCCGATCGTCGGCGACCAGGAAGCGGGCGTCGAATCGGCCTGGGTGAGCCAGCCTCGGCCGGGACGTGGTCGCGTGGCGGATGTAGCCCAGGATACGGTTGCGCGGGCTCACTCGATGTCCTCCTTCCACATGCTCGGGGGGGACCCTTCCTCGGAAGGGCGATTCCACATGCTCGAGAAGCGCTCGGGGTCGGGCGGCGGAGCCGCGCGTTCCCGCACCCATCCTCCCAGGACCGGGAGGGCCCGCCCTCCCTTCTCCAACGGCAGCCGCCGCAGCGCGGACGAGGCCGCCCCGAAGGCCGCCGGCCATTCCGCCAGCGTCGCGTAGGCGCCCATCGCCCATCGCTCGGCGCGGGGGGTCAGCCCCGCCTCCGACGCCCGCTCTCGCCAGTACACCAGCAACTCCGGTATTGGAATACGGACCGGGCAGGTGTCCGCGCAAGCGCCGCACAGGCTCGACGCCCACGGAAGCGGCATCGCCTCGTCCAGTCCGAGCAGCCCGGGCGCCAGGATCGCGCCGATCGGCCCCGAGTACGCCCAACCGTACGCATGGCCGCCCGTCTGCCGGTACACGGGGCAGATGTTCAGACACGCGCCGCAGCGGACGCACCGGAGCGCCTCCCACGTCACCGGGTCGGCGAGCAGCCGGGAGCGACCGTTGTCCACCAGCACGACGTGGACCTCCTCCGGCCCGTCCGGCTCGCCGGGTCGCCGGGGGCCCTGGAGGAGCGAGACGTAGTTGCCGATCGGCTGCCCGGTGGCGCTCCGGGCGGTGAGCTGCACGAGGCAGGCGAGGTCGTCGAGCCGCGGCACCAGCTTCTCGATGCCGACGAGCGCCACGTGCACCCGCGGGATCGACGTGCAGATCCGGATGTTGCCCTCGTTCTCGATGAGCGCGACGGTGCCGGTCTCCGCCACGAGGAAGTTGGCGCCGGAGACGCCGAGGTCGGCGCGCAGGAAATCGTCGCGCAGCACCTGGCGGGCGGTGGCGGCGAGCGCGTCCGGCGGCGCGTCGCGGGGCGTGCCGAACCGCTCGTGGAAGAGCCGGCGGCAATCCTCCAGGCTCCGGTGGAGCGAGGGCCCGACGATGTGGCTCGGCGGCTCGCCGAGGAGCTGGATGATGAACTCGCCGAGGTCGGTCTCGCGGACCTCCAGGCCGAGCGCCTCGAGATGCCCGTTGAGGGCGATCTCCTCGGTCAGCATGCTCTTGGCCTTCACGATGCGTCGCGCGCCGGTGCGCCGCGCGATGGACGCCACCACCGCGCACGCGTCCTCGGCGGTCTCCGCCCAGTGCACCCGCGCGCCGTTCTCCGTCAGCCGGTCCTCGGCCTCCTCGAGGTAGGTGTCCAGGTGCGTGAGGACGTGCGACTTGAGGTCCCGCGCCCAGTCGCGCCACGCGTCCGCGTCGATGACGGACCAGGCCGCCCGGCGACGCTCGTCCTTGGCCCGGGCGGCGCCGGTGACCGCGGCGCGCATCGCCGGATCCTCCCGGAGGATGCGGGCGGAGGCCTCGGCATACGCCGAGGGGCGGTAGCCGGGGTGCGGCGCGCCGCCGGGCGGGCTCATGCGCCGGTCCCCTCGCGGAGGAGCGTCGCCAGGTGGACGAAGGGAGGGAAGGCGTCGCCCCGTCGCTCCGCCCGTCCGGCGAGCTGGAGCAGGCAGCCTCCGTCGGCCGACGTCACCGCGTCCACCCCCTCGGGCAGCGCGTCGAGCTTCCGGTCGGCCATCCCCGCCGAGACCTCCGGGAAGCGGGTCGAGAAGACGCCGCCGAACCCGCAGCACTCCTCGTCGCCGTCCCACGGGAGCACGTCGGCGCCGCATGCGCGCAGGAGCGCGAGCGGCTCCTCCCGCACGCCGAGCTCCCGCAGCGCGTGGCAGCCGTGATGGTAGACGACGCGCCGCCCCTCGAGCCCCCGCCCGAGCGGCGCTCCGCCGAGCCCGAGCACGTGCACGAGGAACTCCGCGAGCTCCCACGTGCGCCCCGGCAGGTCCGTCTCGATCAGGCCCGGATACATCTTCCGGATCATCCCCGCGCAGCTCCCCGACGGTAGCACCACGTGATCCGCGTCCCGGAAGACACGGTCCGTGTGGACGGCCATCCGTGTCGCCTCGTCCCGGTGGCCGGCGCTGTACGCCGGCTGCCCGCAGCAGGTCTGGCCCGGCGGCACGGACACCCGCACCCCGAAGCGCCGCAGGACCCGGGCCGCGTCCATGCAGGCCTCGGCGAAGAAGACGTCGCCCAGACAGGTCGCGAAGAGGGCCACGCGGGGCGCCTCCCTCGCCTCCTCGTGCCCCGGAGGACGCGGGCGAGGCCGGTCCCGTCCCGTGGGGGCCGGAGCGTGGAGACTCGTTGCCATGCCTCCACATACCGCCCGGGCGCCGGAAGCGCAAAGGCGGCCCGCCCCCGGGAGGCGCGCCCCGCCCGCGGAAGGCCGGGGACCGGCCCCGGGCTTTAGTATGTATTGAGTATGATTTGAGTACGAACTAAAGGTCCGGGAGCCGCCACGCTTCGCGTGACTCGTTCCCGCGCCCGCCGTGGTGCCGCCGCTCCTGGCTGGGCTCGGAGGGGTCGCGGAACCGGATCAGCCGGGCGAGGTGGCGCTCCGTCGGCCGCCCGAGGGCGCGCGCGAGGTCGCGGGTACCCTCCTCGAGGATGTCCGCCACCTTCCGTGGCGGCATGGATGCCCGTCCGTCCCGGATCGCGCTGAGGCGGGCGAGCTGCTCCAGCCCGTTCATGAATCCGGGCACCGCGGCGACCGCCTGGGGGTCGTTGTCGAGCAGCCGGCGGCTCCGGGTGCCGATCGACAGGAACATCCCCTCGGTGAAGTCGGGAAGCGGATCGTTCGAGCCCACGGCGGCGAGGATTCCGAGCACCTCGTCCGTGTCCATCTGGCGCGGGCCTCCCTGCCAGACCCAGACGGCGTGCTCGATGGTGTGGAGCGCGTCCCACGCGAGCTGCCGCCCGCGGGTCTGCAGCCGGCGCCGCTCGAAGAGCCACTCGACGAACGCCACCGTGATCACGATCCCGATGATCTCCGTGCCGAGGTTCGTGAAGAGGTTCCCGGCGGAGGTGTCCGGCCCGACGAGGAAGGCCAGCCAGATGACGAGTCCGGCGAGGGCGAGGAAGCCCCCGGTGACGAGCGCGCGGAGCATCGACGGTCAGGGCGTCGGAGGATCGGTCGTGGAGGGAGCGGACGCACCCGGAGCTCCGGGCGCATCGGGTGGGACACCGGACGGCTGGCCCGGGGTTGGACGGAAGCGGGTGACCGAGATCGCGCGGTCGCTCGCACGGAGCGCGTCCGCCACGAGCTCGGGCGGCCGCGCGAAGGTGCCGGGGCCGAGGAGCTCGGGGGCCCGGAGGTGGTGCTCGGCGATGACGAGATCGAGCGACGCCCCGGGCGGTACCTCGAGCCCGACCGCGACGAGCGAGTCGGGCTCGCCCCAGTGCTCGATCCAGCGGAGCTCCTCGGGGCGCGCGAGCGGGACGCCGCCGAGGTGCACGATGCGCGCGCCGTCGCGGCCCGGCCGCGCGAAGTGGATCATCTCGGCGCCGATCCGCGAGCGCACGCCCAGGGTGAGGCGGCGGACGAGGCCGAGCGTGGTGTCGGCGAGGACGACGAGCTCGGGTGCGGGGAGCGCCAGCGTGGGCGCCTCCCGGACCACCGCGTCGCCCCGCAGGTAGCCGATCCCCGAGAGGTCGACCGTGCGATCGAAGGCGCCGCCCCCGCGCTCCTCGCGCCACGCGACGACGGCCTCGGGCGCGTCGGGTGTGCTCGCCCACAGGGTGCCCACCCCCTCCGGGTCCCGCACCCAGAGGAGCGTGCTCGGCAGGGGGGTCTCCGAGCTCACCTCCGCTCCGAGGCGGCCCATGCCGAACGCGGCGGCGGCCGTGACCACGCACGCCGCCGGGAGCCACCAGGCGTTGGGCGCGCGGAGCGCGTCCAGGAGCGGCGCCACGAGGAGGAGCGCGGCGACGGCGAAGGCGCAGATCGCGCCCGCGGCCCCGAGGCTCGCGGCGAGCCACAGGAGCTCCGCCGCGGGCAGCAGGAACGCGAGCACCGCGAGCGCGGAGACGAGGGGGAGCGCCCATCCCACGAGCCTCGACGCGCGGCCGCGCGCGAGCACGAGCGCGACGAGGACGAGAAGCGCCACGAGCACGGGCCACTGCAGGATCGGGGCGGCGGGCGGCGCGATGGCGGCGAGCACGACGGCGCCCGCGGCGGGGACGAGCGTGCCCGCGAGCGCCATCTCGACCGCGGAGAGCCAGCGGCGCGCGATCCACACCGTCAGGGAGGCCACGAGGACCGCCGCCGCCGCGAGCGCGGTGAGGTACCACCCCTCGCCGTAGAGGAGCGAGCCCGGCAGCCGGCCCGCCTCGGCATGCGCGGGCCGGACGAGCTCGAGCAGGCCGATCCCGGCTCCCCAGGCGAGCGCGAGCGCCACGATCGAGACCCCGACCCCGACCACGACGGCGCCGAGGCGGGCGCCCCGCCGGCGGGCGAGCAGGAGGAGGCCGACCCAGCCCGCCGCAATCAGCACGGCGAGCGGGATGCTCCAGGCGACGGGGTGGACGACGAGACCGAGCACGGGCAGGCTGAAGTACGCCGCGGGCGGAGCGCGCGTGGCCCCGAGATCCACCGCGGCGAAGCGGCGGGCGGCCGACAGCGCGTGCAGGCCGTGATGCTGCAGGGTCGCCTCGAGGACCCGGCTCGGAACGTCGCGCGGCGTGTGGTAGACGGCCGCCTCGTCGATCGCGGCGAAGTCGAGGCCCGGGACGCCCGCCGCCTCGAAGACGGTGAAGTCGGTGGCGTTCGGGAGGTAGCGGAAGAACGCGTCCCCGAGCGAGGTGGCGAAGGCGCCCGGCCAGGCGTCCCGGAGCTCCCGCACCGCCCATCCGTTCTCCGGGGACGTCCGGAACATGATCGACGGCCCGGCCGCGCCCCGCATCTCGAAGGAGAGCACGATGCGCGCTTCCGTCGCCCACGGATGCCCGTCCACGAAGGCGCGGGCCCCGAGCAGCCCCACCTCCTCGGCGTCCGTGAGGAGCACGAGCACGTCGTTCCGCGGCGCGGGTCCGGCCAGGAGCGCCCGGGCGGTCTCCAGCACGGTGACGACGCCGGAGCCATCGTCCCCCGCCGCAGGGGAGAGGGGCACCCCGTCGTAGTGGGCCGTGAGCACGACCGCGCCGGTCGGGTCCGTGCCCGGGATGCGCGCGACGACGTTGCGCACGGTGGCGGCCCGGGCGAAGCCGGGCCCCTCGAGGACGGCCGTCGCGGTCTGGATCTCCGGGGCGAGCCCCAGGGAGTCGAGCCGCGCGACGATCCATTCGCGCACCCGTGCGTGCTCCGGCGAGCCGGTCGGTCGCGGGACGCGGGCGATCTCGATCAGGTCGTCCATCGCGCGGGCGGAGGAGAACGCCGTGTCGGGCGCGGTGGCCGGCACCGGGTCGGGCAGCCCCGTGCGGATGCTCGAGAGCCACCCCGCGGCGAGGAGCACGAGGAGGGTCACCGGCCCGCGGAAGCGGGCGGCGCGACGTGGACCCCCGGTGCCTCCCGGCGTGCCGGCAGCCGGCGGGCGTGCCCCAGGGGAGGCCGGCGGGGCCGAGGCGGGCTCGGCGGAGGTGCCGGCCTCGAAGGCGCGGACGTCCTCCTCCGTGATCCCGAGCTCCTCGTCGGAGGGGAGGTCGGGGAAGCGGGGATCGCTCATGTGCCGCGGGTCCGGAGCGCGTCGGTCACGGCGACGATCCCCTCCGGATCGAGCCCGAGCCGCTCCAGGACGGCGGCCGCGACCCGCTCGAGCCCGTCCGGCGCGGCCGCCTCGCGCAGGGTGATGCCCACCTTCCGGCGGAGCGCGCGCCCGAGCGAGCTCGCGCCGGCGTAACCGAGCACGAACGCGGTCTCCTCCACCCGCCGGCCGTCACGGGAGAGCTTCCACCCCGCGAGCAGGAGGCGTCCCCACAGCAGGAGGTCGGAGGGGGTGCCGAGACCCCGCGTATCGAGCTCCTGCCGGAGCGAGCGCGGACTCGTGCCGGCGTGATCGGCGAGCGCCTCCACCGTGAGGCCCGTCCCCGCGTTCGCCAGGCTCCACCCGAGGAGCTCGGGCGCGGGATCGGGGAGGACACCCGTGAGCGCACGCCGGACCCGACGTCCGCGCGCGAGGGCGAGGGCGCCCTCCACCGCCATCCTCGTCGTCATGGGACCGTCGTCCGTGGAGACGACGGCGTCCAGGCCCAGCGCGCCCAGCCGGAAGTAGTGCGTGGCGGAGTCGCGGTCCGTGAAGCCGACGAGCGCCAGATCCCGGTGGAGGTCCTGGAGGAAGCGGACGTTGGCGGCCGCCTCTCGCGGCGAAGGGTGATCGGCGTCGAGCAGGCATCCCTCCACCTCGGGATCCGCGAGCGCGCCCTGCAGCTCCTGCCAGGAGGGCTCGGCCGCCACGTCGTGCGCGCCCGCGAGCGCGGAGCTGAGGCGGGCAGCCGATCGAGCGTCCGGCTGGTGGAGGACCAGTCGCGCCACGCGTGCCTCGTCTCGTCGGGTCTCCGGGACATGGAGCGGGGCGGAACCGAACCGCTCCCGGGCAACATGCGCGCGGGCGGTCGGCGCTTGCAAGGCGGGCCTCAGCGGGGCCCGCCGGCCCCGGGCAGCGCTTCCCCGGCGAGGCGGACGGCCGTCCCGTAGCAGAGCATCTCGGCCGCGCCGCTCATGACCTCGGCCGTCTGGAAGCGCACGCCCACGACCGCGTCGGCCCCGAGCGCCCGGGCTTCGTCGAGCATCCGATCGACCGCCTGCTCCCGGGCCTCGGCGAGCATCTTGGTGTACTCCGGCACCTCCCCGCCCACCAGGTTGCGGAGCCAGGCGACGAAGTCGCGCCCGACGTGGCGCGTGCGGATGGAGCTGCCCCGGACGAGCCCGAGCGTGCGGGCGACCGGGCGTCCGGGCACCTCGTTCGTGGTGACGACGATCATCGGCGGACGTGCTTGTAGGGATCCGTGGCCCACTCGCGCATGCGGTCACGGATCACGGAGGCGAACAGCAGGAGCACGCCGATGGCCACGGCGGCGACGGCGAGGCGACGCCAGGGGTCGATCGGCGCGGTGGTGAACACGTGGATGCCGTACGCGAGCCAGGCGAGGAGCCCCACGGCCAGGAAGGCCCAGCCCGCCGGGCGGAAGAGGTGCGCGCTCACGCGGTCCCAGACCGAGCCGGAGGGCGCCGCGCCGGGCAGCTCGAGCGCCCGCACGTCCTCCTTGAGCGAGCGGAAGAGGGCGAGGTCGCGCTGCAGCTCGGTCGAGCGCGCGAGCGCGTCCTCGAAGCGGCGCCGCTCCTCCGGCGGCATCTCGCCGTCGAGGTAGCGCATGAGATCCGTCTCGCGAACGTTCTCGCTCATACCCCCTCCACCCCGAGCTCGACCAGGGCGTCGTGGAGCGCCTGGCGGGCGTGGTACAGGCGGCTCGCTACGGTGCCCTCCGGGATCTCCAGGATCCGGGCGATCTCCGCGTAGCGGAAGCCCTGGAGGTCCTTGAGCACGAGCACCTCCCGGTGCTCCTCGCCGATGCGCTCGAGGCCCCGCCAGACCGCCTCCCGGGCCGCGTTCCGCTGGCGCCGCCGCTCGGGGCCGCTCTCGGGGTCGGCCGGCCGCCCGTCGAGCCCCTCGTCCAGGGACTCCGTGCGGAAGCGGGCCTTCCGGGTGCGCAGCATGTCCCGGCACTGGTTGCGCAGGATCTGGAAGAACCACGGGCCGAACGGCCGTCCCGGCTCGAACCGGGGCATCGCGTCGTACGCCTTCACGAAGGCCTCCTGCAGGGCGTCCTGCGCGTCCTCGAGATTGCCCATCATGGCCAGGGCGAGCCGGAGCCCGGCGGGCTCGTACGCCCGCACGAGCGGCTCGTAGAACCGGGCGTCGCCGTCCCGGCACTTCCCGATCAGCTCGCGCTCGAGCTCCTGCTGCAACGTCGCTCCTTTCCCGGTCCTCCCGGCCCCGCGCGCGACCGCCGCGCGCACGACGGAGGGTACGCACGCGACCGCCGGATCCTTCACGCCCGGTCCCGCGGAGCGCACCCGGCCACCCGGACGGCACGGCCGCTACCCTCCGCGGAGCACCTCCGCGAGCACGTCGGGAAAGCTCTCGATCTCGTGCTCGTCGTTGTAGTAGTGCGGCGAGACGCGGAGCGCTCCCTCGACGCCCTTCGCGTCGTAGTCGAGCACCGCGTCGAGTCGGGTCTGGGACGAGGTGTTCACGCCCCGGGCCCGGAGGGCGCGCACGAGCGCGGCCGGGTCGTGGCCCCGGACGGCGACCGTGACGATCGCGCCGAGCTCCGCCCCGCGGTCGAGCACGCGCACGCCGTCCATCTCCGCGAGCCTCGCCCGCAGGCGGGCGGCGAGCTCCCGAACCCGCGCGCACACGGCGTCCAGGCCCACCGCCCGCGCGTAGCGCGCGGCCTCCCCCGTGCCGAGCACGAGCCCCCAGTGGAACTCCCAGGTCTCGAAGCGGCGGGCGTCGGGCGCCGGCTGGTAGAGCTCCTCGTCGATCATGTCGGCCCCCCGGAGGTCCGGGAAGAGCGGCTCGAGGCCGCGGTCGAGCACCCGGTCCGAGACCCACAGGAAGCCCGCGCCGCGCGGGCCCCGCAGGAACTTCCGCGCGGTGGCCGAGAGGAAGTCGCACCCGATGCGCTCCGGGTCGACCGGCATCTGTCCGACCGACTGGCAGGCGTCCACGAGGTAGAGCACGTCCCGCGCGCGGCAGATGCGGCCGACGGCCTCCACGTCCTGCACGAGCCCCGAGCTCGTCGGGACGTGCGTGACGGCCACGAGCTTCGGCCGCCGCCGGTGGACCGCGGCCTCGAGCGCCCCGACGTCCACCCCGCCCTCGGGCGCGTCCGGCACGCGGACGACCTCGACCCCGAAGCGGCGGGCGAGCGAGAGGTACTGGATCTGGTTCGAGACGTAGTCGTGGCGCGTCGTGACGATCACGTCGCCCGACTCGAGGGGGACCGAGGACAGCGCCGCGACGAAGGCCGCGGTGGCGTGCTCGGTGAACGCGATCCGGTGGGGCTCCGTGCCGAGGAGCGCCGCCACGTGCGCGTACGCTTCCTCGATGGCGTCCGCGCGCTCGGCGGCCGCTTCGTACCCGCCGATGGTCGCCTCGAGCTCGAGGTGCTCCCGGACGGCCCGCACGACGGGCTCCGGCATGAGCGACGCGCCCGCGTTGTTCAGGTGGACCCGGTGGGCCACACCCGGCGTTTCCGCCCTCAGTCGTGCGATGTCCAGCCGGCTCCTCCTCCCGGGTCGCGTCCGTCGACATATTCGAACCCACGGTCCGGTTCCACCACCCCCGCCGAGAGTGCCTTGACGCCGAACGAGCGAGTAGCGGCGGACCCCGCGCCGCCCGAGGTGCGCGAGGAGGTCCGGCGGCTCCGCACGGAGATCGAGCACCACCTCTACCTCTACCACGTCGAGGCGCGTCCGGAGATCTCGGACGAGGCCTACGACCGGCTCTTCGCCTCGCTCGTCGAGCTCGAGGAGCGCTACCCCGACCTCCGCACGCCCGACTCCCCGACGCAGCGGGTCGGCGCGCCGCCGCAGGAGGGCTTCGCCACCGTCCGGCACGTCGAGCCGATGCTCTCGCTCGATTCCACGCAGGATCCCGAGCAGGTGCACCGCTTCGACGAGCGGGTCCGGAAGGCCCTCGACGGCGAGGAGCCGGTCTACGTGCTCGAGCCGAAGCTCGACGGCGCCTCGATCGAGCTCGTGTACGAGGACGGCGGCCTCGTGCGCGCGGTCACGCGCGGCAACGGGATCGAGGGCGAGGACGTGACGAGCAACATCCGCACGAT
This sequence comes from uncultured Gemmatimonadaceae bacterium, assembly GCA_964583815.1. GTDB lineage: Bacteria > Gemmatimonadota > Gemmatimonadetes > Longimicrobiales > Gaopeijiaceae > JAWLHJ01. Next base: position 11,514 of record CAZOYA010000012.1, on the reverse strand, counting down.
CCCGACCGTGCCGCTCCGCCTCCGCTCCGACCGGCGGCCCGTGCCCGCCCGGGTCGCGTTCCGGGGCGAGGTCATGATGTACATCTCCGACTTCCAGGACTTCAACGCGAAGCTCGTGGAGGGCGGCAACGAGCCGTACGCCTCGCCGAGGAACTCCGCGGCGGGCGCGATCCGGCAGCTCGACCCGCGCGTGACCGCCTCGCGGAAGCTGGACGTGCTGGTCTACGACGTGACGGCCTCGGACGAGCCCTTCGAGACCGACTACGAGGGCGTGGAGGCGATCCGGGACTGGGGCTTCAAGGTGCCCGACCGGGTCGAGCGCGCGCGCTCGGTCGACGAGATCCTCGCCTACCACCGACGCTACGCGGAGGAGCGCGACGACCTCGACTACGAGATCGACGGCGTCGTCGTGAAGCTGGACCATCTCGAGGCGCGCCGGCGCATGGGCGCGACCTCGCACCACCCCCGCTGGGCGCTCGCCTTCAAGTTCGAGCCGCGCCAGGAGGTCACGCGCATCGACAAGATCGACGTGTCGGTCGGGCGGACGGGCGTGCTCACGCCGGTCGCGTTCCTCCGGCCCGTCGTGGTGGGCGGCGTGACCGTCTCCCGCGCGTCGCTCCACAACCGCGAGGAGCTTCGCCGGAAGGACCTGCGCGAGGGCGACACGGTGCGCATCCAGCGGGCGGGCGACGTGATCCCGCAGGTGGTCGAGGTGATCGAGCACCGGGACGACCGCTCCCCGCCCTTCGAGATGCCCACCGAGTGTCCGGTCTGCGGCACCCCGGTGGTCGAGGACGGCCCCCGCACCGTGTGCCCGAACCGCTTCGGCTGCCCGGCGCAGCTGAAGGCCCGAATCGTCCACTTCGCATCGCGCTCCGCGCTCGACATCGAGGGCCTCGGCACCGAGACCGCGACCCAGCTCGTGGAGCGGGGATGGGTGCGGGGGCTCCACGACCTCTTCGATCTCGAGCCCGTGCGGGTGGCCCTCCTCGACGGGTTCGCCGATAAGTCCGCGAACGCGCTCGTGCGCGCGATCCAGGCGCGGAAGCGTCCCGACCTCGACCGCTTCCTGGTCGCGCTCGGCATCCCGGAGGTCGGGGTGAGCGTGGCGCGGGACCTCGCGCGGGAGTTCCGCGACTTCGATGCGATCCGGCGGGCCGGACGCGAGCGTCTCGAGCAGGTGCCGGGCATCGGACCCCGCATGAGCGAGGCGATCGCCGGCTTCTTCGAGGACGAGCGGAACGCCGCCGCGATCGACGAGCTGCTCGCGCGGGGCCTCGAGCCGGCGCCGCCGCCCGAGGAGGCGGTCGCGGCCGCCGAGGCGGGCACCGCGGTCTTCACCGGCACGCTCCCGGTGCCCCGCTCGGAGGCGGAGGAGGCCTGGCGCCGCGTGGGCGGCCGGGTCACGAGCTCCGTGTCGAAGAACACCGATTTCGTGGTGGCCGGCGAGAGCGCCGGCTCGAAGCTCGACAAGGCCGAGCAGCTCGGCGTCCCGGTCCTCGACTGGGACGCCTTCGTGGAGCGCCTGCGCGAGCTCGGCGGCGAGCCGTGAGGGACAACCTCGACATCGCCCGGGAGCTCCGCGTGCTCGCGGACCTCCTGGAGATCGAGGGTGCGAACCCGTTCCGTATCCGCGCCTACCGTAACGCGGTGAACACGGTGCTGTCCACGAGCCGCCCCCTCGCGCAGATGGTTGCGGACGGCGAGGCCCTGACCACCCTCCCCGGCATCGGCGAGAACGTGGCCCGGCACGTCACGGAGCTGCTCGAGACGGGCCGCATCGCCCGCCTCGAGGAGGTCGCGGAGCGCTTCCCGCGCTCGCTGGTCGAGCTCGCGCAGCTCGAGGGGCTCGGCCCGAAGAAGGTGCGCCAGCTCTACGACGAGCTGGACGTGCGCACGCTCGAGGACCTCGAGGAGGCGATCGCCGACGGCCGCGTCGAGAAGCTCTCCGGATTCGGGAAGCGGAGCGCGGACAAGGTGCGGCAGTCCATCGAGGACCGGCGCCGGCACACCGGCCGGTTCCGCCTCGACGAGGCGGAGCGGCTCGTCGAGGGCGTGCTCGCGCACATGGAGGGCGTGCCGGGCGTCTCGCGCCTCGAGGTGGCGGGCTCGCTGCGGCGCCGGCGGGAGACGATCGGCGACGTGGACCTGCTCGCCGCCTTCGAGGGGGACGGCACGCCCGTGGTCGAGCACTTCGTCGCCTTCCCGGGCGCCGCCCGCGTGCTGGGGGCCGGTCCGACGAAGGGGAGCCTGGTCCTCCACTCCGGGCTCCAGGTGGACCTCCGCGTGATCCCGCCGGAATCCTTCGGCGCGGCCCTCGTCTACTTCACCGGCTCGAAGGAGCACAACGTCGCGATCCGCACGCGCGCCGTCCGCCGGGGGCTCCGCGTGAACGAGTGGGGGGTGTTCGAGGAGGAGGACGGGGAGGAGGCCGCGTCGCGGGAGGGCGCGGCTCCGTTCGGGCGGCGCGTGGCGGGAGTGGACGAGGAGGGCGTGTACGATGCGCTCGGGCTGCTCTGGATCCCGCCCGAGCTCCGCGAGAGCCGGGGCGAGATCGAGGAGGCGCTGGAGGGCAGCCTGCCCGCGCTCCTCACGCTCGACGACATCCGCGGGGACCTGCAGATGCACTCCACCTGGAGCGACGGCAAGCGCTCCATCGAGGAGATGGCGCGCGCGTGCCTCGCGCTCGGCTACGAGTACATGGCCGTGACCGACCACACGCAGGCGATGGCCATGGTCGGCGGGCTCACGCCGGAGCGGGCGCGGGCGCAGTGGGAGGAGGTGGAGGAGGTCCGGGCGCGGGTGCCGGAGATCCTCCTGCTGCGGAGCGCCGAGGTCGACATCCTGCGCGACGGCTCGCTCGACCTGCCGGACGAGATCCTCGAGGAGCTCGATCTCGTGGTGGTGTCCGTGCACGTGCACATGGACCTCGACCGCACCACCATGACCGACCGCGTGCTGAAGGCGATCTCCCATCCGAGCGTGGACATCCTCGCCCACCCGACCGGGCGCCGGATCAACCGCCGCTCGCCCTTCGAGCTCGACGTGGAGGCGGTGCTCGAGGCGGCGGCCGAGCTGGGCGTGGCGGTGGAGCTGAACGCGAGCCCGGGCCGGCTCGACCTGAGCGACGTGCACGTGCGCCGGGCGAAGGAGCTCGGCGTGCCGGTCGTCGTGAGCACCGACGCGCACACGCCGGGGGAGCTGGCCAACATGCGGTTCGGGGTGGACCAGGCGCGCCGCGGCTGGCTGGGCCCCGACGACGTGCTGAACGCGCGGCCGCGGGCGGATTTCGAGCGCTGGCTGCGGCGGCGCGAGGCGTAGACGAGAGCGCCGGCTCCGGGCCGGCACGAGGCGTGGGGGAAGCGTTCCTTCGACGGGGGAGGACCGATGGCGCGTGATGTCGACGCGGTGTTCGAGGCGATCGATCGCTGGGAGCGGGGCGCGCTGATCGACGCCGCCGTGGCGACCAGGCTGCGGCGCGAGGCCGAGACGGCGGCGGAGGAGAGCACGCGAAGGCTGTCGCAGTACGCGCTCGCCGGCACGGCGGGCTCGGTGCTGCTGATCGCGGGCGGGGCGTTCCTCTCGTGGAGCTGGCCGCTGCTCGGCGAGGGCGCGCGCGTGACCGTCCTCGGGCTCGTCGGCATCGGGCTCCTCGTGCTCGGCGCGCGCATGGAGCGGGGGCGCCGTTGGCTTCCGGTGGCGTATCTGCTGCAGACGGCGGCGCTCGGGCTCCTGCTCGGGGCGACCACCTACTCCAAGCGCGCGTGGGACGACCTGACGCCGGGCGGCGTGATCGCGGGCGTCCTCGCGCTCGCGGTGCCGGTCGTGCTCGCGCCCCGCGCGATCCGGCGGAGCCCGGTCATGCCCGCCGTCCATCTCGCCTTCGCCCTCGCCTTCCTCGCCGTCTTCCTCGATCGCGCGACGCCGCTTTCCAGCGACACCATCGTCTGGATCCTGGACGCGGTCCTGCTGGCCGCGCTGCTCGTGCTCCTGCGGCTGCTCCGCGAGGACGTGGGCGAGGACGGCGCGCCCCGGCCGTGGGTGCTGAACGCGTTCGTGACGGCGATCTCGGCGGGGTTCGTGCTCATCTGGCTGACCGGCGTGGGGCCGCTCGGCCTAGACGAGAGGACCGTGCTCCCGCTCGATCTCTGGCTCCTGATCGCGGTCGTGCTCACGGTGCGGGGCATCGGCTCGGACGAGCTCGGGCCGCGCCGCGCCTGGCTCGGACGGCTGCTCGGCTGGCAGGTGGCGCTCTGGATCCCGCTCGGCTTCTACACGGCGCTCGAGTGGCTGGACGGGCCGCCCGAGCTCGTGGTGGCGATGGTGGGCGGCGGGGCGGTCGCGGCGTTCCTGTACGGGAACCGGCACCAGCTCCGCTCCGTGATCACGGCCTCGGCGCTCGCGTTCGTCGCGCCCCTGTGGTATTGGGGGGTGGAGCGCGGGGGCGCGCTCGGCGCCGTGTTCGCGCTCGCCCTCACGGCGGGGGTGCTCTTCTGGCTGTCGGGACGGAGCGGGGTGCCGGACGCCTGAGCCTCCGCTCGCGGGCCGCCCGGCCGGCGGGCGCGCCTCCGCGGCGGACCCGCTCGTCGTAGCTTAGGGGTCCTCCCGATTCCCCAGGCTCCAACGGAGACCGAAGCAGCATGCTCTCGATCGATCTCACCGGACGGCGCGCCTTCGTGGCGGGCGTGGCCGACGACCGCGGATACGGCTGGGCCATCGTGCGCGCCCTCGCCCGGGCCGGCGCCTCGATCTGCGTGGGCACCTGGCCGCCCGCCCTGCGCATCTTCACGAAGAGCCTGGAGCGCGGAAAGCTCGACCGCGCGCTGCCGGGGGGCGGCGAGATCGAGCTCGAGCGGATCTACCCCCTCGACGCGGTCTACGACACGATGGACCAGGTGCCCGAGGAGGTGCGGCAGGACAAGCGCTACGCCGAGCTCGAGGGCTTCACGATCCAGGACGTGGCGGACCGGGTCAGGGCCGAGTTCGGCGAGGGCTCGATCGACATCCTCGTGCACGCGCTCGCGAACGGTCCCGAGGTGCAGAAGCCGCTCATCGAGACGAGCCGGGAGGGGTACCTCGCGGCGGTGAGCGCGAGCGCCTACTCGATGGTCTCGCTCGTGCAGCGCTTCGCGCCGCTCATGCGGGAGGGCGGGAGCGCGCTCTCGCTCTCCTACCTGGCCGCGGAGCGGGTCGTGCCCGGCTACGGCGGCGGGATGAGCTCGGCCAAGTCCGCGCTCGAGGGGGACACGCGCGTGCTGGCCTACGAGGCGGGGCGGCGGTACGGCATCCGCGTGAACACGATCAGCGCGGGACCGCTCGCGAGCCGGGCCGCGCGCGCGATCGGCTCGATCGACCGGATGGTGGAGTACTACGCGGAGAACGCGGCGCTCCCGGCCTGCAACACGGCGGACGAGGTGGGATGGGCCGCGGCCTTCCTGTGCTCGCCGCTCGCCTCGGGGATCACCGGCGAGACGCTCCACGTCGACAAGGGCTACCACGTGATGGGGATGCAGGCGGAGGGCCGCCTCTCCGCGGAGTGACGGTGCGGGCGGCGCATCCCGCGGACGCGGACGGAGTGGACGCCGGCGCGGACGGGGCGTTCGGCGCGCTCGTGCCCCTCGTGCGCGTGCCGCCGCCCGGCCCGCGCTCGCGCGCGCTCGCGCGGCGGCTGCGCGCGGTGGAGTCCCGCGACGTCACCTGGGTCGGGCCCGACTGGCCGGTCTTCTGGGAGGAGGCGCGGGGCGGGAACGTGCGGGACGTGGACGGCAACGTCCTGCTCGACCTGACCGGCGCCTTCGGCGTGGGGCTCCTGGGGCACGGGCATCCGGCCGTGATCGAGGCCGTGGAGCGGCAGGCGCGGCGGCTCGTGCACGGCATGGGCGACATCCATCCGCCCGCGGTGAAGCTCGAGCTCCTCGAGCGGCTCGCCGCGCTCGCGCCCTGGCCGGAGGGCCGCTGCGTGCTCTCCTCGACCGGATCGGAGGCGGTGGAGACGGCGCTCAAGACCGCGCAGGTCGCGACGGGCCGGCCCGGCATCGTCGCGTTCGAGGGCGCCTACCACGGCCTCACGCTCGGCTCGCTCGCGGCCACGGACCGGGATCACTTCCGCGGCCGGTTCCTGGAGCGGCTGTACGGGGGCGTGGCGTTCGTGCCGTTCCCGGAGGGCTCCGGGCGCGCGGCGGAGGACGGCGCCGAGGCGCTGGCTTCCGCGGCCGACGCGGGTGGGGCCGATCCCGACGCCGTCCTCGCGGCGCTCGACCGCGTTCTGCGCGAAGGGGCGCCCAACGGCGACCCGGTCGGCGTCGTGGTCGTGGAGCCCATGCAGGGGCGCGGCGGGGCGCGCGTGCCGCCGCCGGGGTTCATGGCGGAGCTGTCGCGGCGGGCGCGCGCCGCTGGGGCGCTCGTGGTGGCGGACGAGGTGTTCACCGGCTCCGGGCGCTGCGGGCCGTTCCTCGCCTCGGAGCTCGTGGGGCTCGAGCCCGACCTCGTGTGCGTCGGCAAGGCGCTGGGCGGGGGCATGCCCCTGTCGGCCTGTCTCGGGCGCGCCGAGGTGATGGACCGCTGGCCCGAGAGCACGGGCGAGGCGATCCACACCAGCACGTTCCTCGGACACCCGGCCGGGTGCGCCGCCGCGATCGCCGTGCTGGACGTGCTCCGGGAGGAGCGGGTGCCCGAGCGGGTCGAGGCCGCGAGCACCCGCTGGCGGACGCTGCTCGCCGAGCGCCTCTCCGGGCTCGCGCGCGTGCGTGAGGTGCGCGGGCTCGGGCTTCTGCTCGGGGTGGAGCTCGGGGACGCGGGCGGAGCGCCGGGGGGCGCCGGCACGGGGGGCGCGGTCGCGAGGGCGCTCCTCGCCGAGGGGGTGCTCGTGCTCCCCGCGGGGCCGGAGGGGAACGTGGTCGAGCTCACGCCTTCCGTCTTCCTCACGGACGAGCAGATGGACTTCGCCGTGGAGGCGCTCGGGCGGGCCGTCGAGGGGCTCGGGTGAGACCGCGCCGGCACGGCCCGGTCCCCCGCGGCCGGGCGGGCGCGACCTCCGGCCTTCTCGCGCTCGCCCTCGCGCTCGCCGCCTGCGTGGACGCGCCGAACGGTGCGGGCGCGGGGCAAGGGGCCGACGCCGCGCGCCCGGAAGCCGACCGCCCCGGTGGGGCGCCCCAGGCGATCGACGTCGATCCCTCCCGCCCCGTCCTGCTCGTTCCCGGCTGGTTCGCCACCGGCCGGGACGTGTCCGGCCTGCACGCACGACTCGTGGCGGTCGGCTGGCCCGAAGAGTGGGTCCGGACGGTCGTGTTCGAGGATCCGACCGGCGGCAACCGCGAGCACGCTGACGAGCTGCACCGGGCGATCCTCGGCCTGCTCGAGGCCACCGGCGCGGACACCGTCGACATCGTGGCGCATTCCATGGGCGGGCTCGCGACCCGCTGGTACCTGCTTCGCGAGGACCGGGCGCCGGTGCGCCGCGTGGCCTTCCTCGCGACGCCGCACCGGGGCACCGTCTCCGCCCATCTCGCCTGGGGCGCCGGGAGGGACGAGATGCTCCCCGACAGCCCCTTCCTCGACACGCTGAACGCCGCGCCGCCCGTTCCGGCCGGGGTCGAGGCGATCACGATCCGCACCCCCATCGAGACCCACGTCATCCCGCCCGAGAGCGGCACCCTCCCCGGCGTCCCGGATTTCGAGGTCTGCTGCCCCACGCACGACGCCCTGCCGGAGGATCCGGCCACCTTCATCCTGGTGCGCCGCTTCCTCCTGGACGGCGCGGAGGCCCTGCCGCGAGGGCCTTGACCTCCTCGCGCGCGCGTTCGTAGACTTTGGGCCCTCCGACTTCCGGAGAGACGCCCCCATCGTCTAGTGGCCTAGGATATCGCCCTCTCACGGCGAAGACCGGGGTTCGAGTCCCCGTGGGGGTATGGCCGGGCGCGCGACACGGTTTCCCGATCCGTCGCGCGCCCCGTCCCATCGGTCGCTTATCTCAGCGGGTAGATCGCCACCTTCACATCGTGGATTTCGCAGGTTCGAGTACTGCAGCGACCATAGCGAGTCAATGAAATCAAGGGGTTCCGGCCTACCTGTGGAAGGTAGGGTGCGGAACCCCTTGGTTTTTTGGGGGCGGCCGTTCCGCCCTTGTGTGTCCCGTCCGACGCTGCTTGTTTCGGGCGGCCGAGGTGCTCCGGGCGACCGCCCGGAGCGAAGAGGGAATCCGGTCGAAGCCGGAGCTGCCCCCGCAACTGTGAGCGGCGAGCGAATCGCCACCGGTGCCACTGGTCCCGAGACCGGGAAGGCCGGCGATCCGTTAGGACCCGCGAGCCAGGAGACCTGCCTCGGCCGTTCGCACAGGCCGGGCGGGGCGCTCCGGTGCTGCGGCCCCGGGCCGACGAGATCCTTCCGGCCCCATGCCGCGCGCCGTCCCCGCTCCACACTCGAGCGAGGGGACGAGCAATGAGCGATGGATCGCGCATTCCGACGGAGACCCGGATGGTGGAGATGGTCTTCCCCGGGCAGACGAACCACTACGGGACGCTGTTCGGAGGGGAAGCGCTGGCCTTGATGGACCGGGCCGCATTCGTGGCCGCATCCCGCCACGCCCGCCGCCATGTCGTGACGGCCCGAAGCGAGGGGGTCGACTTCCACCTGCCCGTTCGGCAGGGCCAGCTCGTAGAGTTGGTCGCGCGCGTGGTGGCGACCGGACGGACGTCGATGACCGTGGAGGTCGAACTGACCGCCGAGGACCTCCTCACCGGAGATCGGCGCGCCGGCACCAGGGGGCGCTTCGTCATGGTCGCCCTCGACGGGCACGGACAACCCACGGAGGTGCCGCCCCTCTCCGGTGCGCCGTATCCCCGCACGCCTTCCCCGGGCGCCTCCGGCACCGCGCCGCCGGCCGAGGCCACCGGACCCTGACCGCGTGGCGGGAGGCGGGGTCGGCACGCGATGCCACGTCCGCCCCCGCCTCCCGGGCCTCACCACTGCAGCGTGGCCTTCTGGTACTCGGTCACCCGCGTCTCGAAGAAGTTCTTCTCCTTCCGCAGGTCCATGAGCTCGCTCATCCAAGGGAACGGGTTCCCGGCCGGCTCGAAGAGCGGTTCCATGCCGAGTTGCCGCGCACGGCGATTCGCGATGAAGCGGACGTAGCGCTCGCACAGCGGGGCGGTGAGCCCCAGTAGCCCCCGGGGCAGCGTGTCCCGGGCGTAGGCCGCCTCGAGCTCGCACGCTTCCCCGAGGAGCTGGCGGACCTCGGCCTCGAAGGGTGCCGTCCACAGGTGCGGATTCTCCCGGCGGACCTGGTTGATGACGTCCACTCCGAAGTTCAGGTGGAGCGACTCGTCCCGCAGGATGTACTGGTACTGCTCCGCGATGCCGACGAGCTTGTTCGCACGTCCGAGAGACAGGATCTGCGCGAACCCGGTGTAGAACCAGATGCCCTCGAACACGACATAGAACGCGACGAGGTCCAGTAGGAAGAGACGGTCCCGCTCGGTCGTGCCGGTCCGGAACGAGGGATCCTCCAGGTGACGCGTGTGCTCGAGCGCCCACGCCGCCTTGTCGGTGATGGACGGGATCTCCCGGTACATGTTGAAGAGCTCGCCCTCGTCCAGCCCGAGGCTCTCGCAGACGTACTGGAACGTGTGCGTGTGCACCGCCTCCTCGAACGCCTGGCGGAGCAGGTACTGACGGCACTCCGGATTCGTCAGGTGCCGATAGACCGCGAGCACGAGATTGTTGGCCACGAGCGACTCGCTGGTGGCGAAGAACCCGAGGTTGCGCTTGACGAGCGTCCGCTCGTCACTGGTGAGGCCGTCGCGCGAGCGCCAGAGCGCGATATCGGCCTGCATCGGCACCTCGGTGGGCATCCAGTGGTTGTGGCACGCCGCCAGGTACTTCTCCCATGCCCAGTGGTACTTGAGCGGCAGGAGCTGGTTGACGTCCGCCCGACTGTTGATCATCGCCTTCTCGTCGACCCGCACCCGCTCGGCGTGTCGTTCGATCGAGCCGAGGCCGGAGTTGGCGTCCGGGGGGCCGTTCCGGCGTGCGCCGTCGGGCGCCGCCCGTGGGCCGCTCACTGGCACGCCTCGCAATCGGCCTCGTCGAGGATGCACGCGGTGGCTAGGGCCGGGCTTCCCCCTCCTCCTCCATCCTCGAGGGGGACGGCGTTCAGCCTCCCGTCCGTCCCGGAGAGCGTGCTCTTCTCGACAGCCGTCGCGCCCTGCGATCTCAGGTAGTAGGTCGTCTTGAGGCCGAGCTCCCAGGCGAGCTTGTACAGACGGTCGAGGAGCGCTCCCTCGGGGCGGTCCACGTAGAGATTCAGGGACTGTGACTGATCGATCCATTTCTGCCGCCGCGATGCGGCCTCCACCAGCCAGGTGCAGTCGATCTCGAACGCGGTGGCGTACAGCGCCTTGAGATCGGCGGGCACCCGCGCGATATCGGCCACCGAGCCGTCGTGCAGCTTGAGGTCACTGATCATGACGGCGTCCCACAGTCCCCGCTCCTTGAGATCGGCCACCAGGTACGGGTTCACCACGGTGAACTCGCCGGACAGGTTCGACTTGACGTAGAGGTTCCGGTAGAGCGGCTCGATGCTCTGGCTCACGCCGCAGATGTTCGAGATCGTGGCGGTGGGCGCGATGGCCAGCACGTTCGAGTTGCGGAGGCCCGTGCTCCGGATGCGTTCGCGGAGCGAGTCCCAGTCCAACGTCGAGCCACGGTCCTGGCGCAGGTGCCCGCCGCGCTCCGCCTCGAGCGCGGCGATCGAATCGATGGGCAGCACGCCCCGGTTCCACAGGGAGCCGCGGAAGCTCTCGTACGGGCCTCGCTCGGCCGCCAGGTCGCACGAGGCCGAGAGCGCGAGGTGGCTCACGAGCTCCATGCTCTCGTCCGCGAAGCGCACGGCCTCCTTCGAGCCGTACGGCAGACGGAGCCGGAAGAGGGCGTCCTGGAACCCCATGATGCCGAGACCCACGGGGCGGTGCCGCAGGTTCGATCGGCGCGCCCGGGGCACCGTGTAGTAGTTGATGTCGATGACGTTGTCGAGCATCCGCACGGCGGTGCGGATCGTGTCTGCGAGCGTGTCGCGGTCGAGCCCGCCGGGACCGCAGTGCGCCGGCAGGTTCACCGAGCCGAGGTTGCAGACGGCCACCTCGTCGATGCTCGTGTTGAGCGTGATCTCCGTGCACAGGTTCGACGAGTGCACGACCCCGCAATGGTTCTGCGGCGAGCGCACGTTGCACGGGTCCTTGAACGTGATCCAGGGGTGGCCGGTCTCGAAGAGACGGGAGAGGGCGCGGCGCCAGAGATCCTCGGCCTCGACCGTGCGATGGACGCGCAGCTCCCCGCGCACCGCGGCGGACTCGAGCTCCAGATATCGCTCCTCGAAGGCGGCCCCCCAGGCGTCGTGCAGCCCCGTCGCCTCGTCCGGCGAGAACAGCGTCCATGGTCCGCGCTCGGCGACGCGCTTCATGAACAGGTCCGGGATCCAGAGCGCCGTGTGCATGTCGTGGGTGCGCCGCCGGTCGTCGC
>CAZOYA010000011.1:0-32068 GCA_964583815.1 uncultured Gemmatimonadaceae bacterium | reverse complement strand
CTTGAAGCCGGCGAGCGCCTTCGTGCGCTGCGTCTGCGAGCGGTTGCCGTGGATGCGCTCCGCGCTGATCCCGTTCCGCTCGAGCACCTTGGCGAGCCGGTTCGCCCGGTGCTTCGTGCGCGTGAACACGAGCGCCTCGTTCATGACGCCCTGCTGCAGGAGCGCCACCAGCAGCTCGCTCTTGAGCGCGGACGGAACCGGGTAGGCGGCCTGCGTCACGCCGCGCGCGGGCGCCGCCTTCCGCTGAAGCGCGATCTTCGCCGGGTCCTTGAGGATCTCGCGCGTGAGCGCCTCGATCTCGGGCGGCATCGTCGCGCTGAAGAAGAGCGTCTGCTTCGGGCGCGGGACGTGCCGGAGGATCCGCTTGATGTCCGGCAGGAAGCCCATGTCGAGCATCCGGTCGGCCTCGTCCAGGACGAGGATCTCGAGGCCCGAGAGCGGGGCGTAGCCGGCACGGAAGTGGTCGAGGAGGCGGCCCGGCGTGGCGACGATCACGTCGACCCCCGAGCGGAGCGCCTCCTCTTGCGGCTTCATGCCGACGCCGCCGTGGACGGCCGCCGCGCGGAGGCGGGTGTGGCGCGCGAGGCCCTGCAGGTCGTCCAGGATCTGGAGCGCGAGCTCGCGGGTCGGGGCGAGCACGAGGGCCCGCGTGGTCCCGCGCGGCCGGTCCGCCAGGCGGTGCAGGAGGGGAAGGAGGAACGCCGCGGTCTTGCCGCTCCCCGTCGCCGCGCAGGCGAGCAGGTCGCGGCCCGCGAGGGCGTGCGGGATCGCTTCGGTCTGGATCGGTGTGGGGCGTGCGAAGCCCAGGTCCCGGACCCCCTTCAGGAGGGCCGGGTGCAACTCGAGTGCTGTGAAAGCCAAGGGATGGTCCCGTGGAGAGGCGCCCGACGGCCGGCCGGGAAATCCGGCGCGCGAGGTCGGGGCGAGAAAGGAGGCGGAGTCGCGGCCGAGGGGCCGTCCGTGGGTCTTCCGCCGCGGCAAAGGTAGCGGGAACGGGGGAGGAGCGTCAGGGAGGGGGGCGCGATCGGCCGTGCGGGGGCGTCTCTCGCGGCGTTTCGCCGTGCCGCCGACTGGCTCGGTTGTTGCATAATCTTCCACGGGGCAGGACCACGTGGTTGCGTGCCGCCGGACCGCGCCGTAGTCTGCGAGAAGGCATCGTACGCAGTTCATCGCTGCGCACGATCCCTCTGCTGGATCGCATATCCCCCCGGCTCGCTCGTGGGGATTTTTTCTAGATAGGGACGACTGTCACAGAGGGTCTCGCGGCCGACAGGCCCGGGGCGCCTCGGCGAGGATCGCGCGACGGTGACGCGCGCGTGAGTCGCTCGTGATCGCCGCTCTGTCGGACTTCCAGCACACAGAGGGCTGTCCGTGCGCACACCTCTGCCTCTCCTGGCACTCGCGGCTATCGGGATGATCCCGTTCGTTCCGGGAGTGCGCGTGGCTCCCGGCCCGGGACCCGACTCCGCGGGACCGCTTCCCACCTCCGCGCACCTGCCGATCGAAGTGGCGCAGCCCGCGCTCGACGGCGTCGTCGAGGACTACTGCGTCCGCTGCCACAACGCGCGCCGCCTGACCGCGGGGCTCTCCCTGGAGGGCTTCCGCCTGGACGCCGTGGCCGACGATCCCGAGACGGGAGAGGCGGTCGTCGGCAAGCTCCGCCTCGGCATGATGCCGCCACCGGGGGCGCGACGCCCGCCTGCGGACTCGGCGCTCGCGCTGGTCGAGGCGATCGAGCAGCGGCTCGACGCCGCGGCGGCGGCCGAGCCCAACCCCGGCGCCCGCCCGTTCCAGCGCCTGAACCGGGCCGAGTACGCGGCGTCCGTCAAGCACCTGCTGGATCTGGACATCGACGCGGGGGCGTTCCTCCCGCTCGACACGAAGAGCGCCAACTTCGACAACATCGCCGACGTGCAGATGCTCTCGGCGTCGGTGCTCGACGCGTACCTCAGGGCGGCCGACCAGGTCAGCCGTCTGGCGGTGGGCTCGGGCACGCCCGGTCCGAACTCGATCACCTACACGAACTCCGGCTACGTCAGCCAGTGGGAGCGCGTCCCCGGCGCTCCGCGTGGGACGCGAGGCGGGATCTCGGTGGTCCACAATTTCCCGGCCGACGGCGAGTACCGGCTGCGTCTGTGGTTCGAGCACACGACCATGGGCGAGATGTTCGGCCGCATCACGCCCGGTGAGCAGATCGACATCTCCGTCGACGGAGAGCGGGTGGCGCTCCTGGACGTCGACCGGTGGCTGAGCACGTCGGATCCGAACAGCGCCAGCATGGAGACGGAGCCGATCTTCATCCTGGGAGGGCCGCGCCGCGTGACGGCCGCCTTCATCAAGGAGGCCGACGGTCCGAAGGAGAACCTGATCTCGCCCTTCGAGTGGTCACTCGTGGACCGTCAGGTGGGGGTCAACGGCTACGGGATCACGTCGCTGGCGCACATCAAGGACATGGTGATCCTCGGTCCGTACGACGCGCGCGAGATCTCCGAGGACACCCCGAGCCGCCAGCGGATCTTCACGTGCCGACCCGAGACGGCGGCCGAGGAGCGCCCGTGTGCCGAGGCGATCGTCTCCCGGCTCGCGCGCCGGGCCTTCCGGGGCGGCGTCTCCGAGAGCGCGCACGCCTCGCTGATGGAGCTCTACGATCAGGGCGCGCGCAACGACGGCTTCGAGGAGGGCGTCCGGATGGCGATCCAGGGCATCCTGGCCATGCCCGACTTCGTCTTCCGGCTGGAGGCGGCCGCGCCGGCCGAGGGCGACGCCCCCTACGAGCGTCTGTCGGACGAGGCGCTCGCGTCCCGTCTGTCGTTCTTCATCTGGGGGGCTCCCCCGGACGAGGAGCTGCTGCGCGCCGCCGCGGCGAAGGAGCTGAGCCGGGAAGAAGGTCTGCTGGCGCAGGCGCGCCGGATGCTCGCCGACCCGAAGGCGTCGGCCCTCGCCACCCGGTTCGCCTCCCAGTGGCTGCGTCTGGAGGATCTCGAGAAGGTGAATCCGGACCGGCTGATGTTCCCGGACTTCTACGAGCAGCTGAAGATGGACATGCTCCGGGAGACCGAGGCCTTCTTCACCTATCTGGTGCGAGAGGACCGGAGCGTCCTCGAGCTGTTCAACGCGAACTACACGTTCCTGAACGAGCGGCTCGCCCGCCACTACGGGATTCCGGGCGTCGTGGGGGACGACCTCCGCCGCGTGGAGTACCCGGATTCGCGGCGCGCCGGGATCCTCGGTCACGGAAGCATCCTCACCCTGACGTCCCACGCGGGCCGCACCTCGCCCGTGCTGCGCGGAAAGTGGGTGATGGAGGTGCTGCTCGGCTCTCCGCCTCCGCCCCCGCCCCCGAACGTGCCGGATCTCGAGGAGGTCGCCGGCGCCGAGGGCGGGAGGCTGCTCACGACCGGCGAGCGGATGGCGCTGCACCGGGCGAACCCGGCCTGCGCGTCCTGTCACAACGTGATCGATCCGATCGGACTCGCGCTCGACAACTTCGAGGTCACGGGAGAGTGGCGTATCCGCGAGAACGGGGCGCCGCTCGACACGCGCGGCGAGTTCTACGACGGCTCCCCGCTCGAGAGCCCCCAGGATCTGCGGGAGGCGCTGCTCCGGCGTCCGGTTCCGCTCCTCCGGAACTTCACGGCGAACCTGATGGCCTATGCGCTCGGCCGGCGCGTCGCGTACTACGACCAGCCGGCGATCCGCGAGATCGTGAACAGCGCCGGGAGCGAGGGGCACCGCATGTCGGACTACGTGCTGGGCATCGTGAAGACGGCCGCGTTCCAGCAACGCTCGGCGTCGAGCGCGGCGGACGCGCAGGGCAACGAGTAGTCACCCATGAAGGGACTTTCGAAGAGATCATCCAACTCTGCGTCAGGAGTAGCACGATGATGACCTTCTTGAGCGGGAAGCATCTCCAACGCCGCACGTTCTTGAAGGGTATGGGCGCCACCGTCGCCCTCCCGTTCCTGGACGCCATGCTGCCGTCGGGCCCGGGCGTCATGCGGGCGAAGCGTGAGCTCCAACACACGCGCCTGATCGCGATCGAGAACTCCCACGGCGCCGCCGGATGCAACGTGTGGGGCGCCACGCAGCACCTGTGGGCGCCCGCCGAGGTCGGCAGCGACTTCGACCTGACGCCCTCGGCGCTGTCCCCGCTCGATCCCTATCGGCAGCACCTGCTCATCGTGAGCAACACGGACTGCCGGATGGCGGAGGCCTTCCAGCCTCCGGAGATCGGCGGCGACCACTTCCGCTCGACGGCCGTGTTCCTGACGCAGGCCCATCCGAAGCAGACCGAGGGCTCGGACGTGTACGTCGGAACCTCGCTGGACCAGATGTTCGCGCACCGGTTCGGCCAGGACACGCCGATCCCCTCGATGCAGCTCTGCATCGAGAACATCAACCAGGCCGGCGGCTGCGCGTACGGCTACACGTGCGTCTACACCGACTCGCTGAGCTGGGCGTCTCCGACCGAGCCGCTCCCGCTGATCCGGGATCCGCGCGTCGCCTTCGAGCAGCTGTTCGGGGCCGGCGCGACCGAGCAGGAGCGCCGGGAGCGGCGGCTCGCCAACCGCAGCGTGCTCGACGCGATCCTCGATCGCGTGTCGGAGCTCGAGGGATCCCTGGGGGCGGCGGACCGGAACCGCCTCGACCAGTACCTGAGCGACGTCCGGGAGATCGAGCGGCGGATCTCCCTCGTGGAGGCCCGCAACACGAGCGGGGAGGTGCGGGAGCTCCCCGAGGCGCCCGCGGGCGTGCCGGACTCCTTCAGCGAGCACTTCCAGCTCATGGCCGACCTCAAGGCGCTCGCCTTCCAGTCGGACATGACCCGCGTGTTCAGCTTCAAGATGGCGCGGGACTCCTCCGGGCGCGTGTACCCGGAGAGCGGATGCGACCGGGGCTTCCACCCGGCCTCGCACCACGGCGCCCAGGAAGCGGAGATCCTGGAGTTCAACAAGATCAACAAGTACCACGTGAGCATGCTCCCCTACCTGCTCGACAAGCTGAAGGACGTGCAGGAGGGCGACGGGACGCTGCTCGACAAGACGATGGTCATCTACGGATCTCCGATGGGCGACCCGAACGTGCACAACCACCGGCGCGTTCCGTTCCTCGTCATGGGCGGGGCGAACGGCCAGCTGGGCGGGAACCAGCACCTCCAGGCTCCGGACGGAACGCCGCTCGCCAACGTGATGCTCACACTGCTGCACCGCCTGGGGCTCGACGACGTCTCGAGCTTCGGGGACAGCACCGGCGAGTTCCCGCTGCCCGGCGGGACGTCCCGCGCCAGCTGACGTGACCAGGCCAGGAGAGCCAACGATGAACAGGGTCCCGGGAGGGTTTCGCAGAGTCCTCGGCAGCATGTGCCTGCTCGCGTTGCTCGGGCACGTCCCCCCGGAGGCGCCCGTCGCGGATGCGGCCATGGCCGGGGACCGCGAAGCCGTGAAGGAGCTCGTGGGCCGCGGCATGGACGTGAACGCTGCCCAGGGAGACGGCATGACCGCCCTCCACTGGGCCGCGGATCTCGGCGACCTCGAGATGGCGCGCGTCCTGATCGCCGCCGGTGCGGACCTCGAGCCGGTGACGCGGCTCGGCGGCTACACCCCGCTCCTGATCGCGGCCGAGGAGCGTCGCGACGACGTCCTCCGGGCCCTGCTCGATGCGGGCGCGAACCCGAACGCGCGCAGGGACATCTCCGGCACCACCGCGCTGCATTTCGCTGCCGGCACGGGAAGCGCGGCGGCGGTGGAGGCGCTGGTCCGCGCGGGCGCGGAGGTGGACGCCCGCGAGCACGAGTGGGGTCAGACCCCGCTCATGTTCGCCGCCTCCGAGAACCGGACCGACGCCATGGAGGTGCTCCTCGAGCACGGCGCCGACCCGTCGATCACCACCCGGGTGCTCCCGATCCCGGACCGTGCGGCGCAGGACCAGCTCGCACGGCAGCGGCGCAACGAGGTCATGGATTCCCTGCGGGCGCTGTCGCCCGACCCCGTGCGCTGGGTGCCGACGCCGGAGGAGGTCGCGCTGGCCGTGCAGGCGTCGAAGCAGTTCGACGAGCTCGAGGTGACGGAGATCGAACGCGTCGACTGGCACCAGGTGCAGCTCGAGGGACGGTCCCTGCGATTCGCGGATCTCGTCGGCTACCAGGGCGGGCTGACCGCCCTCCTGCACGCCGTGCGCGAAGGACACCGGGAGGCGGCTTTCCTGCTCATCGAGAACGGGGCGGACATCAACCAGCCCAGCGCCGGGGACCTGACGCCGCCGCTGCTCATGGCGTCGATCAACGGCCACTTCGACCTCGCGCTCGAGCTCCTCGCGGCGGGCGCGGACCCGAACCAGGCGAGCGACGCCGGGACGACGCCCCTCTACGCGGTGCTCAACGCGCAGTGGGCTCCGAAGTCCCGGTATCCGCAGCCCCAGGCGTACCTGCAGCAGAACGCCACCTACCTCGACGTCATGAAGGCCCTGATCGAGGAGGGCGCGGACGTGAACGTGCGCCTGAAGAAGCACCTCTTCTACATGGAGTACACGTTCAGCCGCCTCGGCCTGGACACGTGGGGGGCGACGCCCTTCTTCCGGGCCGCCCACGCGCTCGATCTCGACGCGATGAAGCTCCTTCTCGCGCACGGCGCCGATCCGAACATCCCGACCTACAAGCCGGCGGGACGCGAGCAGTACTTCATCGACATGCCGCCCCCGGAGATCGACAAGCTCGAGGACCGGTCCGGCCTTCCCCCCATCCCGCCGGGTGGCCCCGGCGTCTACCCGATCCACGTCGTGTCCGGATACGGCGGAACCCAGGTGGCCCGGGCCGGCAACTCGCAGCGGCACGTGCCCGACGGATGGATCCCCGCGCTGCGCTTCCTGGTGGAGGAGCTCGGCGCGGACGTGAACCAGAGAGACTTCTACGGCTACACGCCGCTCCATCACGCCGCCGGCCGAGGCTTCCGCGACGTGATCGACTACCTGCTCGAGCACGGTGCCGATCCGACCGCGATCTCCCGCTCCGGTCAGAGCGCCGCGGACATGGCGAACGGCCCGGTGTCCCTGGGCGCGCCGCCGTTCCCCGACATCATCGAGCACCTGCTCAGCCTTGGTGCGACCCTGAACTTCGACTGCGTCTATTGCTGACCCGCGCGTGTTGACCCGCACGCGCGGGTAGTCGAAGCGCTACGTCTGCTGCCGTTCGTCGGCGAGTCGACCGTCGACGACATCGCTCGGGGTGCCTCCCCCCACCCCCGGATAGATGCGTCCCGAATCCCCGCAGTCCTCATCCGGTGATTCCGATTGTCTCATGAGTGGAGGTGGCATGGTGTCTGAGCAACAGACGGAGGGATGGTCAGCGCGATCGGGAGCGAGTCCGGGGGCGCTGATCCGGACCGCGGCGCTCTGTATCGGGTCCCTCTTGGCCGCAGGGTGCGACGTCATCAATCCCGGGCCCGTGCAGGACGAGTTCCTGACCGATCCGCCCTCGCACATGCCGTTCGTGCAGGGCGCGCACACCAAGATCTCGGAGGGTGTGAACCTCCTCGCCTACCTGAGCGCCGTCGTCGCCCGCGAAGTGTTGCCGAGCGGTGAGACGACGGGCGGCGCGACGGTTCAGATCCAGGCCGGACAGCTCCTGCCGGACCAAACCGAGGGCGTGTGGGCGGACATCCAGCAGGCCCGCTTCATCGCCGAGGAAGCCCTTCGCCGCTTCGCGCTTCCCGGCGTGGAGGCCGCGCCCGAGGTCGTGACCGAAGCGCACATCTGGGCGGGACACGCCAACCGGATCCTGGGCGAGCTCTGGTGCGAGGTGACGTTCGATGGCGGGCCGGCGGTGCCCGGCTCGGAGGCGTTCGCGCGCGCGGAGGAGCACTTCGCGAGCGCGATCGGGATGGCGACCACCGATCGCCTCAGCGACGCCGCGCACGCGGGACGGGCGCAGGCGCGTCTGGGGCTCCGAGACTGGACCGGAGCGGCGGCCGACGCCGCGGAGGTCCCCGTGGACTTCGTCTGGCAGGCGAGCGCGGACGGCAACGAGGTCTCGACGCGGAACCTGATGTTCTGGCAGGTCGCGAACACGCCGTACCGCATCTATACGATGAATTTCACGGCGTTCTACGACTACTACACCGACACGGGTGACCCGCGCGCCGAGTGGCGGACGAATCCGGGTTTTCCCAACGGGACCTCGAGTCTCACCGGGTTCGGGATCGTCCCCTGGAGCTACCAGGTGAAGTTCACGGACGTGAACACGCCGTACAACCTGGCCAGTGGGCGGGAGATGCTGCTCATCCGCGCCGAAGCCGCCCTCGCGAACGACGACGTGGAAGGGGCCGTCGACCTGCTGAACGAGGTCCGGGCCCTGTATACCAGCAACCACACGGGCGACCCCCTCGAGGCGTACGTGCCGGGCACGGCCGAGGAGGCGTGGACCGCCCTGAAGCGCGAGAGGGCGCTCGAGCTCTTCGGCGAGGGGCGACGGCTCTTCGATATCCGTCGGTGGGAGGAGTCGAGCACGCCGGGCGATCCGCACATCCCGGACTTCGAATCACTCTCCCCCACGCTCTGGAATCAGCCCTTCTCCCGGTGCTACCCGATTTCCCAGACGGAGCGCCTCACGAACCCGAACCTGAATTGAGTGGGGGCATCATGACGTCGATCTCACGGATTTCAGGTCCACGGCGGCCGTCCGAGCGACCCGCTACCCGAGCCGGCTCGTGGTGCCGGGTCGTCGTGTCAGTCCTTGTCCTGACGATGTCCGTCGCGAGCACGCCCGTCGGCACCGACGCCCAGGAATCCGGTAGAATCGGGGGTGTCGTCACCGACGCCACCTCCGGTGCTCCGCTGAGCGAGGTCCAGGTCTACCTCGAGGGCTTGTCGGTCGGTTCGCTGACCCGGACCAACGGCCGGTTCCTCATCCTCAACGTTCCTCCGGGCACGCACGTGCTGCGCGCGGAGCGGATCGGTCTCGCGTCGGCGTCACAGGAGGTGACGGTCGGCCCGGGTCAGACCGCCGACGTGCAGATCTCGATGAGCACCACCGCGCTCGGGCTCGACGAAATCGTCGTGACCGGCACGGCAGGGGCAGCGCGGCGTCGGGAGGTCGGAAGCACGATCAACCAGATCGATATCTCGAACCTCCAGCAGCGGCCCGCGACCGTAGGAGCGGCGCTCGCCTCCTCGGCGCCCGGGATCTCGATTCTGCCGGGGAGCGGAGAGCTGGGGAACGCCTCGTCGATCCGGTTGCGCGGCGTCAACACGGTCTCGATGCGGAACGACCCGATCATCTACATCGACGGCGTGCGCATGATGAACACGGCGGGGAACTTCGGGAACTCGCCGGACTTCAGTGGCCGTGCCGCCGGCGTGGTGCCTGGTGCGCTCGATCAGATCAATCCCAACGACATCGAGCGCATCGAGGTCATCAAGGGATCCGCGGCGACGACGCTCTACGGGACCGAGGCGTCCGCCGGGGTGATCCAGATCTTCACCAAGCGCGGCATCACCGGTGCTCCCGTGTGGACGCTGGAGACGGGCCAGGGGATTCAGTGGGTCCCGAAGTTCAGCGTCGAGCCGGAGCCGTACGCACGCATGGATCCCTGGCTCAGCAACGGCTGGCACCAGACCTACAGCGCGTCCGTGCGCGGGGGTGGCGGAGACCTCCAGTACTTCGTGTCTGGCCAGTATCAGCAGCAGGACGGCAACCTCCCGTCGGACTCCCTGCAGCAGTGGAACGTGCGCGGGAACTTCACCTTCTCGCCGGCCGACGATCTGCAGTTCGACTGGAACACCGCCTATTCCACACGCTGGCAGAGGAATACGCCGACCTCGTCCAACGCCCAGAGCATCGTGCTCAATACGTGGCGAGGCGAAGTGAACTATTTCGGCGGGCCGAACTTCGACGAGATCGCGAAGCTCCTCGACTGGGACTTCGACCAGGACTTCGAGCGGTTCACGACTGGCGGCACGGTGACGCACTCGCCGACAGAGAATCTCACGAACCGGGTGACCATCGGATACGATCTCACGCTTCAAGAAATTCGGAACATGCGCCCGTACGGGTTCGTCCTGTTCCCCCAGGGCGGGTTGTTGGTGCAGACGCTGCGCGTCGGCCTCCTGAACTTCGACTACGTCGGCACCTACCGCTTGGACCTCGGCGACGATCTACGCTCGAGCTTCTCCTGGGGCGGGCAGGCGGTCGGTGAGGACGAGCGCACGCACGGGCAATGGGGCGAGCGCTTCCCGGGCGCGCGCTATCCGACCGTGAGCTCTGCCGCGTTGACGCAAGGCTTCGAGTCCCGCTCGAAGATCTGGAATGCCGGCTTCTTCTTCCAGAACATCTTCGACTTCCGGGATCGATACTTCCTCACCGTCGGCGCGCGCGTAGACGGCAACAGCGCCTTCGGAGAAGGCTTCGGGCTCCAGACGTACCCCAAGGCCAGTTTCTCGTGGGTCGCATCGGACGAAGGGTGGTGGCGCGACGGATGGGGCACGGTGAAGCTCCGGGCCGCATGGGGGCAGTCGGGTCGCGCGCCCGGCGTCTTCGACGCGGTGCGGACCTGGGAGGCCCGCTCTCTGCTGGGCAATCCGACTTTCGTCCCGCGGAACATCGGCAACCCGGACCTGGGGCCGGAGGTCACGACGGAATTCGAGACCGGCTTCGATGGAGCATGGCTGAACGACC
This sequence comes from uncultured Gemmatimonadaceae bacterium, assembly GCA_964583815.1. Taxonomy (GTDB): domain Bacteria; phylum Gemmatimonadota; class Gemmatimonadetes; order Longimicrobiales; family Gaopeijiaceae; genus JAWLHJ01. The sequence continues at coordinate 21,402 of CAZOYA010000011.1, read as the reverse complement.
GCCTGTCGGCGATCGTCACGTACTACCGACAGGTGACGAGCGAGGCGCTCTTCAACGTGGCCCAGGTCCCGTCGGAGGGATTCGGCGGAGAGCAGCGCCTCAACGTAGGGGAGATGCTCAACGAAGGCTGGGAGATCGCACTCGAGGGCTCCCCGGTGCGGAGCGCGAGCTGGGGATGGGACCTCGGCCTGAACATCAGCACCAACCGCTCCGAGGTGCTCGACATGGGCGGGCTCGCGCCCTTCGTCGTCGGGTCCGGCAGTCAGCAGGGCACGATCGGCGTGACCGTCATGGAAGGGCAGCCCATCGGGGTGTGGCGGGACGTCGAGGTCGCGAATCCGGACGAGGTGCTCACGCGGAGCGTGGCGTGCAGCGAGTCGATCACCACCGACTGTGTCCGTTATACCGGAACGGACAACATCATCGGCCCCTCGCAGCCCACGCTCACGGTCGGTGTCAACACCACCGTGAGTCTCCCGTACGGCATCGCGCTCTCGACGCGCGGTGAGTACCGCACGGGGCACTACATCCAGGAAGACTACTTCTCCGTCGCCCGTGGCGTGCGGTCGCCGCTCTGCTACCCGCACTACCTGCATCCCCAGGGGATCGTCAGTCAGGACCCGCTCGTCACGTCCCTCGAGCTCAAGCCGAACACGACCGCCCTCTGGCGCGCACGCTGCACGCCGTCGCTCATCAACGGCGCGTACTGGTGGGACATGACGTTCTTCCGCCTGCGTGACATCACGGCCAGCGTCCCCGTGGACTTCCTCATGCCGGATCGGATCACCGGTGCGGTGCTCACGCTGTCGCTCGAGAACCCGTACCTCTGGATGAGAGACCTGCCGTTCGGCGATCCCGAGGCGGGCGGAAACGTACGGCGGGACGCGGATGCTTCACCGACCGACGGATTGGGCATCGGAAGTCACAGACTGCCCACGCCGAGGACGTTCCGGATGAATCTGCGGATCACCTTCTAGACACGCAGGAGCCGGGACGAAGCAGCTCGGAACGTCCCGCTGGTAAACCGCAGAGGGGGGCTCGCCCCCCTCTGCGGATCCACGTTCGGGACCGTGCGGGCAAGTGCCGAACGACCTGCATGAAGATGCCCCGAAACGAGGTTCTTTCGACCTCGCCGGTCCGGCTTGCGGCGGGCCACACACGAACCGTACACTGCGCTAAGGGAGTGAAAATCGAGGGGTGTGGTCGGTGCCGGCGGTCCGGCGCCGCCACCCGCCTGCGTGTCATAATCATGCGTTTACCACGTCCGGTGGTCTCGACCGCCGCGACGTCAGGAGGCACGACCGCGCGGGGGTCCCGGTGCGAGGCGACCGGAGGGGATCGGTCCCGAGCGCCGGTGCGCGGACGTGCCAGAGCACGGCCCGAATCAACGGAGGGGGCATGAGAAGACAGCGATGGTGGTTCCAACACTCCCGACTGACCTTCGCGGCGCTCGTGGCGCTGGCGGGTAGCGCGGCGAGCGTCGAGGCGCAGGAGGGGCGCATCACGGGGCGCGTGACGGACGCGTCGTCCGGGGCCCCGATCAGTGAAGTGCAGGTCTACGTGGTCGGCAGTCAGGTTGGAGCCCTGTCGCGCCAGGACGGACGGTTCCTGATCCTCAACGTGCCGGCGGGCACCCACGAGGTCCGGGCGGAACGGATCGGCTACGCCGCGCTGTCGCAGGAGGTGACCGTCAGCGGCGGCGGCACGGTCGACGTGGTGTTCGCCCTCGAGTCGCAGGCCCTCGGACTCGACGAGATCGTCGTGACCGGGACCGCCGGCGCCTCCAGGCGGCGCGAGGTCGGCAACTCGATCGCCCAACTCGACATCGCCGAGCTGCCGGACCGGCCCGCCCAGGTGACGGACATGCTCCAGTCCGCGGCGCCCGGCATCGCGGTGACGGGCGTGGGCGGCGGCATCGGCAACGGCAAGCGCATCGTGCTCCGCGGCAATTCGAGCGTGTCGATGAGCAACCAGCCGATCATCTACGTGGACGGCGTGCGGATGATGAGCGGCGCGTTCCCGCAGACGACCGCGCGGGAGTACCGCCCGGGGCGCGGCGCGAACGTGACGGCCAGCCCGCTCGACAACATCAACCCGAACGACATCGAGCGGATCGAGGTCATCAAGGGCTCGGCCGCGACGACGCTCTACGGGACCGAGGCGTCGGCCGGGGTGATCCAGATCTTCACGAAGAAGGGCGCGGTCGGCGCCCCCGTGTGGAACGCCGAGATCCAGCAGGGGCTGGGCTGGACCCCGAAGTGGGGCGTCGAGCCCGAGCCGTACATGCGCATGGATCCCTACATCGAGACGGCGTACGCGCAGAACTACCTGCTGTCCGTCCGGGGCGGCGGTCAGAACCTGCAGTACTTCATCTCGGGTCAGCTCGACGACGAGACGGGCATCCTGCCCAACGACCAGCTCGAGAAGTACGTGGTGCGCGGGAACTTCACCGTCGCGCCGCGCGAGGACCTGCAGGTCCAGTGGAACACGACGTACGCCAACCAGTGGCAGAAGAACACGCCCGAGGGCAACAACTCCCAGGGCATCACCCTGAACGCCTTCCGCGGGGAGCGGAACTACTTCGCCTCGGAGGATCCCGAGCTCCTCAAGGTGGTGTTCGACTACGATCTGCAGCAGCGGATCGAGCGCCTCACGACCGGCGGAACCGTCACCTACACCCCGTTCTCGAACCTCACGAACCGCATCACCGTGGGGTACGACTTCTCGCAGCAGGAGGCGCGTAACCTGCGTCCCTACGGGTTCCCGATGTTCCCGCAGGGGGCGCTCCAGAACAACGTCTGGCAGAAGCGACTCCTCACCTTCGACTACGTCTCCTCGTTCGCGTTCGACCTGACGGACGCCCTCTCCTCGAACCTGAGCTGGGGTGGACAGGCGGTCGGCGACGAGATCCGGGAGGTGGAGGTCTGGGGCGAGAACTTCCCCGGGGCGGCCGAGCCGACCGTGAGCTCCGCGTCGATCAAGATCGGTGAGGAGAGCCGCGAGAAGGTCTGGACCGCGGGCTTCTTCGTCCAGAACGTGCTCGACATCAGCGACCGGTACTTCTTCACCGCCGGCGTGCGAGTGGACGGCAACAGCGCGTTCGGCGAGGGCTTCGGGCTCCAGGTCTACCCGAAGGCGAGCCTGTCCTGGGTGCTCTCGGACGAGTCGTTCTGGAACGAATCGTGGGGCCAGGTGAAGCTGCGCGCGGCGTACGGCCAGTCCGGCCGCGCTCCGGGCGCGTTCGACGCGGTGCGCACGTGGAGCGCTCCGGGCCTCGGCGGGCGACCCGCCTTCGTGCCGGAGAACGTCGGCAACCCCGACCTCGGACCCGAGGTGACGTCGGAGACGGAGCTCGGGTTCGACGCCTCGTGGCTCGACGGCCGGCTGAACTCCACGTTCACGTTCTACCACCAGCAGACGAACGATGCGCTGTTCCCGGTCAGCCAGGTGCCTTCCGAGGGCTTCGGCGGCCAGGACCAGCTCCTGAACATCGGCAAGGTCCGGAACCAGGGCATCGAGCTCAGCCTCGACGCGGCCGTGATCAACCGGGAGCGGTGGGGCTGGGACGTCGGCATGAACCTCTCGACGAACCACTCGAAGGTGCTCGACCTGGGCGGCGCCAACGAGTTCCAGGCGCTCGGGGGTTGGATCATCAAGGGGCAGCCCGTCCCGGTGATCCGCGACTACTACGTGGCCAATCCCGACGAGATCGGCGACCCGGTCATCGAGGCGGACCATCTCTACGGGCCCCAGCTCCCGACCCACACGGTCAGCGGGACGACCACGGTCCGCGTGCCGGGGGGCGTCCTGCTCTCCGCGCGCGGGGAGTACCGGGGCGGCAACCGGCTCGAGATCAACCCGATGTCCGTGGAGCGCGGAGTCCGCTCGCCGCTCTGCTATCCCTACTACGAGACGCCCGAGACGTCTAACGCGCTGCAGGACGGCATTCCCGCGATCTGGCGGGCACGCTGCACGCCGAACCTCGTGCGCGGCGGCTTCTATCTCTGGGACGGCGACTACTTCAAGCTGCGGAGCGTCACGGCGACGATCCCGGTCGACTTCGCGTTCCCGGACCAGATCGACAGCTCCGTGCTCACGCTCTCGCTGAACAACGCGTACACGTGGATGCGCGAGAGCCCCTGGGGCGATCCCGAGCTGCTCTCGAACGAGGGCGCGAACTCCGCCGGCCTCGGGCAGACGGAGCGGATGCCGACGCCGATCACCTTCCGTGCCGCCCTCCGGCTGACCTTCTGAGAGAGGCTTGATCATGCACTTCGATAGATCCACGGAAGCAAGGCTCGGGCGGGGTTCCACGCCGCGCGGCGGCTGGCAGGCGAAGTCGCGCACGGCCGCGGTGCTGCTTCTCGCGGGCGCGGTCGCGGGATGCGACGTGACCAATCCCGGACCGGTACGGGACGAGTTCCTGAATCTCCCCGGTTCCCACGAGGCGCTCGTCACCGGGGCGGAGCGGATGCTCGTGGAGGCCATGAACGCGGTGGCCTACTCCGGCGGTGTCGTGGCGCGGGAGATCTTCCCCGGCGGCGAGACCACCGGCGGCATCACGTCCCGCCAGCAGGGCGGACAGCTCCCGGACGACGAGACCGGGGGACACTGGAACGACACCCAGAAGGCCCGCTACATCGCCGAGGACGGCATCCGGCGCTTCACCACGGTGGCGGAATCCTACGATACCGAGACGCTCGCCCAGGCCCACATCTGGGCCGGCTACGCGAACCGGATGCTCGGCGAGAACTGGTGCCAGGTGGTGTTCGACGGCGGGCCGGCGGAGCCGTACACGGCCGCGCTGAGCCGGGCCGAGCAGCACTTCACGGATGCGCTCGCGATCGCCACCAGCGACGCGCAGATCATGGCGGCGACGGCCGGACGGGCACAGGTGCGCCTGTTCCTCGGGGACTATCCGGGCGCGGCCGCGGATGCGAGCACGGTGCCGACCGACTTCGTGCTCGTGGTCGACGCGGACGGCGACGACGTCGACAGCCGGAACCACATCTACTGGTCGAACGCGAACCTGCCGTATCGCCAGTTCACGATGCACCACACGTACTACTACGACTACTACCTGGACACGCACGATCCGCGCGTGGCCTGGCGGGAGTACGACGACTTCCCGCTGGCGAACGCCTCGCTCCAGGGATATCCGGGCGGCCAGGTGCCGTGGAGCCAGAGCCAGAAGTACAACAACGTGGACGCCGACTACCGGATGGCGAGCGGGCGCGAGATGCGCCTCATCGAGGCGGAGGTGCTCCTCCGCGCCGGGGACTGGGAGGCCGCGATGGATCTCGTCAACGGCGTGAGGACGGCCGTCCTGGCCGACGACACCGGGGATCCCCTCGAGCCGTGGCCCGCCGCGTCGCTCGAGGAGGCGTGGACGCGCTACATGCGCGAGCGTGCGATCGAGACGCACCTCGAGGCGCGCCGCCTCGGAGACCTGAGGAGGTTCGAGGGTCAGGTGCCCGGGGACATCGAGCTCGCGGACTTCGAGGCGCACTCGGCGATCTTCTCGTCGGCGCCCCGCGCGCAGTGCTTCCCGATTCCCGAGTCGGAGGTGGAGACGAACCCGAACCTGAGCGCCAGCGGCAGCTGAGGTCGCGCTCCCCGGACGCCGGGGAGGGATGAAGGAAGAGAGGGGCGCGCCGGTCTCGAGCCGGCGCGCCCCTCGCTCGTCTTGCGTGGGTGCGAGCGGGGAGGCTCAGTCGGAGCTGCCCGAGGCCTCCGCGAGCACGAGCTTCTGGAAGCGCCGGCCCGGGTGCGCCTCCGCAACGTACAGGTTGCCGCGGGAGTCCGTCGCGATGTTGTGGGGCCGCCCGAACTGGCCCCATCCCGCGCCCGAGCTGCCGAACTCGGCCACGATCTCCAGGTCCGAGCGCCGGAGGATCCAGATCTTGTCGTCCCGGCCGTCTGCGACGTAGAGCCACTGCTGCGCCGGATCCGGAGAGAGCGCGACGTCCGTGATCCGGGCCGGGAGCGAGCGGCCGTCGATCGTGGTCTCGGCGACGAACGATCCGTCGAGCCGGAACACCTGGATGCGGCTCGTGGTCGCGTCCGCGACGTAGAGCAGCCCGTCCCGGGAGCCCGTCAGCCCGTGCACCAGGTTGAACTGCGGCGGCAGCACCTCCTCGCCGTCGAACACCCAGGCGTCGTCCGACTCGTCGCCGTAGGCGCCCCACTGCCGGAGGAACGCGCCCGTCTCCGCGTCGAAGACGATGATCCGCCGGTTGTCATAGCCGTCGGCCACGAAGAGCTCGTTCGTCTCCGGGTTCACCCAGTAGTCCGCCGCGCCCCCGAGGAGCTCCGGGTCCTGGCTCCCGCCCGTCCGGTCGAACTCGCCGATCGTGAGCAGGTGCTCACCCGAGCGCGTCAGCTTCATGAGCGTGTGGTGCGGGGCGTTGCCGACCCACAGGAAGTCGTTGTGATCGAGGAAGACGCCGTGCGGGAAGTACGGCCACCCCTCCGAGCGCTCGATCGTGCCGTAGGTGGCGACGATCCGGCCCTCAGGGTCCAGCTCGATCAGCGGGGGCGCCTTCTCGCAGCACTCCGGGATCGACGCGTCGACGGCCGCGGCCATGTCCTCGTCCGTGATCCGCTCCGGGCGGTGCAGCACCCACACGTGGTCCCGGTCGTCCACGTAGATCCCCGTGCCGGGGCCCAGCACCCAGTTGGCCGGGAGCTGGGGCCAGGTGGAGTCGGGGAGGAAGGTGGGGGGAGCCGCGGTGGACGTGGCTTGCTGGTCACCGGTGCAGGCGGCCGCGAGCAGCGCCGTGCTCAGGAAGCCGGTGAGGGAACGGGTCCAGCGGGTCATGGTGGTGGGCTCCCGGAGAGGGTGGCGCGGGGGGGCACGCGGGATAGTGCGGCGGGGGTGGGGAGGCGGCAAGGCGGGATCCTGAACGCACGGCGGGCCTTGGTTCCGGATACGGGATAAACTGGACTATGGCCCTCGTCTGTTCTCATGCCCGAAGGTCCATGCAGGCGAGCCAGGGTCCGTCCAAAGTAGCGCGTCTCATGAGGTTGCAGCGGCAATGCGTGCATACCCATGCACGAAGTTTGCATTTCTATGATCCAGCGCCGTACGTTGCGGCAGCAGTCGCTCTGGTGATGCGATCTGCACGTCCCGTTCGCTGGAGGTGGTATGATGCGACGCGACCGTTCAGTCCGGTGTCTCGCTCTGACACTCTTCGCCGGATTGATGAGCGCCGGGACGCTGAGCGCCCCGGCACTCGCCCAGGACACGGGAAGCATCACGGGACGAGTCACGGACGCGTCGAGCCTGGCACCACTGGGCGAAGTCCAGGTCTACATGCCGGGCACCGGCCTCGGCGGGCTTACGCGCCAGAACGGACAGTTCCTCATCCTGAACGTTCCGGCGGGCACGCACGAGATCCGGGCCGAGCGGATCGGGATGGCCGGAGCCACCCAGCAGATCACGGTCACGCCGGGCGGAACCGTCACCGTGAACTTCGCGCTCCAGGCCGAGGCGCTCGGCCTGGACGAGATCGTCGTCACGGGAGCCGCCGGAGCCTCCCGGCGCCGCGAGATCGGGAGCACGATCGAGCAGATCGACGTCGCGGACGTCCCGAGCCGGCCGACCCAGGTCGGCTCCATGCTCCAGGCGGCCGCGCCCGGCATCGACATCATGGCCGGGGGCGGCGAGGTGGGTCAGGGGCAGCGCATCGTGCTGCGGGGCAACACCAGCGTCAGCATGAGCAACCAGCCCATCATCTACGTGGACGGCATCAGGATGATGAGCGGCGGCTATCCCGTGGGCGACATGTTCGACGAGTCGAGCAACCGCGGGGCCGAGTTCGCCGTCAGCGTGCTCGACCACATCAATCCCAACGACATCGAACGCATCGAGGTCATCAAGGGATCGGCCGCCACGACGCTCTACGGCACGGAGGCCTCGGCCGGCGTCATCCAGATCTTCACGAAGAGAGGCGCCGCGGGCGCGCCCATCTGGACGGCCGAGATCCAGCAGGGCACCCGGTGGAGCCGGAAGTTCGGCACGCCGGAGGTGCCTTACCTGCGGATGGACCCCTGGCTGAGGAACGCCTGGGTGCAGGGATACTCGGCCTCGGTGCGAGGCGGCGGTGAGAACCTCCAGTACTTCATCTCCGGCCAGTTCGGCAAGGAGCGCGGGATCCAGCCGAACGACGCGAGCGAGGACTGGGGCGTTCGCGGCAACTTCACCGTCACGCCCGTCGACGGTCTGCAGATCCAGTGGAACACGAGCTTCTCGAACGTCGATCTCAGCCAGACGCCGGGCGGAAACAACGCACAGGGACTGACGCTCAACGCCTTCCGTGCGGAGCAGAACTACCTGGGGTCCGCCGATCCCGACGTCATCTCGCAGATCCTGGACTGGGAGCTCACCAATCAGAACCAGCGGATCGCGACCGGTGCGACGATCACCTACACACCGATCCCGGATCTGACCAACCGCCTCACGGTCGGCTACGACTACTCGCTGCAGGAGCAGCGGAGCCTCCGACCGGCCGGCTGGGTGCTCTTCCCGCCCGGTGGCCTGCTGAACAGCACCTACCAGAAGCGACTGCTGACGCTCGACTACGTCGGGACGTACGCCTTCGACGTGCTCGGCCTACGCTCGAGCTTCTCGTGGGGCGGACAGGCCGTCGGGGACGACGAGCGCCTGCTCGAGGGCTGGGGAGAGGACTTCCCCGGCGCGACCAACCCCACCGTGAACTCGGCGGCCATCCGTCGCGGGGCCGAGTCGCGCCAGAAGGTGTGGAACGCGGGCTTCTTCTTCCAGAACGTCTTCGATCTCGACAACCGGTACTTCCTGACGCTGGGCCTCCGGGTCGACGGGAACAGCGCCTTCGGCGAGGGCTTCGGGCTGCAGATGTACCCGAAGGCCAGCGCTTCGTGGGTGATCTCCGACGAGTCCTGGTGGGAGGACGGTTGGGGCACGATCAAGCTGCGCACCGCCTACGGCCGCTCCGGCCGCGCACCGGGGGCCTTCGACGCGGTGCGGACGTGGAGCAGCATCGGCTGGGACGGACAGCCCGCGTTCGTTCCGGAGAACGTCGGCAACCCGGAGCTCGGTCCCGAGGTGACGGGCGAGTTCGAGGTCGGGCTCGACGGCGCGTGGCTCGACGGCCGCCTCGAGTCCAGGCTGACCTACTATCACCAGGTCACGACGGAGGCGCTCTTCGAGGTCACGCAGATCGCCACGAGCGGGTTCACGAACAGCCAGCTCCGGAACGTCGGCAAGCTGGAGAACCGCGGCTTCGAGGCGGCGATCGACTGGGCGCCGGTGCAGACCGAGTCGTGGGGCTGGGACCTGGGCGTGAACCTGACCACGAACGAGTCGAAGGTGCTCGATCTGGGAGGAACCGCGCCGTTCCAGGCGGTCGGCGGCTGGATCATCGAGGGTCAGCCCATCCCCGTCGTTCGCGACGAGTCGATGACCAACCCGAACGAGATCGCCGACCCGGATCCCGTGGACGACCATCTCTACGGACCTCAGCTCCCGACGCTGAACGTCGGTCTGAACACCTCGATCCGGATGCCGGGCGGCCTCCTCCTCGCCGCGACGGGCGAGTACCGCGGAGGGCACCATCTCTACATCAACCCGATGTCGATCACGCGGTCCGTCCGCTCGCCGCTCTGCTATCCCTACTACGTCGATCCCGAGAGCTCGATCGAGCTCCGGGAAGGGATCCCTGCCATCTGGAGAGGCCGCTGCACGCCCTCGCTGTACGAGAGCGGCTACTACGTGTGGGACGCGGACTACTTCAAGCTCAGGAGTGTCAGCCTCACGGTGCCGCTCGGCTTCGCGATGCCCGCGGAGGTGAGCAATGCCGCGCTCACCGTCTCCCTGGACAACGCGTGGATGTGGACGAAGGAGATCCCCTGGATGGATCCCGAGATGCTCGGAGATCAGGGAATCAACTCGGCGGGGCTGGGCTCGAACGAGCGCGTACCGGTCCCGATCAGCCTCCGCGCCATTCTCCGCGTCACGTTCTGAGGAGACCGACCATGATCAGGCCTCTCTATAGTTTTCCGATCATCAGGTTGCCGATCCTCGCTCTGCCGATCCTCGCCGTGGTGCTCTCGGGCTGTGACGTCCTGAACCCCGGTCCGATCGACGACGAATCGCTCACGGACGCGTCGGCACACCAGGCCCTCGTGAACGGAGCCGGCCGCACGCTGCTGGTCGCCGTCAACGAGATCGGCTACACCGGGGCGGTGGTCGCGCGCGAAGTCTTCCCCGGCGGACAGAGCGGAAACTTCGGGCACGCCCCGCTGATCCAGGCCGGAGCGCTGCCGGACGACGAGGTGGACGTCCAGTGGGAGAACGCGCACCAGGCCCGCTACATCGCCGAGGAGGCGATCCGGCGGTACTCGCCCGCGGAGGTGGGCGTGGACCCCGACGTCCTGGCCCAGGCCTACGTGTGGGCGGGGTACGCGAATCGCGTGCTCGGCGAGAACATGTGCGAGGCGGTGTTCGACGGAGGTCCGGCCGAGCCCAACATCCGGTACTTCGAGCGCGCAGAGGCGCACTTCACGAGCGCCATGGAGGTCGCCACGGACGACGCCATCCGGATGGCGGCGCGCGCAGGCCGTGCGCAGGTGCGCCTGTGGCTGGACGACTGGGTCGGCGCCACGGAGGACGCCGCCGCCGTGCCCCGCGACTTCGCCTTCTACCTGAACGCATCGGGTGTCGATCAGGACACCTACAACATGTTCTACTACGGCGGCATCGCGAACCCGTACTCCGGCTACTCCGTGTGGAACACGTACGTGGGCACGGGTGATGCCGGCGTGGCCGGCGACTACTACGGCTCCACCGGCGATCCGCGCGTGCCCTGGACGCCGCACCCCCAGCAGCAGTTCGCGGGGGCGTCCCTCACGGGCTACGGTCAGGTTCCGCTGCACATCCAGCTCAAGTACCCGAACGTGAGCGCCGACTACGAGCTCGCCAACGGCCGGGAGATGATGCTGATCCGGGCCGAGGCGCTCCTCCGGGAGGGCGGCTGGGAGGACGCGATCGACCTGATCAACGAGGTGCGTGCGGGGCTCACCAGCGACCTCACCGGCGTCGCCCTCGAGCCGTGGACCGCCGGCTCCGAGGAGGAGGCGTGGACCCGTCTGAAGCACGAGCGCGCCATCGAGCTGTGGCTCGAAGCGCGGCGGCTGGGGGATCTGCGCCGCTGGGAGGCGGCGGGCACGCCGGGCGATCCCGGGCTGCCGGACTTCGGGGCCGCGACCCCCTTCTTCGACGAGGCGCCGGACGATCGCTGCTTCCCGATTCCGGAGTCCGAGCGCGAAGCCAATCCGAACCTCCCCGGCTGACGGTCATGGCCGGCGCTCTTCAAACGACCAGGAGTAGGCCAGTATGAACGTGATACGATGGGGGCTCGCGCTTCTCGCCACGACGCTGCTGGTGCTCGGTGGCGCGAGCGGTCTCGCGGCGCAGGAGCTGCCCCGGGTCATCGTCGTGGGGACCGGCGGCACGATCGCCGGGCAGTCCGAGACGCGCACGAGCTTCCAGAACTACGACTCGGGTCAGATCCCGATCGCGGACATGGTCGACGAGCTGCGTCCCCAGATCGACTCGGTGGCGCGGGTCTCCACGGTCCAGTTCTCGAACCGCGGATCCGGCGGGCACACGATCCACGACTACTACGACCTCACCCGGGCGGTGGAATCGGCGCTCGAGGAGGCCGACGCCGTGGTCGTGACGTCCGGCACCAGCACGATGGACGAGATCGTGTACTGGCTGGACCTCACCGTGCAGAGCCAGAAGCCTGTCGTGATCACCGGGGCGATGCGGCCGTGGACCGTGATCGGAACGGACGCGCACGCGAACCTCTTCAACGCCATCACGCTCGCGGCCAGCGGCCGGACGTACTGCTACGGGACCGTCCTCATGCTGAACGACGAGTTCCATGCGGCCAAGGACGTCTGGAAGGGAGACAACAACCGGCTCGACACCTTCGTCTCGCGGCAGGTCGGCATCCTGGGCACGGTGGACGATCTCACCATCCACAGCCATCGTGCGCCGCCCCGGGTCCAGGACTGCCAGAACCCGGAGCGCTGGATGACTCCCTTCGATCTGTCGACGATCGAGAAGGAGGATCTGCCCCGCGTGGAGATCCTGATGGGCTATCAGGATGCGAAGCTGGACGAAGCCGTGTTCTCGCTCGCCATCGGGGGCGTGGCGGGGATCGTGACGGCCGGGGGCGGCGTCAGCAACGACACGCGGGAGGCGGTGGAGGAGGAGCACGGCGTCGCGTTCGTGCGCACCCAGCGCTTCCGCACGGCCGGCAACAACATGATGCCCCAGAAGGCGCGCCTGCTCCTGATGCTCGCGCTCGCGTTCACGGACGACCGCGAGCAGGCCCTCGCGCTGTACGAGGATTGGTCGTCGCGGGAGTTCGAGTCCCTGATGCCCACGCAGCGAGCCGCGGTGGTGCCCGGAGGCGAATGAGGCGCGGGATCGGCATCGCGGTCGCCTGCGTCGCCTTCTCGGGATGCTTCGCCTGGGTGCCGACGGAGCTCGACGGGCTCGGCGCGGGAGATCGGATCCAGGTGCACCTGACGCGGGCCGCCCTGGCGGAGCAGGTGCTGGCCTCGCCGGACAGTGCCGCCCCGGAGCTGGAGCCGGTGCTGAACGGCACCCTTTCCCGTCGAACGGGCGAGTCCCTCCTCGTGCGCGTGCCGGTGGTGCCCCTCGGGCAGCAGGTCCCGGGGGGTCCGTCGTTCGGTCGTGACGTGCTCGTTCCCACGGCCGACGTCGCGCGGGTGGAGCGGAGACGGGTCGATCGGGTGCGGACGGCGCTGCTGGGAGCCGCGGTGGCGGGCGTGGGGGCGGTGCTCCTGTACGTCATCATGGACGAGGCGGGAGGGGAGGGGATTCCGATGCCGCCGGGCGGGAACAACGTGGTGATTCCGGTGCCGTAGGGCGGGGGCAGCGAACGTTCTCGTAGGAGGAGGCGGAGCCGGGGCGGTCCGCGGTCGAAGACCCCCGACGAGCCTGGTCCCGCTTTCGCACGGCCGCTAGCATCCGCGCGTCGCCCTGCGGATCCTCGTTCCTCACCCGCCAGCCGCCGAGCCTTTCCTTGACCCTCGAGCCTCCCGACCTCGAGCGCCTCGACGCGTTCCTCTCGCACCCGGACCGCCCGGAAGGCACGCTCTCGCTCATGGAGCTGCACGGGCTGCTCTTCGCGCTTCTTGCGGCTCCCGAGACCGTTCCTCCCTCCGAGATGCTCCCGCTGGTGTTCGGCGACGCCTCCCCGGGGTTCCACACGATCGAGGAGGCGCGGGAGGTCCTGCCCGCGATCATGGCCCTCGGCAACGAGATCAACGAGGGCATCCTGCGTCGCGCGCCCGAGCTCCCCGCGGGCTGCACGGTCCTCGACGAGCCGCTGGCGAACCTCGATCCCGGCTCTCCACTCGCCGCGTGGTCGCGGGGATTCGAGGTCGGCTTCCGCTACGTGCAGGAGGACTGGGCCGCCTGGGTGCCGGACCCGGACGACGATCCGGACGATCCCATGGCCGAGCTGGCGCACGAGCTGGGCGCGTCGATCATGATCCTCAGCCTGTTCGCGTCGCCGGAGAAGGCGGAGCGCTTCCGCGAGGAGTTCGCGCGGGACGGCACTTCGCTCGAGCGGGTGGCCGATCAGTCGGTGCGGTATTTCACCGATGCGATGCGGAGCTACGCCAACCTCGGACGCTCGATCCACGAGGCGCGCCTCGAGGCGGAGGCGGAGGAGGCGCACCGGCGCGAGGCGCTGCGCGACGTCGGACGCAACGATCCCTGCCCGTGCGGCAGCGGCAAGAAGATGAAGAGGTGCTGCGGCCGAGGATCGTGAGGCATGATGCGCCTCGGGCAACAACCGCTCCGCTCAGGCCGGCCGCCGGCGAGCGTGCAGGATCTCGCCCGGCTCCATGTCACGCACGTCCGCGGGTTCGAGCGTGAGCACGGCCACGGATCGGGCGTCGGAACCGGTGAACTCGACTTCGAACGCGCGGTCGTCTCGGTACCTGTGGACGACGGTGCCGATGTCGCCGGCCTCGAGACCATGCTCCGGGACGGCTCGGGTGAGCACGACCAGGGAATGCTCTCGCATGCGTCTCCTCCTCACTTCCCGCGCTTCGCCGGATACGCCGTGATCAGCCGGGGACCAGGCATCCCGGGTTCTTCGATCCAAACCGAGCGAATCCACCGCCGATGACCCGCTCGGCCCTCCAAATACCCTTCCAAGACGTACTTCGTGCCGTGCGGAGTCGACAGCACACGCTGCACGTCGTGTACGCGAACGATCCGCAAGAAGGCGGCCCTGAGTTGCCTCGCGTCCGTCCGATGGTAGCCGAGGTCGGCGAAAACCCGCGCCTTTTCGGCGCCGGCCGGATGATCCGGAGCCAGCAGGTACTCCTCGAGCTTCTCGAGGGGCACCACGGCCCGGTGTGCGTTCGCAAGCCTCGAGCAGGCGTGCGGGGCGATGCCGGGGGTACGGAAGAACGCATGCCCGACGTTGGGATGCGTTCCGGGGCGCTTCCATCGCTAATCGGGCCACTCACATCATGAGTGACGCCTACTCAGCCACCCCTCCACCCTCCGTCGGCGCCACCGGCCCCTCCTCGTCCTCCCCCCAGAACCGGTCCCTCACACCCCCGCCCGCCGCCCGCATCCGCGCCCCCAGCCCCGAGATCGCGCCGGTCAGGCTCCGGCCCGAGGCGCGCACCACGGCCGAGGAGACCTTCTTCGCCCCGCTCGTAGCGATGGAGCCGAGCATGCCGGCCGCCTGCACGATCGCCGTGCGGCGGAGCGCGGCGCGCTCGGGGCGGACGAGCGCGCGACTGTACTGCTGCGCGATGATGCCGACGCGGAGGGTCAGGAACGCGTTCGCGGTCCCCGACATGACGGAGTTCACGAAGACGGTGCTCGCGACCTGGAGGCCCGGGACCGCCGAGGTCACCGATCCGAGGACGCTCGACATGACCGGCTGCACCGCCTCCGACAGCTCCGCCTCCTCGAGCTCGGCCGCGAGGAAGGCCGTCCCGAACACGTTCGTGTAGAGGTGGATCATGTCGCGCACGCTCGGGCGCTGCGCGTACACGTGCGCCACGTCCCACACGAGCCGCGACTGGAGCCCGAGCATCACCAGCGCATCGAGCGCCCCGTTCTGCGAGACCGCCGTCACGAGAAAGGCCCGGCTACCGGCGGACCCGATCATGGCACGTGCCTCGAGATCCAGAACCTTCAGCGCCTCCTCGATCTCGCTCCGCGTGGCGATGGGCGCCCTCCGGAGCCTCGGGTTGCGCTCCAGGCGGCCGCGGAGCTCCCGGAGATGCTCCTCGAAGCGCGGATCGCTCTCGCTCGGCGGCGGAACGAGCGCGCCCGGGAGCCGGAAGAAGAGCACCACCGGGATCACGAGGATCAGGGCGTAGAGGAAGACGAGTCCCCAGAACACGCCCTCGCCGAACGTCGGATGCACGCGCGCGGCGAAGTCGGCGAGCTGCAGCGTCTGGCTGATCAGGACGATGGCGAAGAAGAGCCCGGCGCCGATGCTCACGAGGAGCACGATCCGCTTCATGGGTGCGGACATCGTCCCTCCCGGAAGGTGTGGGTGGATCAGGGGAGAGTGCCGGTGGGGGAGGGCGGGAGCAAGGAAGGGGGGAGCGGGGGCGGCGTCCGCTCGAGCGTCGCACCCTGGCGGTAGCTTGCGCGCTCCGGCTCGGTTCCTTTGCGGCTCCATGTGCTCGCGCGATGAGATCGTGCGTCGGGTGGTGGGTGGGTATCCGAGCAGGATGGGGTGCGTGCCTGTGGGCTCGATGGTGCGGGCCCGTACTATCGAGGCGTGCCCACGAGTTGGTTCAAGAGCTACGCCTGCACTCTCTGGACGCGAGGCACTCCATGTCGACTCTCGCCGAACGTCACACGGAGACACGGGATCCGGCCCAGGCGCTCGCACGACGCGAGTCGGCTGCCGTGTTCGCTACTTCCGTCGAAGCGCCTCTGCTCGAGGTCGACGGCACGTTCGCCCAGACGGCCCCGGCCGCCGAGGCACTCCAGGCCGTTCGAGTCATAGGTCCGCGACCTCGCGACGCTCGTGCGCAGCCTCGTGGACGTGCACGGGGCTCTCCGTGACGAAGGTCGAGCGCCTGAACCCTGGCGGCGGTCCGTGCGTCGAGGACGAACGCGGGCCAGCGCCGGCTCGGGCGGTTGGAGACATTGCTCGAGCGGATGTTCTCGCAGATAGTGGCGGGGGTTACCGGATTAGCCCTGCCTTCCAAAGGGCGAGGACGACGTCCATCTGCGAGTTTGGCTGAACGTCCTTCCCGGCAGTGGCCGCAAGCCAAAGCTCCTGCGATTCGATCGCCCGCTGGCGGCGGAGTGCCTGCACCCCTCGCAGCGCATACTCCTTGTTCAGAAGCGATCGCGTGTAGTCCCCCTGGGGGACACCCGCCACTAGACCCTCTTCGCAGAGTCCAAGAAACGCGCTCTTGGGACAGCTCTTGACGCGCGACGACGGGCTGTCGGGAAACACCTCCTTGGCGGCGGCATCCCACGCTGCCACGGGGGTTGTTCCGGGACTCCACAGAACCAAGCCAACCGCTCGCGTCGCTACATCTCCATACCTGCTCACGGGCACGACCCTCTTAGGTGGCCGGAGGGGGAGCCCGGTTCCTTAGGGTTCAGGCGCTCTTCGTCGAGCGCAGGAGTTGCCAAGGCTTCGTCTTCGAATCCGAATACCTCCGTCGCAAACGACGCTTCTTCGGCGCGCCTCAGTTCTTCGAGCCGTCGCACGTTTGGACGGCGGGCTCCGTCGATCTCCAGACTGTAGACCTTCTGGAACACGTTGCCGGTATGTGATTGCCGGTGGCGCTCGAACTCCTCCGAAATGCGGGAGTAGGCTTGGTTGACACTCCCGACCTCTCGGTCGAGCGCTGGGATGTGCATCTGGCAGGGGCGTAGAGTGGCCCGTTTGGTCGCTCGCACAGTGATCGCGAGGTCCTCCAGGAGCACGGCCTCGACGAATCCATTTCCCATGAGGCTCGTGACCGAGAACTCGCTGGGCGGGATCAACCGGTCGTCTCCGCGCTGTGAGTAGACCTCGACGAGGAGTATCCGCCTAGCAGGGAGGAAGCTCCGCACTTCCTCTCGGTGCAACTTCTCTAGAAATGCACGGTCTTCGATCGCTGATTCCGCAAGGGCGAGCTCGCACACTGCGCCGTCGCGGAGCTTTGGAAGGGGGGCGCCACCGAGCAGAGTGAGGCCACCGCTGACGACCCGGAGGGGAATGACTGACCGCGTTCCTTGGTCGCTAATCATCAGCATCCCGGTTAGCGTGGGAAGGCGTTCGCCGACTCCGACAGGTGGAACATGGCTTGGACCCCAAGTGGACGTACTCCCTACGCTTGTCCTCGGCCAGGTCGGTATGCTCCGCGGCTGCGATCCGCTCGCGGATCTCCCTCACGTACGTCTGGTACGCGCGCTTGGAGACGCCCTGCAGCCACGGTCTCTCGCCCTTTTCACCCTCGCGCCATAATAGCGGGAGATTGCCGCCCTCGCTGACACTAAACCACCACTTGCCGGGGACTCGGTGTGGCTTGAGTGGGACGCGTTTGCAATGCAACCGGAACATCCCCGGTCCGGGCAAAATGCTTTCAGCAATCTCGCGAAGGCTCGGGGCTTCCGGGACGGATCACCGTGAATAGATCCACGGTTCCCTGTTGTCTAGGTGAAGCCCAACGATCTGGTCGGTTCGGCTCGCCACCACCATAGCAGGAAACTGGATGATCTCCCACCTCGACCCCTGGCTGCGTCTCGCTCAACCGACTTTCTTGCGGAACGGAGATCGGGTGAAATGCGTCGGAGCCGAAGTAATTATGCGAACGAAAGCCATGCCAGGCATTCCTCGACGGCCCACATAGTAGCAGGCGGCATCGAACGCACCCTCGACCGGATCTTCCGGGACCCTGTCCAGTACGTCCACAAGGCCCTGCATCTAGAACAACTCCTTCTGATCCTCCGGCCTCTCCTCCCGCGGCGGCCTCGGCGGTGCCGGTAACGTCCCCGCCAACACCCCCTCGATCTCCTTCAGGAGCTGCCGGGCCCGATCCTTCGTCCGATATGTGAGCTCGTCACGAACCTCTCCTAGTACCTGCTTCCGGTGGATGTTCTCTCGCACTAGGCTTTCGAGTTCGTCGATGGGCGTATTCTTGTACCTCCGCGGCATGGCTCACTCCTCCTCGAACCCGAATGAGTCGAACTTCAGCGTGCGGCAGTTCTCGTTGACCGTGCGGATCACCTGATCGGATGCGCCATCGGGCAGCTCGGCTTGGATCTCCATGGTGATCTCGACTTTCGCGCCAAGCAAAGCCGTGAGATGCTGGATCACCTCTTGGGCGATGGTTCCGGCATCGCGTGCGGGCCGGGTCTGGTTGAGGCGAACGGACCCATGGAAGCGTCTGGCCCCGGTGGGAGGTGTGGGTCCGGCCTCTCCGGCCCCGACCTCGTCCGCGTTACCGCGCCCGTCCGGCCCGGTCTGCCCTTCGCCATTCGTGGCTTCAGGACGCGGCTGCTCCTCCTTCGTCATCTGGGCCGCGGCTGCTTCAGGCTTTACGAGGAGCGTGTCTTTCGCGATGGCTACGTCGAGACCGGTCTGCCCGCCGAGCTTGAGCCCAAGGTAGCGTTCACGGTCCGTGTCCCAGCCTTCGGCATAAGCGAATCCGTCCGTCTCCCACGTAATCTGTCCGAGCCCGTCGACGATGGACTCCCGAAGTACGTACTCGCCCGCAAGGCGTGGCAGGTACAGGTACGTCGCGAAGTAATCGGCGAGCTTCCGCGTCGAGATCCGGTCGCCTTCCCAGAGCGGAACCTTGTCCAGATAGTGCGCGCGGAGCATGGAGCCGGCGAGCCGCGTCAACAGGAGCTCGTCGTTCTTGAGGCGCTTCGACACCCGCTCGGCAAGGCCTTCTTGGCTCTGTACCCGGATCTCCTCCCAGGACATCTCCCCTCGGGGGTCCTGCTGCACCGGTACGAGCACCCAGCAGAAACATTCCGGGATGCGTACGTCCACTGCCGTCCGGCTCTCGTTCCTCTTGCTCTCCGCCTGGCGGCGCTGGAACTCATCCAGATTGAGCTCCGCGGCCTCGCTGTGGATCTCCTCCCATGCCATGTGCTGACGCACCGCGTCGGCGAGCTCGTCCAATCGGGTCTTGTCGGGTGCCAGGAAGACGACGGTATTCCGGAAGATGCGCGGCGCGCTTCCCCGCTGGTCCAGGATGTCGCTGGCCTCGATCCGGGCAGCACTGCTCTCGTTGTTTCGCGTGTGGGGGTGCTCGGGCCCGAGGATCACGAGCTTGGACTCCGTGTCGTCCGGAATGTCGCCGCTGCCACCGGGGATGGCGTGGACCCGGCCGAAGTCGCCCCGGTCGGAGGCGTGCTTGCGAACCCGGTCCGCGATCGCAGTCCACACCTGGTCGTCCCGGAATCGGGCTGCACGGTCCCGCGCCACCTGGTTGACGTTCCGCTGCGTGGAGAACCAGTACCGATTGCTATCCGCGTAGAGGAACGTGGCGGTGCCGGACAGACGGCGGAGCGCATCCCCGAAGACGGCCACACTCTCGCCGGGCTGCACACACCCGAGCTTGATCTGGCGATCGTCGATACCCCGGTGAGCCGCATCGTGGGTCGGTGCGGACCCGATGAATACCGTCCGTGCGACGCGGCGACTCGCGGAGTACCGGCCGAGGTTGGGGTTCTCCTGGTCCTGTCGGAGAGGGAGAGAGTTCGGGCCGTCCACGTCCCCCTCGATCACGGGCACCCATTGATCCTCGAGATACTGCTTCACCTCGAACTGGACCGCTCCGGAATCCAGCGGGACGCTGGCCGGGAGAATCAGATGCGCGGCGTCCTGCCTCTCCCAGAGCTGGTGGATCACCGATGACATCAGCCGGAGCACGCCACGGGTCTGCTGAAAGCGGTCGAGGGTGGACCAGTCGTTGAAGAGCCGGTCGAAGAGCTCAGGATGCACGGGGTAGGTGGCGCGCATGCGCCGCTCGTAGTCCGCCTCTTTCACATGGGGCGGGAAATCGCCGGGGTTTTGACGGTAGAGCTCGATGAAGGCCCTGATGGCGGCGTCTCGAGCCCGGGCCACGTCCGCACCCAGCGGCTCGAAGAGCCTCCGGCGCACGATCTCGAAGCTCTCTTCGGTGTTGGCCGGTCGCCAGGCAGACTCCACCCGCCCGAACGTATGGGCAAGTCGCTCGAGGGCTTCGGCGCCGCCCTGTCCGCCGATCTCGATCTGCGAAGCAGGAAGGCTCGCCACGAGGAGGGTACGCGGGGCCATCTTCACGGCTTCGGTGAGCGCCTGCACAAAGGTCAGGTTGGCCTCGAAGTCGCCGGCTGCCAGGTCGCGCTTCTCGTAGATGTTCCGCAGGAAGGCGACCCACTCGTCGATGAGCACCAGGCACGGTTCGACGGAGCCGAACAGCTCCCGGAGCGTGTCAGAGCCCGGACTGACACCCCGACGGTCGTTCTCCGCGACCAGCTCGAAGCTGTCCTTCCCGCCGAGCTGCCAAGCCAACTCACCCCACAGTGTCCTCACCTCCGTCCCATCCGGCTTCTTCCGGGGCTGAGCGGGGTTGAGCGCGGTACCGACCAGGACGGCGCGTTTGGCCGCGACGGGCTCCAGCCCACCGACCTCGTCGACCAATGCCTCCATCCCCGCCAACTCCCCGGCCTTCTTGCCCGAGCACAGGTGGTAGAGCGCGAGCATGGAGTGGGTCTTGCCGCCACCGAAGTTCGTCTGGAGCTCGACCACCGGATCTCCGCCGTCGCCGTTCATCCGGCGCAGGGCGTTCGTGAGCAGGTGCTTCAGGCCCTCGGTGATGTACGTGCGCTGGAAGAACTCCTCCGGGTCGCCGTATTCGGCGGTGGCCTCCCCCCGGTAGACCTGGCTGAGGTCCGCCGCGAACTCGGCTTGCTTGTAGCGGCCGGACGCCACGTCGGGATGGGGCGTGACGATCTCACGCCACGGCTTGTACCCGGATGCTTCCGCACCCTGGATAGGGGTGCTCGATACGCGCCGGCGCTCCTGCCGCGCCTGCTCTTCGAAGCGCCGGCGCTGCAGCTCCATGAGCATGCGGTCGAGCTCTTCCGACTCCGTCGCACCAATGCTTCCGAGCAGGCGTTTCATGGTGTCGAGCGCCCGGTGGGTATCGTCCGAAGAGAAGTTGTTCTGGTGCGCCCAATGATTGCGGACATCCCGCACTTCGTGGATGTAGTTCCGCTCCGACGGCCCCATGGCGTTGCGGAATACCCGGTTCCACTCCGACAGAATCACCGAGACCAGGGCGGAGATGTCCCACTCGGAGAAGTCGGAGTCTGCCACACGCTCGTTGCGAATGGCC
>CAZOYA010000010.1:0-33018 GCA_964583815.1 uncultured Gemmatimonadaceae bacterium | reverse complement strand
CCATGTTCGCCTGCGCCCCGGAGTGCGGCTGCACGTTCGCGTGCCCGGCGCCGAAGAGCTGTTTCGCGCGGTCGCGCGCGAGGTCCTCCACGACGTCCACGTGCTCGCACCCGCCGTAGTAGCGCCTCGACGGCAGGCCCTCGGCGTACTTGTTCGTGAGCACCGTGCCCATCGCCTCGAGCACCGCCTCGGACACGAAGTTCTCGGATGCGATGAGCTCGAGCCCCTCCGCCTGCCGGCGGGCCTCCCGGAGGACGGCTTCGTGGACGGCGGGGTCGGCGTGCTTCAGATGGTCCATCATGGGAGGTAGGTCCGTTGCAGGTGTCGGGCTTGCCGGATGCGCTCCTCGGCGAGCCGGTCCGCCGCCTCGTTCGGCGCCAGGCCCTCGGACTCGGCCAGCTCGAAGATGCGGAGGAGGGAATCGTAGATCTCGCCCGCCTTGCGCCGGCTCTGCTCCGGCGTCCAGGCGTGGATCTCTCCGTACACGTTGATGACGCCGCCGGCGTTGATCACGTAGTCGGGCGCGTAGAGGATCCCCGCCTCCCGGAGGCGCGGCCCGTGCACCGACGTGCGCGCGAGCTGGTTGTTCGCCGACCCGGCCACGACCTCGACCTGGAGCCGCGGGATCGTGTCGTCGTTGAGGATTGCGCCGAGCGCGCACGGCGCGAAGATGTCCGCGCGGACGTCGTAGATGGCGTCGGGCACCACGGCCTCCGCCCCGAACTCGTCGACCACGCGCTCGATGCGCTCCGCGTCGATGTCGGTGACGGTGAGACGGGCGCCCTCCGCGGCGAGGTCCGCGCAGAGGTGATACCCCACGCTCCCGAGTCCCTGCACCGCCACGTGGCGCCCCTCCAGACCGGAATCGCCCCAGCGGACCTCGGCGCACGCCTTCATCCCGCGGTAGACTCCGTACGCGGTCACCGGCGACGGATTGCCGGAGCGGCCCTCGAGACCCACCACGTGGTCCGTCTCGAGCGCCACGTACGCCATGTCGGAGGGGGAGGTGCCCACGTCCTCGGCGGTGATGTAGCGCCCGCCGAGCGAGGCCACCGCCCGTCCGTGCGCGCGGAAGACCATCTCGCGGTCCCGCGTGCGCGGGTCGCCCCAGATGACCGCCTTGCCGCCGCCGAGCGCGAGGCCCGTGATCGCCGCCTTGTAGGTCATGCCGCGGGCGAGCCGGAGCGCGTCGATCACCGCGTCCGCCTCGCGCTCGTAGTTCCAGAACCGGGTCCCTCCGAGGGCGGGGCCGAGCGTCGTGTCGTGGATCGCGATGATGCCCCGGTAGCCGAGCCGCGGCTCGCTCCAGAACATCACCTGCTCGAACTCCCCTTCCGCCATCAGCTCGAAAAGCTCGGCCTGGCTCACGGTCTCCTCCCTCCTCGTTCCATCGGGAACCGTCCGCTCACGGGCGCGCGCCGACCGCGATCGCGTGTCGCGCGTCCTTCGTCGCCGGGGCGCCCGCGCCCACCTCAGCCTCGCACGTCCCGGAGGATCTCGCCCGCGATCACCTGCCGCAGCACCTCGTTCGTGCCTTCGAAGATCTCGTACCCCTTCGCGTCGCGGAGCAGCCGCTCCACGGGATAGTGGCGCATGTAGCCGTACCCCCCGTAGATCTGGACCGCCTCGTCCGCGGCGAAGGTGGCGGCCTCGGACGCCACCAGCTTGGCCATGGCCGCGCGCGCCGTGGCCCCGTCCACGCCCGTGCGCCCGTTCGCGCCCGCGTGGTACGCCTCCATGACGGCCGCGGCCTCGTGCGCGAGCGAGCGGCCCGCCGCGACCCGCGCCGCCATCTCGGCCAGCTTCGCCTGGATCGCGCCGAAGCGGGCGATCTCCTTGCCGAACTGCCGGCGTTCCAGCGCGTAGCCCGCGGCGTGCTCCATCGCCGCCCGACCCACGCCGGCCGCCTGCGCGGCGACGCCCACGCGGCCCAGGTCGATCGCCGACAGCGCGTAGCCGAGCCCGCGCCCTTCCTCCCCGAGCAGCGCGTCCGCGTCCAGGGCCACGTCGTCGAGGCGGAGCCGGACGGTCTCGGAGGCGCGGAAGCCCATGGTCGTGTCGCGGCCGGCCACGCTGACGCCGTCCGCCTCGGCCGGCAGGAGGAAGGCCGAGATGTCGTCTCCGCTCGTCCTCGCGAAGGTGACGACGAGCCCGGCCCGGGCGCCGTTCGTCACCCACTTCTTCTCGCCGTCGATCCGCCAGCCGGAGCCGTTCCGCCGCGCGTGCGTCTCCAGCGCGCCCGCATCGCTCCCCGCTTCGGCCTCGGAGAGCGCGAACGCCCCGAGCACCTCGCCCGCCGCGAGCCGGGGGAGCCAGCGCGCCTTCTGCTCCTCGCTCCCGTGCCAGCGCAGGAGCGCGGAGACGGGGCCGTTGTGGATCGAGACCGCGAGCGCCACCGCGGGATCCCCCCACGCGAGCTCCTCCAGGACGAGCAGATACGTGGTCAGATCGAAATCGAGCCCCCCGTGCTCCTCCTCGACGAGCATCCCGAGGAAGCCGAGCTCGGCGAGCTTGCCGAAGACGTCGTCCCCGAGCGCACGGCTCTCGTCCCAGGCCGCGGTGTGCGGCCGCAGCTCGCCGGCGGCGAACTCTCGGGCGAGGGAGCGGATCTCGAGCTGTTCGGGCGTGGGCACCGTCGGATCTCCTCGATCGGGAATCACTCGTACGCGTGGAAGCCGCGGCCGGACTTGCGACCGAGCCAGCCCGCCGCGACGTACTTCCGCAGGAGCGGCGACGGACGGTAGCGATCGTCGCCGAGCTCCCGGTGCAGCACCTCGAGGATGTTCAGGCACGTGTCGAGCCCGATCAGGTCCGCGAGGCGAAGGGGTCCCATGGGATGGTTCATCCCGAGCTTCATGACCGTGTCGATGGCGTCGGGCTCGGCCACGCCCTCCATGAGCGCGGTGACGGCCTCGTTGATCATCGGCATGAGGACTCGGTTCGACACGAAGCCCGGGAAGTCGTTCACCTCCACGGGCGTCTTGCCGAGCTCCTTCGAGAGGTCGATCACCGCGCGGGTGGTCTCGTCGCTCGTGGCGAGCCCGCGGATCACCTCGACCAGCTCCATGACCGGCACGGGGTTCATGAAGTGCATGCCGATCACGCGCTCCGGCCGCCCCGTGCGCGCCGCGATCTCCGTGATCGAGATCGAGGAGGTGTTGCTCGCGAGGATCGTGTCCGGGCCCGCCGCGCCGTCGAGCGTCTCGAAGATGGCGTACTTGAGCTCGGGCTTCTCCGGCACCGCCTCGACCACGAGGTCGACCCCGGCCGCGCCTTCGGCGAGATCCGTCGCCGTCTCGATGCGGCCGAGCACGCGCTCCTTCTCCTCGGCCTGCAGGATCCCCTTCGCGACCTGCCGGTCCAGGTTGCGGCCGATCGTCGCCGTCGCGTGCTCGAGCACGTCGGGCGACAGGTCCACGAGGCGTACGTGCTTCCCGTGGAGCGCCGCCACGTGCGCGATCCCGTTCCCCATCGTGCCGCCCCCGACGACCGCGATCCGGTCGATGCTCATCCTCTCTCTCCGTGCTCGTGCGTTCCGATCTCGATGTCCTGCCAGCCGGCGCCGCCCCGCGGCCCCGCGCCGGCGATCAGCGGGCGTGCCGCCCGTACCTCCGGGCCCGGCCGGAGCCATCCGGCGCGCCAGCACACCCACGACGCCGCCGCCAGCGTCGCCGTGGCGAGGACGCTCCCCTCCGGGCCGAACGCCCCGCCGCCCAGCCACGCGGGCCCGCGGGTGACCCCCTCGTAGAGCGGCGCGTCGAACAGCTCGAGGCCGCTCACCGGCAGGTCCGCCAGCCAGGCGCCCGCCCAGTTCCATCCCAGGTGCGCGCCCGTGGCCCACCAGAGGCTCCCGGTGCGCACGTAGACCACGCCGAGCCAGAAGCCCGCCACCGCCACGTTCGTCGCCGCGAGCGGCGTCACGGACGGGTTGCCCAGGTGCATGAGCCCGAAGAGGGCCGACGTGACGAGCAACCCCCACCCGGCGCCCCACGCCTCGACGAGCGCCTGGAGCGGGTAGCCACGCACGAGCGCCTCCTCGGCGGCCGCGGGCAGCGCCAGGAACGCGAGGGCGCTCACCGCCCCGACGATCCAGCCCGTCCACGACCCCTCGTCGCCCGTCCAGCGCGCCGCCCCGACCAGGAGCATGGCCACGATCGCGGCCGACGCCACCAGCACGCCCACCGCCAGCCCCGCCGCGCTCTCCCGCAGCGCCGCCCGGCCGAGTGGGAAGCCGAGCGCGGCCGGGGGCCGTCCGTCCCGCGCGAGCATCACCCAGCCGCCGATCACGGCCCCGGCCAGCACCGCGGCCGACCCGGCGAGCGCCGAGGGCGGCAGGAGGAGCCCGACGGCCATGGCGACGAGCACGCCCGTCGCCAGGAAGAGCAGCAGGCGCCAGCCCAGCCGGAGACGGCCCGAGCCCGTATGGAGCCAGTCGCCGGCCATGGCGGGGCCCGCCCCTCGGGGCGTCAGAGCCGCCCGAAACCCGTCCCGCGCAGCACCCTCGCGGAGAAGAACGCGAGGAGGACCTTCGTCACGTCGCCCACCAGGAACGGCGCCACCCCGAGGGCGACCGCCTGGCCCAGCGACGCGCCGCCGAGGAGCACGAGCTG
This sequence comes from uncultured Gemmatimonadaceae bacterium, assembly GCA_964583815.1. Lineage (GTDB taxonomy): Bacteria > Gemmatimonadota > Gemmatimonadetes > Longimicrobiales > Gaopeijiaceae > JAWLHJ01. The sequence continues at coordinate 28,408 of CAZOYA010000010.1, read as the reverse complement.
CGAGACGCCGCCCGCGTAGATCGTGGCGATGCCGAGCGCGAGCCCGGCCACCGTCCGCAGCACCCGACCGTCCCGGCCGGCGATCCGGCCCGCCACCCACGCCGCGGCCGGCATGGCGAGGAGGTAGCCGCCCGTGGGTCCGAGGAGCCAGGGGAGGCCCGCGCCGCCGTTCGAGAAGACCGGCGCGCCGGCCGCGCCGATCGACACGTACGTGGCGATCGCGAGCGCCCCGAGGCGCGGCCCGAGCACCACGCCCGCCAGCACGACGAAGAGCGGCTGCAGCGTCATCGGGACCGCGGTCCACGGCAGCCGCACGCCGACCTGGGCGCCGAAGGCCGTGGCGAGCACGAACGCGACGAGCGCGACGAAGCGCCGGGCGCGAGGGTCGGAGACGGCCTCCCGCGCCGCCCAGCTCCGCAGGGTGTCGGTCACGCTGCTCATGGTGTCGGATCCGCTCCTCGTGGTTCGTTCAAGTTGTCCGCGGGGTTCGTAGGGTGCCCGGGGTCGGCCGGCCGCGTCGCGGTGCTCAGGCGCGCTCCACCGAGAGCGCGACCGCGTTGCCGCCGCCGAGGCAGAGCGTGGCGAGCCCGGTGGAGGCGTCCCGGTGCCGCATCGCGTTCAGGAGCGTCACGAGCACCCGCGTGCCCGAGGCGCCGATCGGGTGGCCGAGCGCGACCGCCCCACCGTTCACGTTCACCCGCTCCTCGTCCATGTCGAGCGCGCGCATGTCCGCGATGGCCTGCACGGCGAACGCCTCGTTGACCTCGAAGAGGTCGTAGTCGCCGATCGACCGGCCGTCCTTCTCCATCAGGCGCTTCACCGCGTCGATCGGCGCGAAGAACAGGTCCCGCGGCTCCGTCGCGCCCACGGCGTAGGAGGAGATGATCGCGTCGATCTCGAGGCCGTGCGCCTGCGCGTACTCCAGCGAGGCCACCACGATCGCGGCGGCCCCGTCGTTCAGGCCCGGGGCGTTCCCCGCGGTGACGACGTGCTCCACCACGTCCTCCGGGGCGTCCCGGACGAACGCGGGGCGGAGCTTTCCGAGCGCCTCGAGCGACGTGTCGGCGCGCGGGCCCTCGTCGGCCTCGACGACCGTGACGCCCCGGCGGCCCTTCACCTCCACGGGAACGATCTCGTCGCGGAAGCGGCCCTGCTCCATCGCCTCCACGGCCTTCCGGTGCGAGCGCAGCGAGAAGGCGTCCGCGTCCTCGCGGCTCACGCTCGCCTTCTTGGCCGTGTACTCGGCGTGCCCGCCCATGTGGCAGTTGCCGAACGAGCACCAGAGCCCGTCCAGGATCAGGCCGTCCTGCACGGTCTGGTCGCCGAACTTCACGCCGTCCCGCATCCCCCGGAGGTAGTGCGGCACGTTCGACATCGACTCCATGCCGCCGGCCACCACCAGCTTCTGGTCGCCCGCGCGGATCGACTGCGCGGCGAGCATGACGGCCTTGAGCCCCGAGCCGCACACCTTGTTGATCGTCACGGCGGGGATGGTCGCCGGGAGCCCGCCGTTCACGGCGGCCTGGCGCGCGGGCGCCTGCCCGGCCCCGGCCTGCACGACGTTCCCCATGATGACCTCGTCGACGTCCGCCGGGTCGATGCCGGAGCGCTCGACAGCGGCCCGGACCGCGATGGCTCCGAGCTGCGGCGCCGTGAGCGGGCTCAGCCCGCCGAGGAAACGGCCGATGGGCGTGCGTGCGCCGCCCCGGAGGATGACGGCGGTCTTCGAGGGATCGGTCATGGCTCCTGCTGTCCCCGTGGATCGGGTCTCGTCTTCGACGTCGGCTTCGCGCTTTGTGCGCGAGCGCTTCAAGATAGCGAAAAACGAAGGTCCGGTCAGGTCACGGGACGGGCAGGAGCGTCGGGCGGTCGGCGTCGGGATCCAGCCGTCCCCAGGGGGTGTCGGGATCGTGCTCGAACACCAGCAGCCAGCGCTCCTGGAGCGCGCGCGACCAGAGGCCGCGCTTCGACTCCAGCGTGACGAGCGGCTCGAGATCGTACCCCATGATCCAGGGCAGCGGGAGGTGCGCGGAGGTCGGGCAGACGTCCGCGAGGAAGCATGCCGTCTCCCCGTCGCTCTCCACGAGCACCGACTGGTGATGCGGCGTGTGGCCGGGCGTGGGGATCACCCGCACGCCCTCGGTCACTCCGGCCTCGCCGTGCACGAAGCTCCACAGGCCGGCCTCCGTGATGGGCCGGTGGTTGTCCTCGAGGTAGCTCGCGCGGATGCGCTCGTTGCGGCTCCCGGCGAAGAGCAGCTCCTCCTCCTGCACCACGTAGCGCGCCCGCGGGAACGCGGGACGGATGCTTCCGTCGGGATCCCGGACGGTGTTCCCCCCGGCGTGATCGAAGTGCAGGTGCGTGTCGAGGACGATGTCGACGTCCTCCGGCTCGTGCCCCGCGTGGCGGATCGCATCCTCGAGGCGGGTCGGCTCGCCCTCGTTCTGGACGCCGTAGATCTCGCGGAACTTCGCGTCCTCCTTGTTGCCGATCCCGTTGTCGATCAGGACCAGCGCGTTCGGCGCCTCGACGAGGAGGCACCGCAGCGCGAGCGGGATGCGGTTGCGCTCGTCGGCCGGGATGCGCCGATCCCAGAGCGGCTTCGGCACGACGCCGAACATCGCGCCGCCGTCGAGCCGTTGCAGCCCCGCTTCGAGCGCGTGCACGCGGATCGAGCCCACCCGGGTCGTCCGGCTGAGCGGGAGGTCGGAGACGTCACGGACCATGATGACCGTTCCTCCTGGCGGATCAGTGGGAGCGAGGCGCCCGCCCCGTCGCGGCCCCTTCGCGGCCTGCCTAGAAGCCCTCGAGCGGGATCTGCGCCGGATCGATGCGGCGACGACGGCGCCGCGCGTAGGCCTGGAGCGTGTCCAGGTCGTCGAGCCCGAGCCCGTGCGCCTCGTCCAGGAGGCGCAGGAGGACGCGGGCCGTGGCGAGCGCGTCGCCGTAGGCGCGATGGCGCTCGTGGATCGTCACCCCGTAGTGGCGGCAGAGGACGTCGAGGTTCCGTCGCCGGAGCGAGGGGACGAGGCTCCGCGCCAGCCGGACGGTGCACAGGCGCGGCACGTCGGGCGCCTCGCCGAGCGCGTCCACGAGCTCCCGGGACACGAATCCCCAGTCGAACATCGCGTTGTGCGCCACGAAGACACGGCCCCGGAGCCGGCCCGCGATCTCGTCCGCCACGTGCTCGAAGTACGGGGCCTCGCGCACCATCTCGGTCGTGATGCCGGTGAGCGCCGTGATCCCTGGCGGCACCGCGCGCCCCGGGTTCACGAGCGTCCTGTACTCGTCGACGATCCGCCCCGCGCGCACCTCGACGACCGCGAGGTCGACGATGCGGTGGCCCCGCCACGAGGCGCCCCCCGTCGTCTCGACGTCGACCACGGCGAAGGAGAGCTCCGAGAGCGGCCGCCCCAGCGCCGCCGCGTCCGGGTCGAGGAACCAGACCCCGTCGGGTCCGACCTGGAAGCGACGGTCGGCCGACAGGAGCTGGAAGACCGCCGAGGCGGCGGCGCCCGCGTGGCCGGACAGGCCGAGCACGTCGCGGGCGAGCTCGAGCGTGTGCGCCGGCCCCGCGGCGAGCCGGCGGGCCGCCGAGCGCACCAGGGAGGCCGATCCGCTCACGGACGCGCCGGCGGGCGTCATCGGGCCGTGCGCGGGGGCGTGCGACGCAGCCGACTCACCCGCCGGCCGCCGCACGCGGGTCGCGGCGCGGGGTGCCCGCCGCGGCCTGCCGGCCCCCGCGGGCGGCCGCGGCCCCGTTCCCCTCGGCGGCCCCGCCGCCGTTCCCCTCGGGGATCCCGCCACCGTCCTGCCGGGCGGCTCCGGCCTGGGTGATCGCGAAGGAGAGCGTCTCCAACTCCATGACGAGGCTCACGTCCTCCACGTGCACGCCCGGCGGCGTGCGTAGCCGGATCGGCGCGAAGTTCAGGATGCCCCGCACACCCCCCGAGGTGGCCCGCGACGCGAGCTCCTGGGCGGCATGGGCCGGAACGGCGAGGACCGCCAGCTCCGCCCCGACCTCCGCGACGACCGTCTCGAGCTCGTCCGCGTCTCGGATCGTCACGTCGCCCCACGTCAATCCCACCTTCTCGGGATCGTTGTCGACCACGGCCACGCAGTGGTACCCGCGCGCCTGGAAGTCCGGATACGCGAAGAGCGCGGAGCCGATCCGCCCGGCGCCGATCAGGACCACCCGCCAGGTCCGGTCGAGCCCCAGGATCCGCCGCAGACGCTCGCGGAGCTCGTCCACCTTGTAGCCGAGGCCGCGCTTGCCGAAGGACCCGAAGTGGGAGAGGTCCTTCCGGACCTGCGCCGCGGTCGTGTGACCCCGCTCGGCGAGCTCCTCGCTGGAGACGGTGCGCTCGCCGTCACCGTCCATGTCCTCGAGGGATCGGAGATAATGGGAGAGACGTCGGACGGTGCTTTCGGGGATGCGTCTGGACACGAACGTGGAACGGGGCAACGCGCAGGCGGAACTTCGAGACCCGGAGGCCGTGCGGGACACGGCGGAGAGCGGTTCCCCCGGACGCGTGCCACCGGGCCGCTCGGCATCGGAAACCGAGCCTCTTGTGAAAAAGTTCACAAAAAGTAGGTCCCGGGGGTCCGACCGGCAACGACGTGGACACCGAGGGCTCCGGCCCTGGGTCCGGGCCGCCGCGTCCGGCTCAAGGGGCCCTCTCTAAGGCAGCGCCCGCGCGAGGGAGAGGAACGCGGCCGGCTCGAGCCGCTCGGGCCGGTCCGACAGGGACACCCCGGCCTGCCGGGCCGCGGCCTCCGCGACCGCCTCCGGATGCCCGAGGTCGGGGTGGTCGCGCAGGATGCGCCCGAGCTGTTTGCGCCGCCACTGGAAGGCGGCCCGCACGAGCGTCCTCAGGCGGCGCTCCTCCTCCTCGTCGGTGCGCTCGGGCCGGAACGGCACGATCCGCAGGATCGCGGAGTCCACCCGCGGCACCGGCCGGAAGCAGCGCCGTCCCACCCCGAAGAGGCGCTCCACGGACGCGACGGAGCGAACGCCCACCGAGAGCGCGCCGTAGGCCCGCGTGCCCGGCGGGGCCGCGATCCGGTCCGCCACGTCGTCCTGCACCATCACCACGATGCGCTCGGGGCGCGGCCGCTCCAGGAGCCGGAAGAGGATCGGCGTGGTGATGTTGTAGGGGATGTTGCCCACCACCTTCAGCCGCCCCGGATCCCGGACGTGACGCTCGAGCGGCACCTCGAGGACGTCACCGTGGACGACCTCGACGTCGGACCGGCCGGCGAAGCGCTCCGCGAGGTCGGCGGCGAGCCGGTCGTCGAGCTCCACGAGCACGAGGCGGCCGACCCGGCCCTCCAGGTGATCCGTGAGCGCGCCCCGGCCCGGACCGATCTCGAGGACCTCGTCCCCGGGCCCGGCTCCGACGGCCTCCACGATCTTCCGCTGGATGTTGCGGTCGACGAGGAAGTTCTGGCCGAGGGAGCGCTTCGGCCGGTGCGCGTCACGCTCCTTCACGACGCCCGCACGCCGAGGCCCGTGCGCCCGTCCGTCAGACCCGGACCACCAGCGCGGTCCGGTCGTCCCCCGCCCCCGGCGCCGCCCCGCTCGCCTTGAGCTCGAAGAGCGCGTCGACGACCCGCTCCGGGCTCGAGAAGCGGTGCCGGACGGCCGTCTCGACGACCAGCCGCTCGCCGTTGCCCCGCGTGTCCGTGGCGAGCGCGTCCGAGAGCCCGTCCGTGAAGAGGAACAGGAGATCGCGCCCGGGCGTCCACGGCACGCTCCGCTCGTGGTACGCATCGTCGCCCGCGAACCCCACGGGAGGGTCCGTCGCCTCGAGCCGCTCGGCCGTCCCGTCGGCACGGATCGCGAAGGCATGCGGGTGTCCGGCGTTCGTGTAGACCAGCCGTCCCGCGCCCGGGTCCAGCACGCCGTAGAAGGCGGTCAGGAACATCTCCGTCGTCTCGAGCTCGTCCCTCAGGGCTCCGTCGAGCCCTCTCAGGACCGAAGCCGGCGAGTCGTGCTCCCGCGCGTAGATGTTCGTGGCGCTCATCGCGAGCGTCATGATGAGCGCGGACGGGAAGCCGTGCAGCGACACGTCCCCGAGCATGACTCCGACGCGCCCCTCCGGGAGCTGGAAGAGCTGGTAGAAGTCGCCGCCGACCTGCTCGGTGGGCTCGACCCGCCCCGCCGCCTCCGCGGCCCGGAAGGCCGAGGGGTCCGGCAGGAGCTTCATCTGGAGATCGTGGGCGAGCTCCATCTCGCGGACCATCCGCTCGCGCGAGAGGGTCTTGCGCACGAGCCGCGTGTTCTCGATCGCCGCGCCCACCTGGGAGGCGACCGCGGCCAGGAGCCGCTCGTTGGCCGAGGTGAAGCGCCCGCCGTCTCGGCGCCCGATGAGGTTGATCACGCCGACCGTGCGCGCCGCGCCCCGCCCCGCCGAGTAACGGATCGGCACGGAGAGGAACGAGTCACCGTCCTCCTCTCCCTCCCTGGGGCTCCGGCGGCGCTCCACCCGCCAGCGCGCACGGTCGGGGTCCCGGGTCGCTTCGCGCGCACGCGCCGTGCCCTCTCCGGCGCGCCGGGCGGCCCCGGGCGACGGCTCGCCGCTCCGCGCCGGCGCGGACGCCTCGTCCCCTTCACCATGGCGCGCGGCCGACTCGGGGCCTGGACGCTCGGGACCGCGGGCCCGGGTGGCGATGATCGAGCGGCCCTCCCTGAACACCATCGCGGTGATCGTGTCGGGCTCGCCCGGCGACATCGGCTCCTCGCGACCGACCTCCCCGGCGTCCGCGGCCAGGTGGAGGCGGTCCGTGTCGCGGCGGTACACCCAGATCGAGCCGCGCTTCGCGCCCATCACGTCGCACACCTCGCCCAGGATCTGGTGCGCCGCCGCCACCAGGTCCACGGTCGTGCCGATCGTCTCGCTGATGGAGTAGAGGAGATTGATCTCCTCGAAGCGCTCGGAGAGCTCGTAGGTGAACTCCGTCAGCTCCCGGTCGGTCTCGAGCGCGAACGCGACGATGGGCTCGAGCAGGTCCGCCACCGAGCTCGCTTCGACCCGGCCGTCCGTGGCGACGCGCAGCTCGAACGAGGCGTGCTCGCCCCGCGGCAGCGCGCGCGTCACCGCGCCCGGCGCGTCCGCGCCCTCGAAGCCTTCGCTCGCATAGAGGATGCGCGGGAGCGCCCCGGGCTCCGTGCCCCGCGCCACCACCTCGATGCGCGCGCCGAGCCCCTCCTCGAACCGGCCCAGCGCCTCCCTCACCCGTGCCGGCAGCGTCCCGTGGACGAGCCGGTCAGGCGGGGTCACGCCGGAACGCCACCCTCGAGGGCGTCTCCGGGATCGAGCCGCAGAACGAGGGTCACCTGGTTGCCGCGGTCGTTGAACCACACCTCGTCCATGAGCTCGCGCATCAGGAACAGCCCCCGGCCGCAGGGCCTCGAGATGTTGGCCGGCTCGGTGGGATCCGGCACCGCCGCCGGATCGAAGCCGTTGCCCTGATCGGTCACGCACGCCACCAGGCGTCCGTCCTCGACGCGCACCTCGACCCGGACGCGCTTGCGCGGATCGTGCCCGTTCCCGTAGAGCATCGCGTTCGAGAGCGCCTCGGTGAGGCCCACGCGGAAGTTCAGGTCCAGGCGGCGCGCCCGCTCGACGCACGAGGCGCAGCGCAGCATGACGTAGTCCACGATGCGACCGATCGTGCGCACGTCGCTCGGCAGCTCCAGGACGAGGTCCTGGCCCCGGGTATCGCCCGAGGGCGCGACGCCGCTCAGAAGCCCTCCAGGGCTTCGGCTTTCGAATCGGTGATCTTGAAGAGCGTGTCGAGCTTCGTGAGCTCGAACAGCGTCCGCAGATCTTCGTTGAGATTCGACAGCCGGAGCTCCCCGCCCTGCTCGCGGATCTTCTTCGACAGGCTCACGAGCACGCCGAGCCCCGAAGAGTCGATGTAGCCGGTGTTCGCGAAGTCGATCACGAACTTGCGATCACCCGCCTCCAGCCGCTCCAGCACCTGCTGCTTGAGCTCCTGTCGGTTGCCGACGATGAGCTGGCCCTCGACCTCGACCAGGGTGACCTCACCGCTCTGCGACACCTGAAAGCCCATGGATGCGATGCTCCGTGAGATGAAACGGGAAGTAGGGATGCGCACGGCGGGGGTGCGGGAACGGGGGGATCAGCCTGAATCTTAAGGGCCGCGCGGAGCCTCCGGCAAGGAAACCGATCGCCGGGGCGCCGCGCCGCCGCTGGCCCGCGCGTCACTCGACCATGAGCGCGGTGACGCAGGAGACCGCCACGATGTCGCCCGGAGTGGCCCCCCGGGAGAGGTCGTTGCAGGGCTTCGCCAGCCCCTGCAGGATCGGCCCCACGGCCGTCGCGCCGCCCAGGTACTGCACGAGCTTGTAGGCGATGTTCGCGGCCGAGAGGTCGGGAAACACGAGCACGTTCGCGCGCCCGCCCACCGGGGAGCCGGGCGCCTTCCTGCGCGCCACCTCCTCCGAGAGCGCGGCGTCGCCCTGGAGCTCCCCGTCCGCCTCGATGTCGGGCGCGAGCGCCCGGAAGCGCTCGAGCGCCTCGCACGCGTGCTCGACGGCGGGGCCGGACGCGGACCCGCGTGTGGAATACGACAGGAACGCCACGCGTGGCTCGTCGCCCACGACGCTCCGCCGCGCCCGCGCCGCGGCGAGCGCGATCCCGGCCAGCTCCTCGGGCGTCGGCGAGGGGACGACCGCCGCGTCCGTGAAGGTCAGCACCTCCGCGCCGCGGGGCCCGTCCGCGCCGAACGCCATGTAGAACGACGAGCTCACGGTCCGGATCCCGGGTGCGGTGCCGACGCCCCGCAGCGCCGAGACGATCACGTCGCCGGTGGTGCGCACGCATCCCGCCACGGAGGCCTCGACCTCCCCCGAGCGCACCATGAGCGCCGCCTGCAGGAGCGGATCCACGACGATCGCCTCCGAGCGCCGTGCCGGACGCCCCGCGGCCGCGCGCGCCTCGGCGTACTGCACGGCGAAGCGCCCGAGACGCTCCGGGTCCGCCGGGTCGTGCACCTCCACGCGCTCCGGGTCGACCCCGGCGGCGCGGAGCCCCGCCCGCACCTCGTCCGGGGGGCCGAGCAGCACGGGGCGGAAGAGCCCCTCGCGCAGCCCCTCCGCGACCGCTTGGTGCACCCGCGGCTCGGTGCCTTCGGGAAACACGAGCCGGCGCGGCGCCGTCCGCGCGCGGCGTCGCAGGTCCTCCAGGAACGGAGGGATCACCGTCCGATCTTCTCGTGCAGCCGCTGCAGGACCGTGGGGGAGACGAAGCTCGAGACGTCCCCCCCGAGCGCCGCGACCTCCCGCACGAGCGAGGAGGAGATGAACGAGTAGCGCGCCTCCGGCACCAGGAAGAGCGTCTCGAGCTCGGGCCGGAGCTCCTGGTTCATCTGTGCCATCTGCAGCTCGTACTCGAAGTCCGAGACGGCCCGCAGCCCCCGCACGACGACGTGGGCTCCCTGGTCGCGCGCGAAGTCCACGAGCAGCCCGCGGAACGCGTGCACCTCGATGCGCGGCTCGCCCGCGAAGACCTCGCGGATGATCTCCACGCGCTCCTCCACCTCGAAGAGCCCGCGCTTGGTGTGGGTGGAGGTGTGCGCGACGCCGATGAGCACCCGGTCCGCGATGCGGAGGGTGCGACGGGCGATGTCCTCGTGCCCGCGCGTGATCGGGTCGAAGGAGCCGGGATAGAGGGCGACGATCGGATCGCTGCGCGTCATGCGTCGGGCTCTGGAGTGGTGAGTGCGGTGAGTGCGGTGTCCCCGTAGCGCCGGGTGCGGACCTCGGGAGGGAGCCCGAGCGCCTCGCGGTCGCGCCAGGCGTGCTCGAGCCAGAGCTCCGTGGCGAACGGTCGCTCGAGGAAGCGGCCGACCAGGCGCGCGGCCTCGCCGCCCCCGTAGGGCGGATCCGCGAAGGCGAGGTCGCAGGGCTCCGGATCGCGATCGAGCCAGCGTAACACGTCGTCGGCGACCACCGTCGCCTGCGCCTCGGCGCCGTGGCGGTCGAGGTTGGCCCGCAGGGCGCGCAGCGAGGGGCCGGCGCGCTCCACGAAGACCACGTGCTCGGCCCCCCGGCTGAGCGCCTCCAGCCCGAGGGCGCCGGAGCCGGCGAAGAGGTCGACCACGCGGGCGCCGGGGAGCGCGCCCTGGAGCGCCGACATCCACGCCTCGCGCACGCGGTCCGTCGTGGGGCGGACGCGCGGTCCCGGCGGCGCTTCGATCCGGCGCCCGCGCCACCGGCCGGCCACGATCCTCACGCTCCGGCCCCGCCCTCCGAGGGGCGGAGGTCCTGCAGGCGCGCCTGCAGGCGCACGCGGCCACCCCAGTCGTTACGCTCGAGACGGTACAGGACGTCCTGGGGACCGGCGTTTCCGCGGGCCTCGCGGAAGCGCTCCCAGAAGCCGAAGCCGATGGCCTCCAGGCGCGCGCGACCCGCTTCGAGCGTGGCCTTCAGGTGCCCGCGCCCCACTTCGCGCGGCCGCTCCACGCGGAGGGCCTCCGAGTGGAAGAGCGGGCTCGGATTGCCGATTCCGTGCGGTCCGAGGTAGCTCAGCCAGTGCACCAGCCCGAGGTCGATCTCCGACGGGTCCAGCGTGAGGTCGGGCCGCAGCCTCGGCCGGAGATCCTCGGGGGCCAGGCGCGCGCGGCACTGCTCGTTGAAGCGCTCGCGGAGCGGCTCCACCGCGTCCCTGCGCACGTCCATCCCCGCCGCCTGCCGGTGCCCTCCGAAGCGCTCCAGGTGCGCGCGGCAGGCGTGGAGCGCCTCGTAGAGGTGGAAGGAGGGGATCGAGCGGCCGCTTCCCCGCCCCCGCGCCCCCTCGAGCGCGATGAGCACGACGGGCCGGTGGATCCGCTCGACGAGCCGGGAGGCGACGATGCCGATCACGCCCGGGTGCCAGCCCTCGGCCGCGAGCACGACGCCGTAGTCGCGATCCGGGTCGAAGCCGTCCTCCAGCCGCTCGAGGGCCTCCTCGAGCGTCCGGCGATCCTCCTGCCGCCGCTCCGTGTTCAACTCCTCCAGGCGCGTCGCGAGCGCGTGGGCCTCCCGCGGGTCGTCCGTGAGGAGGAGGCGCAGCGCGTCCGCCGACTCGCCGATCCGCCCGGCCGCATTGATGCGGGGGGCCACGACGAACCCGAGCTTCCCGGAAGTCGCCTCGCCCGGATCCACGCCCGAGACCGCGAGCAGGGCGGCGACCCCCGGCACGCGGGTATGGGCGAGCCGGCGCAGCCCGTAGGAGACGAGGACGCGGTTCTCGTCCACGAGCGGCACGAGGTCCGCGACCGTGGCGAGCGCCACGAGGTCGAGGTAGGCGGGCAGCTCGGCCGCGTCGCGCCCGAGCGCACGGGCGACGAGCTCGCACAGCCGGTACGCGACGCCCGTTCCACAGAGCCCCTCGTGCGGGTACGCGCAGTCCGGCCGGCGCGGGTTCACGACGGCGTACGCCGCGGGGAGCGTGTCGCCGACGGTGTGGTGATCGGTGACGATCACGTCGCGCCCCTCGGCGGCGGCGGCCGCCACGGTCTCGTGCGCCACCGTGCCGCAGTCCGCCGTCACGATCAGCGTGGCGCCCGCCCGGCGCGCCTCCTCGAGGCCGGCGGCCGAGAAGTCGTAGCCGTCGCGCAGGCGGTGGGGCACGAACGGGTGCACGCGTCCGCCGAGGCTCCGGAGCCACCGGGTGAGGAGTGCGGTCGCGCAGATCCCGTCCACGTCGTAGTCCCCGTGGACGAGCACGGTCTCCCCGGCGCGCACCGCGGCCGCGAGCCGTTCGGCCGCCCTCGGGCCGTCGGCGAGGAGCGCGGGATCGTGAAGGTGGTCCAGCCTGGGCCGGAGGAAGCGCTTCGCCTCCTCGGGATCGTGGATCCCCCGCACCGCGAGGACCCGGCAGACGGCGGGAGGCAGCTTCAGCTCCCGGACGAGGGCGTCGAGCACCTCCGGGGCGACCTCGCGGCAGTCGGTCCAGATGGCGTCCGGAGCCCGGACGCGGGAGGCGCGGCCCTCCTCCCGATCTACGGCCGGCATGGCCGCGCGTGCGCGGGCTCGGCCCTCACTCCTCGACCAGCACCTCGTCCGGATCGCCGTCCGTGCTCGCTTCGGCGCCCTCCTCGCTCGCTCCTTCCTCCGCCCCCTCGGCCCCCTCCGCCCCGCTCCCCAGGACCGTGCGGGCGGTCAGCTCCTCCTGGTCCTCCGGATCCGGCGCCGCCAGGATCACGCCGCAGCCCTCGCAGCGGATCAGCGAGGCGCCGTGACGGATCTCGTTCTGGATCTGGAGCGGGACCAGCCCGAAGCAGTGACCGCAGGCCCCGTCGGGCGTGAGGTCGGCCACGGCCATCCGGCCGCCGCGCCCCCGGATCGCGTCGTAGGTCCGGAGCTCCTGCGGGTCCATGTCCGCGGTGAACGCCTCCCGCTCGGACCGGAGCCCCTCGAGATCCTTCTCCACGTTGGCGCGCTCCTCGAGCAGCTCGGCCTTCCGCGGCTCCACGAGCTCGCGCGCCTCCCCGAACGCCGTCTCCAGCTCGGACTGGCGCTCCTCCGACTTCCGGATCTGGTCGAGGAGGGTGTAGGCCTCCTGCTCGTCGTTCTGCAGCGAGCGCTTGACCATCTCCAGCTCCGCGCTCACGGCCGCCTCCTCGCGGAGGTTCCGGACCGAGCCGAGCCGGTCCTCGAGCTTCTTCAGGCGCTCGCGCTTCTCGTCGATCGAGCGCTCGAGCCGCCGCTCCTCGAGGCGCATCTCCTGGACCCGCTTCCGCGTGGTGCCGAGCTCGCTTTCGAGGACCAGCACCGGCTCCTCGATCTCCTCGAAGCGCGGATCGAATGCCTGGATGCGATTCCGGGCCTCCTGGATCCGCAGATCGAGCTTCTGCAGCTCCTTGAGCGCTGTGCGACGCTGCTCCGTCATGGATTCGGTTCTGTGTGGGAGTGGTCTATGCGAGGCTTCCGCGTCGCGGATCCCCAGTACGTCGGGTCGAGCTCGCGCAGCTCACGGGCCAGCGCGGCCTTCTGCCGGGTCAAGTCGAGCTTCTCCTCGTCGTGCGCCGCAGCCTCGATCCTGCGCTGCAGCTCCTGGACGCGCCGGTCGAGCGCGAGCACCCGGAGTCGGTTCACCGATCGGGTGAACACGTCGATCCCGTGCGAGATCTCCTCCGGGTCGGCCAGGATGTCCTCGAAGCGCCGAGCGGTGGCGGGATCCATGGTGGACGTTGGAGCACGCAGGTCCGGATCGTCAAGGAGCGCTTCGAAGATCGCACGGTGGTGCGGGTCCGCGAAGTCCTCCGGCGACACCAGCTCGGCCGCCCGCTCCACCCACTCGACCCCGCGCACCATCACCACCAGCAGCTTCCGTTCCGCGCCCGCGCGCGGGAGCCGCGGCATCGTGGTGGGATACCCCCCGGCCCCGCCGATCGCTCCCATTCCCGGGCCGGCGGCCCGACGGGTCGCCGCGGGCGGGCCGCCTCGCCGCGGCGTGTCGCGCTCGAGCTCGGCTTCGATGGTCTCCCGGCGCACGCCCGTGCGGTCGGACACCTTCTTCACGTAGATGTCGCGCAACGCCGGATCCGCGGCCGCGCGGATCGTCGGCAGCAGGCGGTCGAGCGCCGCCCGCGTGTGCTCGATCGACGCGAAGTGGTTGCGCTCCTCCAGGATGCGGAGCTTCCGGTCCATGACGTCGACGGCCTGGTCGACGAAGCGGGCGAGCGCGTCCGGTCCCTGCGTGCGCACGATCGTGTCCGGGTCCTCGCCCTCGGGGAGCGTCGCCACCGCCGGATGGAGCCCGGCCTCGAGCAGGACGTCCGCCGCGCGGAAGGTGGCCTTCAGGCCGGCCGGGTCCGAGTCGAAGAGGAGCACCACGCGTGTGGTGAAGCGCGTGAGCAGGCTCGCCTGCTCGGGCGTGAGCGCCGTGCCGAGCGGCGCCACGACGTGCTCGAGCCCGTGCGCGGCGAGCGACACGGCGTCCATGTAGCCCTCCACGACGAGCGCCACGCCCTCGCGCCGGATCGCGTGGCGGGCCCAGGAGAGGCCGTACAGCTCGAGGCCCTTGTGGTAGATCGGGCTCTCGGGCGAGTTGAGGTACTTCGGGGCGTCCTTGCGGTCCCCGATCACGCGGCCGCCGAAGGCGATCACCCGGCCCGCCAGCGATTCGATCGGGAAGATCACGCGGCCCCGGAAGCGGTCGTAGGCCTCGGGCGAGCGCTCGCTCCGGCCGAGCAGACCCAGCTCGAGCATGAGCTCCTCGTCGAGCCCGTGCTTCGCGGCCGCCTCCCGGAGGGCCCGCCACTCGTCGGGCGCCCAGCCGAGCCCGAAGCGCTCCGCGATCTCGGGGCTCACGCCCCGCCGCTCGAGGTAGGCGCGGGCGGCCGCGCCGCCGGTCTCGTCGAGCAGGCGGCCGCGGAACCACTCGCGCGCGAACGCGTTGATCTCGTAGAGGGGACGGTTCGGGTCGTCCTCCTCGGGTCGCCGCTTCGTCTCCCTCAGCTCCACGCCCGCCCGCGCCGCCACGTACCGAACGGCCTCGACGAAATCGAGCCCCTGCCGCTCCATCAGGAAGCTGAAGACGTCCCCGGACTTCCCGCAGCCGAAGCACTTGTAGAAGCCCTTGTCCGGCGCGACGTAGAAGCTCGGCGTGCGCTCCTCGTGGAAGGGGCAGTTGGCCTTGTACTCGCGGCCCGCCTTCTTGAGCGCCACGAACTCCGAGATCACGTCGACGATGTCGGCGCGCGCGCGCACCTCCTCGACCTGCTCGTCGGGGATCACGACGCGGCCTCCCGGAAGCCGGCCACGGTGACCCCCGCCCCTCCTTCCGTCGGGCCCCCCATCCGCACCGAGCGGACGCGGCGGTCCGCGCGGAGCATCTCCCCCACGCGCTTGCGGAGGGCGCCGGTCCCCTTGCCATGGATGATCCGGAGCTCGGGCAGGTCCTCGAGGAGCGCCTCGTCGAGGGCGCGCGCCAGCTCGATCTCCAGCTCGTCGACGCGGAGCCCCCGCAGGTCCACCTCGAGCCGCGCGGCGCCCCGGTCGGGCCCTGTCCAACCGCCGCCGCGTCGCCGGCCGGGGTCGGCGTCGGCCGCGCCCGGCGATCCGGCGGACGCGCCGCGACCGCCCTCGAGCACCTCCAGTTCCCCGACCGGCACCTCCATCCGGAGCGCCCCCACCTCCACCACGCCCCGGTCGGCCCGGACCTCGAGGAGCCGGCCCTTCGCGCCCGTGGATCCGACGCGCACGCGCGCGCCCGCCTCGAGCGGGCCGGCGGCCACGCCGGCCGCGGCGCCGACCCGGCTCCGGCCCCGCGCCCGTGCGCCGCGGGTGCGCTCGCGCGCCGCCGCACGCTCCACGCGGGCCCGCGCCTCGTGGGCGGCCTCCTCCAGGTCGCGGCCTTCCTCCGCCGCACGACGCAGCTCGAGCAGGACCTCCTCGACCTCCGCGCGCGCATCCATGAGCAGCTTGCGCGCATCCTCGCTCGCCCGGGCGCGGTGGCGAGCCTCCGCCTCCTCCAGCTCGCGCTCGCGGGCGTCCAGATCCTCCTCCAGGCGCGTGGCGCGGGCGCGGGCGGTGTCGAGCTCGTGGACGAGGCGCGCCGCCTCCCGCTCGTGCGTCTCGAGGCGCGCGAGCGTCTCCTCCATGCGCGCCTCGTCGTCGTCGCGGTAGCTCTCGGCGCGGTCGAGCACCGTCTCCGGCAGCCCCAGCCGCCGCGCGATCGCCAGGCCGTAGCTCCGCCCCGGCCGGCCCTTCACCAGGCGGTACGTGGGCTCCATCCGCTCCGCGTCGAACTGGAGCGACGCGTTGACGATCCCGCTCCCCGTCCCGTCCAGGCGCTTGAGCGCCCCGAGATGGGACGACACGAGCGTGCGGGCGCGCCGGCGCACGAGCTCCTCCAGCACGGCGCGCGCGAGCGCCGCGCCCTCGGCGGGATCGGTGCCGGTGCCCATCTCGTCGATGAGGACGAGGGAGTGCTCGTCGGCCTCCGTGACGATCGTCGAGAGGTTCGCCAGGTGCGCCGAGAAGGTGGAGAGGTTGCGCGCGATGGACTGCTCGTCCCCGATGTCCGCGTGGAACCTCCGGAAGACGGGAAGCCGCGTGCCCGGTCCGACCGGCGGGACGACCCCGCTCTGCGCGAGTGCCGCGACGAGGCCGACCGCCTTCAGGAAGACGCTCTTTCCCCCGGTGTTCGGCCCCGAGACCACGAGCGCGTGCTCCCCGGCGTCGAGGTCGAGGTCGTAGGGGACGACCGCCTCGAGCCCGTGCGCCTCGACGAGCAGCGGGTGGCGCGCGCCCCGCAGACGGATCCCCTCCTCCGGGTCCCCGGAGATCTCCGGGACGGTCGCGCGCCAGGCGCGGGCCACGCGCGCACGCGCGTGCAGCGCGTCGAAATCGGCGAGCGCGTCGAGCGCGCCCACGAGCGCGTCCCGGTGCGGCGCCAGGCGGGCCGTGAGCGCCGCGAGGATGCGCCGCACCTCCCGCCGCTCCTCGCGCTCCAGGTCCCGCAGCTCGTTCATCGCCTCGATCGCCGCGGGCGGCTCGACGTAGAGCGTCGCGCCCGTCTGGGACTCGTCGTGCACGATCCCGCCGACCTCGCGGCGCGCCTCGCGGCGCACCGGGATCACGTAGCGCCCCTCCCGGAGGGTCACGGAGGCGTCGGGCACGACCCAGCGCTCCTCGAGGGTGCCGAGCAGCGCCTCGAGCCTGCGCACGACCCGCGCGTGCGCGCCCTTCAGCCGCCCCCGGATCCGCTGGAGCTCCCGCGAGGCGCCGTCGAGGACGTGGCCGTCCACGTCCACCGCGCGCTCGATCTCGCGCTCGACTTCCGGCAGGGAGACGAGCGCCGCGTGGAGGGAGGCGAGCTCGGGGAGGTCGCCGGGCCGCGCGAGGGCGTCCGCGAGCGCGCGCGACGAGGCGAGCAGCACCCCGAGCGCGTGCAGCTCCCCCGCCTCGAGCACCGCGCCGGGCACGGCGAGGCGCGCGAGCGCGTCCCCGAGCTCGGGGACGGGCGGCATGCCCCAGGAGGGGCGCTCGTCCACGAAGCGGAGGACCGCCGAGACGCGCGCGAGCTCGCGCGAGGCGGCTTCCGCGGAGGGTCGCGGGCGGAGCGCGAGAATGCGCGCGCGGCCGGCCGCGCTCGCCGCACGCTCGGCGACCCGGCCCAGCACGCGATCGAACTCCAGCACCGCGAGGGCGTGCGCGGAGTCCCGCACGCTCCCCCGTTCCGTCGTCGTGTCCACGTCCGTCACCACCGCCGCCGTATCAGCGCGCGGCCAGCTCCTCCCGCACGATGCGGTTCGCTTCCTTTCCGTCGAACCGGCCCTGGATCCGCGGCATCAGGCGCCCCATGAGGGCACCCATCTGCTCGGCGCCGGCCGCGATCTCGGCCCGGACCATCGCCCGGACCTCCTCCTCGTCGAGCTGCTCCGGCAGGTAGGCGCCCAGCACCCCGGCCTGCGCCTCCTCCTGCGCCGCCAGCTCCTCGCGCCCCGCGCCCCGCATCTGCTCGGCCGCGTCGCGACGCTGCTTGATCGCACGGGAGAGGACCCGGACGACCCCGGCGTCGTCCAGCGGCCCGCCGTCGTCGATCTCCTGGTTGCGGATCTCCGAGAGGAGCGTGGAGAGGACCAGCACGCGAAGGCGGTCCCGCTCCTTGCGCGCCGCGTTGAGGTCCGCCTGGATCCGCCCCTTCAGCTCGTCGGCCACTGTCTTCCTCTCTGGTCGTGATCGTTCGGATCGGAGCCTACCCCGCGCGGGACGGAAAGGATCGGGCGGGGAAGGTCGAATCCGACAGGATCGGTCGGCGCGTCCGGACGCCCGTCAGCCGGGCGGCCATCGCATCGGCCGGCCCGCGAGCAGGTGGACGTGGAGGTGGTGGACGGTCTGTCCGCCCTCGTCCCCCGTGTTCACGACGACCCGGTAGCCGCCGTCCGAGAGGCCCTCCTCGCGCGCGATCTCGGCGGCGCGGACGAGGAGCTCACCGAGCAGCGGCGCCTGCTCCGCGCGGGCGTCGGCGAGCGAGCGGACGTGCTCGACGGGAACCACCAGGACGTGGAGGGGCGCCTTCGGATCGATGTCGCGGAACGCGACGACGCGCTCGTCCCGGTGGACGATGTCCCCCGGGATCCGGCCCTCGACGATTCCGCAGAACAGGCAGTCTCTGGATGCGCTCATGCGCTGATGTTGTCGGAGGGCGCGGGGCGGCGCAATGCGTGAACGGGCGGCAGGTCGCGCGCGGGCGGGCGCGGCCGCGGGAGCCGCCGGAGGGCCGGGTCCCGCGCGCCTCTCGCGGGGCCCTTCCGATCATGGAGGCGACCCGCCCGCCTCACGAGGTTCCTTCTCCCGTCAGCCCGCGAACCCCTTCCGCGAGAGGAGGAACCCATGCACCCGACCGCCGTCTGCGCCGCACGGATCCTCGAGGAGCACCCGCACCCCGCGCTCCGCCTCGCCGAGCTGCTCCCGGGGGTCGCGGAGCGCGTGGACCGCACGCTCACCGCGGAGCGGCTGCGGAACGTGCTCGCCGAGCACCCGGACCGCTTCAAGCTGCTCGATCCGTGGCGAGGCCCCTGGCGCACCGGCCCGTCCGGCACCGGAGCGCCCGACGACCCGGAGCGTCTCGCGGATCCCTTCGGCGACGTGTGGGTGGTGCTCCTGGGAGAGCCCGCGTCCGCCCGTCCCGACCCGCGCGCGCCCACCGTGACGCTACGCGAGAGCGTGCGCTGGCTCGCGCGCAGCGTGGATCCGTGCTCCGCCGTGGACGTGAGCCGCTGGTACGCGATCGTCCTCACGGAGCGCGCGAGCCGGGAGGCGGTCGCGCGGCGCGCCGCGTGAAGCGCGCGCCGTCACTCCGCGCGGAACAGCCCCGACCGCCACTCTCCGTCGGCGTCGACGTCCACGGTCGAGAGCCCGTGCCGCTCGGCCGTCGCGCGCAGCCCCTCCCACTCCCCGGCGAGGATGCCGGACAGGATCACCCATCCTCCGGGCCCGAGCGCGCCCCGGATCCCGGGCAGGAGCGGTCCGAGGATCCCCGTCTCGATGTTCGCGACCACGCCCTCGGCCGGGGCCTGGAGCGCGAGCCACGCCGCATCGGCGGCCCGGCGCTCGAGCCGCACGCGGTCCGCTGCCCCGTTCCGCTCCACGTTCTCCTCCATCGCCTCCCATGCGAGGGGATCCGACTCGATCGCCACGACCTCGCGGGCCCCCAGGAGCGCGGCCGCGATCGCGAGGATCGCCGACCCCGATCCAACGTCGAGCACCCGGTCGCCCGGACGCAGCACGCGGTCGAGGAGCCGCAGGCATCCGCGCGTCGTGCCGTGCTCGGCGGTCCCGAAGGCCATCCCGGGATCCAGGACGATCACGATCCCTTCGTCGGGATCCTGCGCGGTCGTCCACGAGGGACGCACGAGGATGCGGCTCGTGATCCGACGCGGGCCCAGACCCCGGCGCCACGTCTCCTCCCACGCCTCGTGCGCGCGCCAGGCCGTCTCGACCTCCACGTCGTCGAGCCCTGTGTCCGCGCGGAGCTGGCGCCGGACCTCCTCCAGGAAGGCCCGGGGGTCCTCCGGCTCCGACAGGTGCGTGAGAAGCCAGCCGTCGCGCTCCTCCACGGCCCGGCCGCCGAGCCCGACGAGCGCGTCCGCGAGGAGCTCTCCGCGCGCGTCGCCCTCCGGGGGCCGCACGCGGAGCTCGAGCCAGCGCCGCTCCGACCGGGAGGCGCCGGATTCGGCGGCGCTCATCCTCCGGTGAAGGCCTCCTTCACCCGGGACCAGAAGCCCTTGTGCGCGCCGCGCTTCACTTCGGCGGGGGCCGGCGCCTCGATCTCCCTCAGGGACTCGAAGAGGGCCCGCTGCTCGGCCGTCAGCTCGTCCGGAGTCCACACGAGCACGCGCACGATCTGGTCGCCGCGGGACCGTCCGTTCAGCTCCGGGAGTCCGAGCCCCCGCAGCCGGAGCATCTCGCCACTCTGGATGCCGGCCGGGATCGTCACGCGCGCCGCGCCCTCGAGCGTCGGCACCTCGACCTCGTCGCCGAGCGCGGCCTGCGCGAAGGTGATCGGCAGCTCGTGGAGGAGATTCGACCCCTCGCGCTCGAAGCGCGGATCTTCCTGCACCTCGAGCAGCACCACGAGGTCGCCCCGCTCTCCGCCCCGCGGCCCGACGCTCCCGCGTCCGCGCAGCGTGAGGAAGTTCTCCGACGTGACCCCCGCCGGCACCTCGACCTCGATGTCGCGCTCCGCACGGACCCGGCCCTCGCCGCGACACCGCTCGCACGGGGTCGCGATCACCCGCCCCTCGCCCCGGCAGTTGCGGCAGGGCTGCACGCTCACGAACTGCCCGAACACGGTCCGCTGCACGTGGCGCTCCTCGCCCGCGCCCCCGCACACCGGACACGTGGTCGGGGTGGTGCCGGGCTCGGCGCCCGAGCCTTCGCAGCGGTCGCACATGTCGAGGAGCGACACGCGGAGCGTCCGCGTCACGCCCGTGGCCACCTCGGCGAGGGTGAGGGGCAGCCGGACGCGGACCGTCTGGCCGCGCCGCGCCGAGGCGCGCTGCGTGCGCGCGCCCCGCATCCCGAACAGGTCCTCCATGCCCGAGAAGCCGGCACCGCCGAAGTCGCGCATGAAGATCTCGATCGCGTCGGCGAAGTCGAAGCCGCCGAATCCGCCCGCGCCGCCGCCACGGCCCTTCACGCCGGCCTCTCCATACCGGTCGTAGGCCGCCCGCTTCTCCGGATCGCGCAGCACCTCGTAGGCCTGCGTGACCTCCTTGAACCGCTCCTCGGCGTCCTTCGAGCCGTCGTTGCGGTCCGGGTGGTACTTCAGCGCGAGCTTCCGGTACGCCTTCTTGATCGTCTCGCCGTCGGCCGTGCGGTCGACGCCGAGCAACTCGTAGTAGTCGGCCATCTATCCGTTGTGCAGGGTCGCCGCGGATGTCGCCGCGGCCGTCTCCGGGGAGGTCGGCGGACGCTCCGGCGCGCTCAGTTGCCGAGCACCCGCGAGACGAGGGAGGAAGTGTACTCCACGATCGTCACGACCTTCTCGTACGGCATCCGCGTGGGGCCGATGACCCCGATGACGCCCTTGAGGTCGCCCGCGCGGTACTCCGCGGTCACCAGCGTGAAGTCGGAGAGGATGCTCGAGTCGTTCTCGCCCCCGATCGTGATCCTGATGTTTCCGGCACCATGCTCGCGCCGGCCGACGGCGTCGGCCAGCACGTCGCGCTGCTCGGTCAGCTCGATCAGGCTCTTCAGGCGCTCGCCCGTGCCGAACTCCGGCTGCGCGGCGAGCACGCTCGTGTGACCGAGGTGGAGCTGCCCCGCGTCGATGGAGCGGAGGTCGAACAGCTCCGTGCCCGCCTGCACGAAGACGTTCAGGAGCGCCTCGTCGGCCTCGCCCTGGGCCGCGCCCCGGAGCCGCTCCGGCAGCGTGCGGCGGATCTCCTGGAAGGTCGATCCGGCGAGACGCTCGTTCAGCGCCACCGTGATCTGGAGAAGCGCCTCCTGCGGCACCTCGATCGCGAGGTCCACGTACACCGTGCGGACGAGCCCGCCCCGGATCGTCGCGACGAGCAGGACCTTGCTCGACGCGACCTGGATGAGCTCGAGCCGCTCGAGGATCGCCTCCTCGAGGCGCGGGGCCATCGCCACGCCCAGCTCGTTGGAGATCAGGCTCAGCGCCCGGGTCGCCTGCGTGACCAGGCGCTCGATCGCCGACGATCCGACCGAGCCCACCTCGCGCTCGAGATCGGCGCGCTCCGTCTTGCTCAGCGTGTGCGGCTCCATGACCCGATCCACGAAGAACCGGTAGGCCATGTCCGTCGGCACCCGTCCCGCGGAGGCGTGCGGATGGAGGAGGTAGCCCTTCTCCTCCAGGTCGCTCATGGTGTTCCGGACCGTCGCGGCCGAGACGCCGAGCTGGAAGGCACGCGAGACCGTGCGGCTGCCCGCGGGCTCGGCGCTGGCCACGTAGGTGCGCACGACGGCCTCCAGGACCTGCCGCTCCCGTTCCGTCAGCTCCGCGCCGACGAGCTCGCGTCCTTCCGCTTCCGCCATGCTTCCGAAGATCGAGACGTCCAGGGACCACGGGGATCAACCCGCGTAGTCCACCGCCAGCCGGTCCAGGAGCAACCATCCCTCCGGCGTCAGCCGGACCCGGCCTCCCGCACACGTCGCGTGGCCCCGGCGCACCCACTTTTCCACCAGAAGGGCCTGCGGGGTTCCCGGAGCGGGCTGGTCGAGGCCCTCGCTCGTCCGCAGGCTGAGCCAGACCCGCTCGAGGTCGAGCGCGGCGCCGTCGAGCACCTCGCGATCGGCCTCGGGGGTCTCGCCGCTACGGGCGGCGTACTCGTCCCAGTCGCGGACGTTCCACCGCCGGATCGGCGGCGCGTAGCTGTGCGCCCCGTTTCCCAGCCCCAGGTACGGAGCGCCGTTCCAGTAGACCGCGTTGTGCCGCGCCCGCCGGCCCGACTTCGCGAAATTCGAGACCTCGTAGTGCTCGTACCCGGCGGCCGTGAGCGTGCGGGCCGCGAGCAGGAACTCCTCCGCGTAGCGCTCCTCGTCCACCGCGGGCTCGCGCCCCGCGGCGACCGCCCGACCGAGCGCCGTGGCCGGCTCCACGCCCAGCCCGTACAGGCTCACGTGCGGCACGTCCAGCTCCAGGGCGCGGGCCAGGTCGTCCTCCCACGAGCGTCCGAGGTGCGCCGGCAGCGCGAAGATGAGGTCGATGCTGACGTTCTCGATGCCCGCCGTGCGGGCGCGGGCCACGGCCTCGGGCCCGCCGCGCGTGCCGTGCAGCCGGCCCATCCAGCGGAGGGCGCGCTCGTCGAAGGTCTGCACGCCCAGGCTCACCCGGTTCACGCCGGCGCGGCGCCACGCAGCCGCCACCTCGGCGTCGAAGCTCTCCGGGTTGGCTTCGACGGTCCACTCGAGCTCCGCCGCGCGGAGCCGCCCGGGCCCGAGAAGCTCGGCGAGCCCCGCCATCGCGTCGGCCTCGAGGAGCGACGGGGTGCCGCCCCCCACGTAGAGGGTCGCGAGCCGCTCGTCCAGGGCGAAGAGACCTTCGCGGCGCACGTGCTCGAGCTCCCGGCCGAGGGCCTCGAGCCAGTCGCGGCCGCCGCCGCCCGCCCGCACCTTCACGGCGAAGTCGCAGTACACGCATCGCCGCGCGCAGAAGGGCGCGTGCACGTAGACGGACCGCACCACCGTGGGGGCGTCCGCGGACCGCGCCGCCGGGAGCGGCCGCGCCGTCACGCGGCGCTCCGGAAGAAGAGCCCCGGCATCTGCTCCACGGCGCCCCGGAGCTCGAGCTCCACGAGCAGGGCGAGCGCGATCGGGATCGCGAGGCCCGCGCGGGAGGCGAGCTCGTCCACGTGCGCCGGCCCCGCGCGCAGGCCCTCGAGGAGGCGGAGCTCGGACTCGCTCGAGGGTCCGGGTGCGTCCTCCGCGGCCGGCGGCGAGGACAGCCCCGCCTCGGCCACGAACCGCTCGATCGACACGAGCGGGCGCGCCCCCTCCGCGAGCAGCCCGTTGCTCCCCGCGCAGCTCGGCGTATCGATCGGGCCGGGCACGGACCACACCTCGCGCCCGAGGTCGAGCGCGTGCTCGACCGTGATGAGCGCCCCGCTCCGCGTCCCGGCCTCGACCACCACGAGCGTGTCCGCGAGCGCGGCCATGATCCGGTTGCGCCGCGGGAAGTGGTGCGGCAGCGACGGCGTGCCGGGGATGAACTCGCTCACCACGAGCCCCTGCTCGAGGATCCGCCGGAAGAGCCGGCGGTGGGAGGGCGGATACGGGAGATCCGCGCCTCGTCCGACCACCGCGATCGTCGGGCCGCCGCCGTCGAGCGCGCCCTGGTGGGCGGCCCCGTCCACGCCGAGCGCGAGCCCGCTCACGACCACCGCGCCGCCGCGCGCCAGCTGCTCGCCGAGCCTCCGCGCGAGGTCCCGGCCCCGCGCGGTCGCGCGCCGGGCGCCGACGACCGCCACCGCAGGACGTCCGAGCAGCTCCTGCCGGCCGCGGAGGAACAGCACGGGCGGAGGATCGTGCAGCGCCCGGAGCCGCTCCGGGTAGGCCTCGTCCCGCCAGCCGAGGACGTCGATGCCGAGCCGCCGGGCCTGGCGGAGCGCCTCCTCCACGCGGGCCCGATGCTCGGGGAGGGCGACCGTCGCGCGCGGGACGCCCGCGACCGCCTCGAACGCCCGCGCGGGTGCCCCGAGCGCCCGGGCCGCCGACCCGAACTGTTCGACGAGCCGCAGAATCCGCCTGGGCCCGATCCCCTCGGCCTGGTCCAGCAGGAGCAGGGCGTGGAGCTCGGTCGCGCGCTCCGCGCTCGCGCCGGGGTTCAGGGCGTCCACCACTCCTCTTCCTCGGCCGCCCCCTCTCCGCCCCGCGTCGCGTCGTCGTGCGCCTGCTCGCGCGCCGCCTCCACGGCGCGCCAGAGCGCCTCCACGAGCTCGGGCAGGCCGCGGTTCGTCGCCGAGGAGACGACGAGCGTGCCCAGCGCTCCCTCCGCTCGGAGAACCGGCGGTTCCTCGTCGGGCCCGAGCAGATCGGCCTTCGTGAGCGCGACGAAGAACGGCGTGCGCACGAGCGTCTCGGAGTACGCCCCCAACTCCGCCCGCAATCCCTCGTACTCCGCCTGGGGATCCGGCGAGTCCACCGGCACCATCAGCAGCAGCACCCTCGTGCGCTCGATGTGCCGCAGGAAGCGGTGGCCGAGCCCCTTGCCCTGGTGGGCGCCTCCGATGATCCCGGGGATGTCGGCCATCACGAAGGACCGGTGCCCCGAGAGGCCGACCACGCCGAGGTTGGGCTCGAGCGTCGTGAACGGATAGGCCGCCACCTTGGGCCGGGCCGCGGTGGCGGTGGCGAGCAGCGTGGACTTGCCGGCGTTCGGCTCCCCCACGAGCCCGACGTCCGCGATCAGCTTCAGCTCGAGGCGGACCCGGCGCTGCTCCCCCTCCTCGCCGGGCTCCCAGCGCCGCGGCGCCTGCCGGGTGGCGGACTTGAAGCGGGTGTTGCCGCGACCGCCGGTGCCACCCCGCGCGATCACGAGCCGCTGCCCCTCCTCCAGGAGCTCGCCGAGCAGCTCGTCGGTGTCGGCGTCGTACGCGACGGTGCCGAGGGGGACACGGAGCACGAGCTCCTCGCCCGAGCGGCCGGTGCGCTGACTTCCCTCCCCGTGCATCCCCCGGTCCGCCCGGTAGTGGCGCCGGTAGCTGTAGTCGAGCAGCGTCGCGAGCTGGGGATCGGCGCGGAGCACGACGTCCCCGCCACGCCCTCCGTCCCCGCCCGCGGGACCACCCCGCGGCACCCCGCTCTCCCGCCGGAACGCGTCCGAACCGGACCCGCCGGTCCCCGCGATGACCTCGATGATGGCCTGATCGACGAACATGCCTGTCTGCTCCACGCGCTCCACGCGCCCACGTTTCGGTGACCCGCCCCCGGATCCGCCTTCGATCCGCCGACGACCCGCCCTGCCCTGCAAAGGAAGCGGAAAGCGTCGCCGCGGGACATGTCGAAACGGGACGCAGGCGGTTCCGGCCCGACGCCGCGGCGCGGGCGGGCGCACGCCGATCGTGCTCCACGGCCCCCATCGCCGCCGACCGCCGGCCGACCCCCGACTCCGACCCGCGACCGGCCCGTCAGGCTCCGGCGTCCCTTCGCCGCGCGCCCGGGGCCCCCGCGACGTCCGTCCGCGGCCCCCTCAGGACCCGGCGCGCGAGGTCGCCGTCGCCTCGAGGCGCGCGCTCAGCGCGTCGAAGAGCGCTTCCCGGCTCGACACCCCGTCCAGCAGCTCGAGCGCCGCCGCGAGCTGGGCGTCGTAGCGGAGGCTCTGCTCGAACTGCGCCTGCTCGTCCCAGGCCTGGAGCGCGATCTCCCGCTCCAGGTGGTAGCGCAGGAACGGCTCGGCCCGCTCGATGTCCGCGCGCTCGACCTCGACCCCCCGGCTCCGCAGCAGGGCGTGGAAGGCGTCCAGGTCCTCCCGCGAGAGCCGGAAGCCGAGGCGAAGGTTGGAGTGCCCCTGCACGTACGTCACCGCGTAGGCGAAGATCGCCTCCTGGACCGCACCCCCGCGCCGGAAGAGGCGCTGGACGGCCTCCGCCGCCTCCTCCGTCAACGTCTCGGGCGGCACGTCGAGATCCGGCACGATCCCGCCGCCTCCGTAGAGGATCCGCCCCGCCTCGGACCGGTACTCCGGCAGCTCCGCGGTGCCTGCGGAGTCCACGAGCTGACCGGACACGGCGAGCGCGTGCACCTCCCGCGGCGCCTCGTCCTCGCGTTCCCGGTGGATGGAGCGTCCGAGCGGCGTGTACCACCGCGCGGTCGTCAGGCGCAGCACGTTCCCGCCCGTGAGCCGGAAGAGGCTCTGGACGGAGCCCTTGCCGAACGAGGTGCGGCCGAGCACGACGGCCCGGTCGTGGTCCTGCAGCGCGCCCGCGATGATCTCCGCGGCCGAGGCGCTGGTCCCGTCGATGAGGACGACGACCGGCAGCCCCTCGTAGCGGTCGGGGTCCTCCGCGCGGAAGATCTCGTTCTGGTTGGCGGCGCGCCCGCGCGTCTCGACGATCTCGCTCCCGGCCTCGAGGAAGAGGTCCGACACCGCGATCCCCTGGTCGAGCAGCCCGCCCGGGTTCCCCCGGAGGTCGAAGACGAGCGCCCGCATGCCGGCCTCGCGCAGGGAGTCGACCGCGGCCCGCACCTCCTCCGTGGAGGACTCGCGCACCGTCTGGAGCGGCACGTAGCCGACGTCTCCTTCGAGAAGCGTCGCGAACGGCACGGCCTTGAGCTGGATGATCGCCCGCTCGAGCGTGAACGGGATCGGCTCCTCGACTCCGGGACGCATCACCTCGACGTCCACGCTCGTCCCGGGCTCGCCGCGCAACAGCTCGACCGCCCGGTCCGTCGTCATCGTGTCGGCGCGGATCCCGTCGATCACCCAGAACTGGTCGCCCGCACGGAGCCCCGAGCGCGCGCCCGGGGTTCCCGGGATCGGGCTCACGATCGTCACGAGGCCGTCGCGGTCCACCACCTCGAGGCCCACGCCGCCGTACTCGCCCTGCGTGCGGATGCGCAGATCCTCGTAGTCGCGCGCCGGCAGGAAGGAGGAGTGCGGATCGCCGAGCTCGCGGATGACCCCGTCGATCGCCGAGCGGTAGAGCGTCTCCTGGTCGATCTCCTCGACGAAGCTCGACCGCACGCGGTCCACGACCTCCTGCAGCACGCGGACGCGGACGTACACGTTCTCGGAGCGGTCGACGCCCTCCTGCAGCAGCCAGCCGCCCGCCGCGACGGAGAACGCGACCACCAGGGTCGGCATCAGGAATCCGCGTCTCACTTGCTCCTCTCTCCTCCCGTGGCGCTCCCGCCCGCGGGCCTCCCGTGTCGTCGACCGGCCCCGACCGACCCGCCCGGACCTGATCTGCCTAAGAAACCCCCGAGGGGGCGAAGGTTTCCGGGAAACGCGCCTGCAGCAGCGCGCGGATCCGCTCGTGCACCTCCTCCGGCGAGCCCGCGGCGTCGAGCCGCACCGCGGCGGGCTCCGTGTCCACCAGCTCGAGATAACCCGCGCGGACCCGGTCGCGGAAGTCTCCCCCCTCGAGCTCGATGCGGTCGGGGCGCGATCCGGCCCTACGCTGCCGCTCCGCGCCCTCGCGCACCGGCAGGTCGAGCACGACGTACAGGTCCGGCTCCAGCCCTCCCGTCGCAAACGCGATGCCGGAGCGCACCTCGTCCAGGTCGAGCCCCCGACCGTATCCCTGGTACGCCAGCGTGGACAGCGAGAAGCGGTCCGCGACGACGAGCCGGCCCTCCGCCAGCGCGGGGCGCACGACGTCGCGCACGAACGCCGCCCGCGCGGCGAGCAGGAGCAACAGCTCGCTCTCGGCCGGCACGTCCAGATCCGGCCGGCCGAGCACGAGCTCGCGGATCGCCTCGCCCACCGGGGTGCCGCCCGGCTCGCGGGTCACCACGTGCGGCACCCCGGCGTGCCGGAGCCAGGCTCCGAGGAGCGCGGCCTGGGTCGTCTTGCCGACGCCCTCGCCCCCCTCCAGCACGACGAAGCGGCCCCGGCGCGCGGCCGGGGCGCGCCCGCTAGTCGTAGTACTCGACACCCAGGTGCGTCAGCGTCTCCTCGCCCATCAGCCAGCGGAGCGTGTTCTTCAGCTTCCAGTGCTGGATGAAGATGTCGTGCTCGGCGTAGAGTCCGGGCGCCGTCTGGGGGCTCTTGAAGTAGAACGAGAGCCACTCCTGGATGCCCGACAGGCCCGAGCGCCGGGCGAGGTCGAGGAAGAGCGCGAGATCGAGCACGATGGGCGCGGCGAGGATGGAGTCCCGGCAGAGGAAGTCCACCTTGATCTGCATCCCGTAGCCCATCCACCCGAAGATGTCGATGTTGTCCCAGCCCTCCTTGTTGTCGCCCCGCGGCGGGTAGTAGTT
>CAZOYA010000009.1:0-33964 GCA_964583815.1 uncultured Gemmatimonadaceae bacterium | reverse complement strand
CTCGTGGCCAAGGTGCCGATCAACATCGCGCAGGCGACGCTGGGCTCGAAGGTCCGCGTGCGCACCGTGAGCGGGAAGAAGGTCGTGCTCCGGATCCCGCCCGGCACGCAGTCGGGCACCCGGTTCCGGATCCGGGGGCACGGGGTCCGGAAGGGCGAGCGCACGGGCGACCAGTACGTGGAGGTGAAGGTCTCCGTGCCCGACCGGCTCTCGGACGAGGAGCGTCAGGCGATGGAGGAGTTCGCCGAGGCGACCGGGCTCAAGCACTGAGCGGAGCGGGCCGACCGCGCCGCCGCGATCCGGCCGCCCCCGAGCACCCGCGTCCCCCGGAAGACGACCGCCGACTGGCCCGGCGTGACCGCCGGGTGGGGCTCGTCGAGCGCGAGCTCGAGCGTCTCTCCCGAGGAGGCGATGCGCGCCGTCACCGCGGGCGCCCGGTAGCGGAGCTGGACGCGGACCCTCTCGCCCTCCTCGGGCGGATCGGTCAGCCAGTTGAGCTCCGCGACCTCCACGAGGTCCCGTCCCAGCTCCTCCCGGGTCCCCACGACGACCTCCCGCGTCCCGGGCCGCACCTCGAGCACGTAGAGCGGCTCGGGAAGGCCTCCGCCGAGCCCCCGCCGCTGCCCCACCGTGAAGCCGCCATACCCCTCGTGCCGGCCCACCGGCGTCCCGTCGCTGCGGACGATCGGGCCGGGCTCGAGGGCGGGGTGCCGCTCGGGGAGCTTCCGGCGGAGGAGATCCCGGTAGTCGCCCGTCGGCACGAAGCAGATCTCCTGGGACTCGGGCTTGCGGGCGGTCGCCAGCCGGAGCGCGTCCGCGCGCGCCCGCACCTCCGGCTTGGTCATCCCTCCGAGCGGGAAGAGCAGCCGCGGGAGCATCGTGCGCGGGAGGCCCCACAGGAAGTAGGACTGGTCCTTCCGCTCGTCCCGGCCGCGGTGGAGCTCGGTCCCCTCCGGCCCCTCGACGAGCCGCACGTAGTGCCCCGACGCGATCCGGTCGCACCCGAGCGCGCGCCCCCGGGCGAGCAGGTCGCGGAACTTGGTGTTCCCGTTGCAGCGCACGCACGGGTTCGGCGTCCGGCCGCGGGCGTACTCCCGCACGAAGTCGTCGATCACGTCGCGCGTGAAGTCCTCCTCCACGTCGAAGACGTAGTGCGGGATCCCGAGCGCCTCCGCCACCCGCCGGGCGTCGACGATCCCGTCGAGCCCGCAGCACGTCCGCGAGCCGGCGGGCGTGTCGGAATAGCAGAACGTCTTCATCGTGACGCCGACGACCTCGTGCCCGGCCTCCACGAGGAGGGCCGCAGCCACCGACGAGTCGACGCCGCCCGACATCGCCACGAGCACCCGGCTCACGCGGTCCCCCTCAGCCGGCGCACGACCGTGCGCGTGATCTCCGCGGCGCGGTCGATCGCCTCCTCGTCCACGCCGCGCCCGAGCGAGAAGCGCACGTGCGCCCGGTCCGGAGCGCCGCCGAAGAGCGCCGCCAGCACGTGGCTGCCCTGGCCGCTCCCGCTCTGACACGCCGAGGCGCCCGACGCGGCGACCCCCTCGAGGTCGAGGTTCACGAGGAGCATGAACGACTCGACGCCCTCGAAGCCGAGGTTCGTCACGTGCGGGGCCCGGGGGGCGTCCGTGCCCACCACGGTGACGCCCTCCAGCGTCTCGACGAGGCTGCGCTCGAGCCGGTCGCGGAGGCGCGCGAGGCGCGTGCGGTGCTCCTCGAGCTCCTCGACCGCGAGCCGCAGGGCGGTGGCGATCCCCACCGCGCCGGCGACGTCCTCCGTGCCGGGCCGGAGCGCGCGCTCCTGGCCGCCACCGTGGAGGAGCGGATCGAGCACGGTGCCCGAGCGCACGAACAGCAGGCCCGTCCCCTTGGGGCCGTGGATCTTGTGCCCGGAGACGGTGAGCAGGTCGATGCCGGGGTGCTCCGCCGGCCGCACGGGCACCTTCCCGACGGCCTGGATCGCGTCCGTGTGCAGGACCGCGTCGCACGCCTCCGCGAGGGCCGCGAGCTCCCCGATCGGCAGCACGATCCCGGTCTCGTTGTTCACCCACATGCACGACACGACGGCGGGCCCCGCGGAGGCCCGGCCGCGGACGTCGTCGAGGTCCACCTCGCCGCGCTCGCTCACCGGGAACACGGACAGGCGCGCCTCCCCCCGCTCCGCGGCCCGCTCGGCCGCGTGGAGCACGGCGTGGTGCTCGATGGCGCTCACGAGCAGGCTGGGCGGCTCGCCGCCGGCGCGGTGGGCGAGGGCGCGGCACGCGCCGCAGATCGCGAGGTTGTCTCCCTCGGTCCCCCCGCGCACGAAGCAGATCTCCCCCGCGTGGACGCCCAGAGCGGCCGCGGCCTCCGCGCGCGCGTTCTCGAGCGCGGCCGAGGCGGCGCGGCCCCAGCGGTGCTGGCTCGAGGGGTTCCCGAAGACGGCGTCGGCGAACGGTGCCATCGCCTCCAGCACCTCGGGTCGCACCGGCGTCGTCGCCGCGTAGTCGAGGTAGACCGCGCTCATGGATGCCCTCCGGAACTCCTGTGGCTCGGGACGTGCCGCACGGGTAACTTAACGGGTGGCCGAGAGCGGCGGCGCGCCGCCCACCCCCACCCGAGAGGATCGACGGCCGGCCGTGGCGAGCACTCCGACGCCGGCGTTCCCCGAGGGACGCCCTCCGCGCTTCCGCGCCACCGTCCATGGTACGGTATTCGGAGACCGCGAGAGACATTTCGCGGGGCTCGGCCGGGGGGACGCGCTGCAGCTCCGGGCGGACCCGCCGGTGCAGGAGGCGCCGGAGGTGTGGGTCCACGTCGCCACCGGCGAGCCGATCGGGCATCTCCCGCCCGACATCGCCCAGTGGCTCTGGCCCTGGATGTCGCTCGGCGGGGTCGCGGAAGCACGCGTGATCCGCGTGGAGGGTGCCGACGCGCCGTCGTGGCGCCGGCTGCTCATCGACGTGACCTGCCGCGTGGAGTGAGGGGCGCGGCCGCGCGGCCGCGGGATCTCAGAAGCTCGAGACCTCCAGCACCGCCAGGTCGTCCACCGCGAGCGCCTCGTCCACCAGGAACGGCTCCCCGTACGCGGCGCGGATGAGCGAGCCGTAGTGCGCCATCTGCACGCGGACCTGCTCGAGCACCGGGCGCGCCCCGCCCGGGAACACCTCGCCGATCCCGTGCTTGCCCGTGAACTGGGAGCCGTAGGCCTCGAGCGCCTCCATCTTGCGGTCGATCTGCTCCGTCACGTCCACGACGAAGCTCGGCCTGGGCGCGTCCTCCCGGAACGCGGTGGCGTACACGAGCTTCCGGGGCCGGAACGGTGCCCCCTCGACCTCGAGGCGGCGGAGCCCGCTCAGGAAGGCCGCGTCCCGGACGAGCTCCGAGGCGACGCGGTGGTCGCGGTGCCGGCCGACCTTCCAGTGGGTGACGACGATCCGAGGCCGGAGCTCGCGCAGGTGACGCGCGACCACCAGCCGAGACGCGTGGTCGTTCTCGAGCCCCGCGTCCGGGAGTCCCGCCGTGCGCCGCACCGCGACCCCGAGGACCGACGCCGCGCGCTCCGCCTCGCGGGCGCGGATCTCGCCGCTCCCGGCGCTCCCCATCTCGCCGCCGGTCAGGTCGAGGATGCCGACCGCGCGTCCGCGATCCACGCTTCGCGCGAGCGACGCTCCGCACAGGAGCTCCGCGTCGTCGGGGTGCGCCATGATCGCGAGCACGTCGAGCCCTTCCGCCAATTCGGTCGCTCCTGCGCAGGCTCGCCCGGGGGCGAGCATGGTGAGGGTGAGAGGGGCCGGCGCCGCTACTCGAAGCGGAGCGCCGTGACCGGATCCATCCGACTCGCCCGGAACGCCGGCGCCAGCCCGAACGCGATGCCGCTCACGGCGGCCATCGCGAGCGAAGCCAGGACCGCCCACACGGGGATCGCGGCGGGCAGGGGGGTGAAGCGCGCCACCGCGGCGGCCATCCCCCAGCCGAGCGTCATCCCGAGCGCCGCGCCCCCCACCGTGAGCAGCGCCGCCTCGACGAGGAACTGCCACAGGATCTCGCGGCGGGTGGCCCCCACCGCCTTGCGGATCCCGATCTCGCGGGTGCGCTCCGTGACGGAGATCAACATGATGCCGATCACGCCGACGCCGCCCACGAGGAGCCCGACCGACGCGAGGAGCAGGATCACGAGGAAGAAGACGCCGGTCAACCGGTTGAAGAGGTCCAGGATCTGGGCGGAGGCCAGCAGCTCGAAGTCGTTCGCCTCCCGGGGACCGAGCCCGCGCAGGCGCCGGAGCGCCCCGATCACGTCGTCCTGGGCGCGGGCCATGCCGACCCCGGTCTCGGGGACGACGAGGATCTGCGCCTGCTCGCGCGACTGGCCGAGACGGCGGTAGGCGGCGGTCCAGGGGACGACGGCCCAGTGCTGCACCGCCGCGTTGAAGATGTTCTCGACCGGCTCGAAGACGCCGAGCACGGTGAACGCCTCCTGGGGACGGCCCGGGGAGCCCATGCGCACGATGCGTCCCACGGGGTCGCGCTCGCCGAAGAGCTCCTCGGCCAGGGCGCTCGAGAGCACGACGAGCGCGCGGTTGCGCTCCACCTCGGCGTGCGTGAAGTCCCGGCCGGCCACGAAGTCCCCCGGCTGGTAGCGAGGCCAGCCGGACGCGTAGCCCTGCGCCTGGACCTGGGCGACGTTCCGCCCCTCGAAGGAGACGTCGGTCACGAAGCCGAAGCCGTAGAGCGCCTCGTACACGGTGGGCAGCGCGCCGAGCCGCAGCGCCTCCTCCGGCTCGATGACCGGATTGTCGAGCCACGGCGGCCGGCCGCTCGAGACGATCTGGACCGAGGTGAAGTCGAATCGGGTCACGATGAAGTTCTCCGGCCCGGCGGCCTCGAACGCGGACATGACGCTCGTCCGCAGGCCGGTGATCAGCGACGCGATCGCCATCACCACGCTCACGCCGACCGCCACGCCCGCCATCGTGAGGAGCGCGCGCAGGCGGTTGGCCCGGACGGCTTCCAGGGCGATCCGGAACCCCTCGGTGACCGGGGCGGTCCGGGCGTCCGCTCCGGCCGGCTCACTCATGGCGCAGCGCCTCCACCGGGTCGAGCCGCGCGGCCCGCGCCGCGGGATAGACGCCGGCCGCGATCCCGACGCTCGTGCCCATCAGCACCCCCACCACGATCCACCGGGGCGGGACCGCCACGGGGAGCGGCGAGGCCGTGGCGACCGCGGCCGCGATGCCGAGCCCCGCGAGCACGCCGAGCGCCGCGCCCACGGAGGCCAGCGTGGCCGACTCGATCAGGACCTGCGTGAGGATGTCCTTCCGCCTGGCCCCGAGGGCCTTCCGCACGCCGATCTCCCGGGTCCGCTCCATCACGGAGACGAGCATGATGTTCATGATCACGATCCCGCCGACGACGAGCGAGACCGAGACGAGCATCGGCAGGGCGAGGAAGAGCATCCGGGAGATGCCGTCCCAGAAGGAGACGGCCTCGTCGGCCGTCTCCAGCGAGAAGTCGGCGTCCTCGGAGGGGCGGAGCCCGCGGCGCACCCGCATGATGCCCTCGACCTCGGCCTGCGCCTCCCGCAGGCGGGTCGGATCGAGGACCTGGATCACGACGTCGTCCACCACGCCGGGCGGGTTGAGGAAGCGCTCGACCGGCGCGCGCGCGGGCGCCACCGCGAGGTTGTCGAGCGACTGCCCGAAGAGCGAGCCCCGCTCCTCCAGCACGCCCACGACCCGGTAGGGGAAGCCCTCCAGCCGCACGGTCCGTCCGAGCGGGTCGAGGGACTCGAAGAGCGTCTCGGCGGTGGCGGAGCCCAGGACCACCACCGGGGTGCCCCGCTCGGCCTCCTGCGCGGTGTAGGCGCGGCCTCGCACGATCCGGAGGTTGCGGACCTCGAAGATCTCGGGGGAGGCGCCCGTGACGAGGACGTTGCTCGCCGACCGGCCCCCGTCGGCGACGGCCGTGGCGCTGGCGTCGCTCACCACCGTCACGCGCGCCGGCACGGAGAGGCGCGTGCGGATCGCCTCCGCGTCCTCGTGACGGATGTAGGGCCGGCGCAGGCGTGCGCGCCACACCTCCGGATCCGTGTCGACGCTGATCTCGGGCCAGCGCCGGAGCGTGACCGTGTTCACGCCGAAGAGCTGCCGCGTGAAGTCCTCGCGCACGTAGCGGTCGAGTCCCTCCACCACGGTCACCACGACGATCAGGAACATGACGCCGAGGATGACGCCGAGCAGGCTGAAGAAGCTCTTCAGCTTCTGCGCGCGGATCTGGAGGAGCGCGAGCGCCGCGCCTTCGCGCAGTTGCACGGCTCAGCCCGTCCGGGTCATGGGGCGCGCCCGCCTCCCGGCGACGGGGCGGGGTCCTCCGCCGGGCGGACCCGGTCCTCGTCCTGGAGCGCGCGGATGGTCTGGTACGGGCCCGCGACCACCGTGTCGCCCTCGGCGAGCCCGGAGAGGACCTCGAAGTGCTCCCGGCCCGCGATGCCGATCTCGACCGGCGTGAAGTGCACGCGGCCCTCGCGCACGAGGAACACGCCCTCCACGTCCGTGGCTTCGGGGCCGGCGGGGCCGGGGGCCGCCTCGGTCCTGAGGCTGTCGGGGCGCGCCCGCACGGTCAGCGCGATGATCGGGACGGCGAGCGCGTCCTTTCGGGTCGCGACCACGATGTCGGCGGTGGCGGAGAGGTCCGGCCGCAGGACCGCGTCGTTCTCGTCGAGCGTGAGGACGACCTCGAAGTCGATCGCCGCCTGGTCGGGGGAGCCCTGCTGGCCCGGCGGCTGGATCGCGGAGTTCCCGATCTCCGTCACGCGGCCGGTGAAGCGGCGCTGGGGAAAGGCGTCGATCCGCACCGAGGCGCTGTCGCCCGGGTGGATCGACGGGAGATCCGTCTCGTCGACCCGGACCACCGCCTCCATCACCGAGAGGTCGGAGATCGTGAGCACGAGGCTCCCGGGGTTGTTCATCGTCCCGATGATGACGGTCTCGCCCTCGTCCACGTTCAGCCGCGTCACCCGGCCGTCCATGGGGGCGCGGAACACCGTCTTGCGGAGCCGGTCCCGCGCCTCCACCACGGCCGCGTCGGCCTGCGCCACGCCGTGGGTCGCGGCCTGGAGCGACGCCTCCGCGACGGCCACCGCGGTCTCCGCGTCGTCGACCTGCTGCGGGCTCACGAGCAGGGAGTCCCGCTGCCGCAGGGTGACGAGGCGGTCCAGGTCGCGCTGCGCCTGCAGGAGGCTCGCCCGCTGCTGCGCCTCCTGGGCGCGCGCCTGCGCCAGCGCGGCCTCGGCGCGCGCCACGGCGGCCTGGTACTGCTCCGGATCGAGGCGGAGCAGGATCTGGCCGGCGACCACGTCGTCGCCCTCCCGCACGAGGAGCTCCTGGACGCGCGCGGAGACGTCCGAGCTCACGTCCACCGTCCGGCGCGCGCGTACGTTGCCGGAAGCGGTGACGACCTCCTCGAGGTCGGTGCGCGTCACCACGTCCAGGCGGACCTCGACGGCCTCGGAGCGGCCCCGCGTGGCGAAGACCGCCGCCGCGCTCACCAGGACGAGCAGGCCGACGGCCACGAGGATCCCCTTGCTGCGACGCTTCATCGACCGCTCCGTTCAGTCTCTCAGGGAGGTTCCGACCAGGGACTCGAGCTCCGTCACCGCGTCGTGGTAGGCGTGCACCGCCAGGGTGCGGTCCGCCTCCGCCTGCGCGAGCAGGGTCTGCGCCTCCGCGAGCTCCACGAAGGTGATCGCCCCGACCTGGTAGCGCTCGCGGGCCAACTCGAGCTGGCGCTCGGCGAGCGACCGGTTGCGCTCCTCCAGGAGCGCGATCTGGTAGGCGGTGCGGACGTTCGCGAGCGAGACGGACAGGTCCGCCTCCAGCGCGAGCTCCTGCTCGCGGAGCTGCTGGAACGCGTCGTCCCGCTGTACGCGCGCCGCCTCGAGGTTCCGCTCCCGGGAGAAGCCCTGGAAGATCGGGATGCTCAGGCCGATCGACAGGGACGGGGGCATCCGCTGGAAATCGAAGGGGAAGCGGTCGTTCTCCTCGAGGATGGCCCGGCGGCGCGCGTCCGTGAGCGCGAGCTGCGTGCAGTCGATCGGCGGCAGCGGGTCCGCGAGCCGCGCGTAGAGCTCGTTCGTGGCGACGCACTGCCGGATGCCCGCCGCCGACTGCGCCTGCGCCTGCGCGATCAGCGCGCTCGTGCTCCCGGCCTCCCGCGTGAACCCGCTCCAGCCCGTGGTGATCGAGAGCGTGGGGAAGTAGGGCGAGCGCGCGGCGCTCACGGCCACGTCCGCGGCGTCGCGGGTGCTCCGGCCGGCCCGCAGCATCGGGTTCGTCTCGAGCGCGCGCGCCCGGAGCTCGTCGAGGGTCCAGGTGGGCTCGGAGAGCTCCAGCGTCGTCACGGCGCGGAACTCCTGCGAGACCGGCACGCCCATGCTCTGCAGGAGCCGGAGGCGGGCGTTCGCCGCCGCGTTCCGCGCCTGGAGCACGGCCACCTCGGCGCGCCCCGCCTGCACCTCGGCCTGACCGACGTCGATGGGCGTGGCCGTGCCGACCTCGAGCCGCCCCTGCGCGAGCCGGAGATCGAGGCGCACGCGCTCGAGGCGGCGCTCGGCGACGCGGAGCAGCTCCTCCTGCCGGAGGACGTCCACGTACGCCACGGCCACCGTCGCCTCGACGTCGCTGCGCGTGAGATCGATCTGAGCCTCGGTCGCGCGGCGCTCCGCCCGCGCCAGCGCGGGACCGCGGATCGTCGCCCAGTCGAGCGAATAGCCGATCCCCAGGTTGTAGCTCGAGAAGTAGTAGGAGGGCTGGCTCCCGATCCCGAGGTCCGAGGAGGTGAAGCTGCCGAGCCGCTGCTCCCCCGCGCCCTCCCACGACATGCTCGCGCTCGCGTTCGCCGAGGGGAGGAGCTGGCCCCAGGCCTGGCGCACGTCCTCGTCGGCGAGGACCGCGTCGTTGCGCGCGCGGAGGAGCGCGGGGCTCTCGCGCCGGGCGATGGCGATCGCGTCCTCGAGGGTGAGGTCGGCGGGTACCTGCCAGGCGGCGGCGCCCAACGGGACGCTCGCGAGGAGGAGGGCGGCGAGGAGGCCCGCGCGGGCGCCCCGGTGTCGGCGCGGGCGCCGCCCGGGACGGGCGCGGCCGGGCGCACGACCGTTCTCGCCGCCGGCCGGCGGAAGCGGGCACCTCTTCCTCACGTACGTCCTCCTCCCCTCAGGGTTGCCGGCGGTCGCTCCCCGTACGGACCGGGGCGGCCCCGGGTTTCCCGGCCGGGCTCCGCGCCGCGCGCACGCCCGGGGCGCACGCCGATCGCGCCCCGGTCCAGGCGTCCGTTCGTCCATTTCGTACGCGCGCCGGGATGCAATCCTTCAGAGCCCGGTCCCTCGCGTCAACCGACGAGGTCGGTGCGTTCCGCGACGTATCCGCGGTCCGGCACCTCGACGCGGAGCACGCGACCGAGGCGGTCGAACCAGACCCGCCGTGCCGCGCTCTCGCCGTCGACCTCGAGCTCGACGCGGCGCGCCGACACCGTGCGTCCCGCGAGCTGGATCTCCTCGTCCGCCGAGGATGCGACGGTGAGGGTCGTCTGCAGCCGGCTCCGCGGCTCGATCACGTGGATGCGCTCGCCTGGGCGGGCGTTGCGGAGGAAGTAGTACTGGTGCGCCACGCCGCGCTCCAGGAGCCGGGTCGTCTCCCGTGCCGGGAACTCGCGGTCCTCCTGGCCGAGCGCGGACTGCACCGCCGCGACGTAGCGGCGCCCCGCGCGGGTCATCTGGAGGTCGAGCGACTCCGGCCCGGAGACCGCCACCTGGTAGCCCGCGAGGATGCCCTCGGGCGGATCCGCGCGCAGGAGCGGCTCGATCCTCGTGCGGGCCCGGGGCGTCGCGAGGACCACCACGCCCGTCGCGAAGAGCGCGTCGTCCCGGCCGATCCCGGCCCGCCGGATCGAGAAATCCTCGGTGCCCGTGGTCCCGCCGTCCACGCGCACGGAGAACGAGCCCTGGTCCACGACGATGCCCTGCGCCAGGGCGGAGCCCCCGTGGAGGCCGACGGGAGCGAGCGCCGACGCGACGACGAGGAAGCGGGCCAGCGTCCGGGCGGGAGCTTGGG
The DNA here is from genome assembly GCA_964583815.1 of uncultured Gemmatimonadaceae bacterium. Classification (GTDB taxonomy): domain Bacteria; phylum Gemmatimonadota; class Gemmatimonadetes; order Longimicrobiales; family Gaopeijiaceae; genus JAWLHJ01. Next base: position 23,873 of record CAZOYA010000009.1, on the reverse strand, counting down.
TTCGCATGGGGAACGTGCTACCCGGACCCCGGGCCGCGGTTCGCCCCGGCCGCCTCCACGAGGGCGTCGATCCACCGCGCCAGCACCCGCGCTCCCTTGTCGGCCGTCGCGCGCTCCGGGTGGCCGACCTGGCCCCCGCGCCCCGCCGGGGGTGTCGGCACCCGACCGCGGATGTATCTTCGGAGCGCCGGCCCGGTCGGCGCGAACTCGCGGATCCGGTCCCGCCGGACCAGGTCGGGAGCGAGGTGCAGCATGACCGACGTCTCGAGCTCCCCCGCGTGCTCGAGCTCCGGGTCGCCTTCGAGGACGTCCGAGACGTCGACCTGGTACAGGTCGTAGACGGAGGTCGTCGCATCGCCGGTGAGGGCCATGAGGAGCGCTTCCAGATGCGGCTCGTACCGGTGCGCCGTGACGATCAGGAACTCCCGCACTCCATCGTCCTCCCAATGCGCCAGCAGCTCGTTCACGGCCCGGTGCAGCGTCTTGCGCCGCAGCCCGGCGGCGCCGGTGAAGGCCCCGCGACCGACGGCCACGCCGTACGTGAAGGCCGGCGCCTTCAGGATGCCGAGCCGCGCCGCGACGGCGCCCGCCACGTGATCGGCGATCCGCACGTTCGTGCCGAGCGGCAGGTGCGGCCCGTGCTGCTCGAGCGCGCCCACCGCCAGCACGAGGCGCGGGTCGCGGTCGAGCGCCGCGCGCACGTCGTGCCAGCTCAGCGCGTCGAGATCGCATGAGCGGCGCGGCTCGTCCGGCGCTCCCGCTCCGGCTGGTGCTCGCGTTGGGATGGCTCGGCTCCTGGCTGGGGGTGGCGGGCCTGGCCGCCTGGGTGGCCGCGCCCTCCGCGGCGTGGATCGCGCTGGCCGCCACGGGGACCTGCGCGTCCGTCCTGCACGGTGCCGGCCGGCGCGGCCTCGCGCGATCCGGCGCCGCGGTCCTCCTGCTCGCGGCCGTCGCCTCCGCCTTCCATGCGCACCACCGCGTGGACCGGCTCCTCGACGATTGGGACACCTACTGGAGCGAGCGCGAGGAGGAGGTCGGCTCCCTCCTCGGGCTCCGGCTCGAGCGCCGTCAGGCCGCGGCGGAGACCGCGGTCGACCTCCTCGCGGAGAAGGCGCTCGACCCGACCGACCAGCTCGACGTCGCGTACGTCCGCGATCTCCGGCAGCGGCAGGGCGTCGCGGCCCTCGCGCTGTACGACGCACGCGGGCGGCTCATCGTGTGGGACGGGGTGCACTGGGGCAAGGTCCCGGACGACGTGAGCGCGGGGGTGCTGCGGCACACCTACCACGACCGCCCGCTGTTCGGATACCTGTACGTCACCGCGCTGACCGAGGACGGCGGCGTGGCGGTCTCGGCCGATCTCCTCCGGGCCGACCTCCCCCAGACGCTCGAGGCGGGGATCGAGGACTTCGCGAGCTCCTTCCGCGACGACGTCGGCGAGAGCATCCGGATCACGCAGGAGGATCCCGGGACCGCCGAGGGCGTGTGGGACCTCGCGCTCCCGGACCGGCGGCTCATGAGCGTGGTGGTGGCGCAGCCTTCTCCGGAGGAGCGCGCGGCGGAGGTGCTCGACGGGTGGCGCCGCCGCGTGGCCGGGGCGGCGCTGCTCGCGTGGCTGCTGCTCGCCGTCGGCTCCGTCCGAGGGCCCGCGACGACCGCGGCGGCCGCGGCGTCGCTCGCGGTGCTCGGCGCGACGCTCCCGGTGGGCGAGCTCACCGGCGCCGCCGGTCTGTTCGAGCAGGGCCTCTTCCGGCTGCCCGGCCCGGTCCCCGTGTCGCTCGGGCGGATCCTGCTCCTGGTCCTGGTCGGCTGGTCCGTGACCGCCGTCCTGCCTCGCCCCGGGCGGCGGCTCTCCCCCCTCCTCGCGGGCGCGCTCGCCGCGGCGGCCTTCCCGCTCGCGCTCGCCTGGCTCCGCCTGGGGATCGGTCCCGATTTCCTCTCCGGCGGCCGAGCGGGGTGGATCGCATACGAGCTCACCGCCGCCGGGATCCTGGGGCTCGTGACCGTGGGGGCGCTCGCCGTGTCCCGGCCGGACCCCCGCGTGCGGGGTCGACGGCTCGCGGCGATCCTCGTCGCGCTCGCCGCCGGGTCCGGGGCGGCGGTCTGGGTCTATCTCGCGTCGGCGGTGCCCCCCGCCTGGTGGGTGCTCTGGGGCGTGCCCGTCGGGCTGCTCGCGAGCGCCGTGCGCGGCGGCCGGGGCCCCCGAGACCGGGTCCTCGCGTGGGGCGCGGCGCTCACGGTGGCGGGGTCGGCGGCGATTCCCGCCGCGTGGGCCGACGTCGTCCGCGTGCGCATGGAGGAGGGAGCGGACCGGCTCGAGGGCCTCACCTCCCGGGACGATCCCGTGCTCGCGACGGGGCTCCTCCGGCTGGCCGAGGCGGCGGACTCGCTCGACCGCATGGGACGCGAGGACGTCGACATCCTGTACCACGCCTGGCGCGCGAGCGGCCTCGCGGACGAGGGCCGGCCCGTGCGGCTCACGATGTGGCTCCCGGACGGCTTCCGCGGGGAGGAGCTGCGGGCCGGCACGGACGGGCTCCTGCCGGGTGTCCTCCCCACGCTCCTCGCCGAGCAGCGGACCATCCCGGAGGCGCGGCTCCTGCGCCTCAACCGGGACGACGCCCGCTACGTGCTCACCGTCCCGCTCTCCGACGGCACCGTGCTCTCGGTCGTGGCTCCTCCGTTCTCCGAGGGACCCCGGCCGTCCTCGCTCGACCCGTTCGTGCGGGGGGCGCGCCGGGCCCCCGAGCCCACCGCATTCATCCCGCTGCTGCCGGGCGATCCACGGGACGAGGAAGCGCTGCACTGGGTGCGCGCCGGCTGGTCGTGGCGCGCGGAGGTCGTGCTCGAGTTCGCCAACGACCGGGCCTATCACGCGCACTACAGCGTGGACCTTCCGGACCCCCTGCAGGCGACGGCGCGCGCGACGCTGCTCCTCGTGCTCTCCGTCCTCGCGTTCGGCTCCTTCCGGCTGGTGGGGCGGGCGCTCCTCGGGGAGCTCGGCCGTCCGAGCGTGCCGCTCGGCTTCGCGATCTCCTTCCGCGGCCGCGTGACCTGGGCGCTCTTCGGCTTCTTCACCCTGGCGAACGCGCTCTTCGGCACCGTCGCGTACCGGACCGTCACCCAGGCGTCGCACCGCTCCGCCCGCGTGATCGCGGAGCGCGTGGTGGACGACGCGGCCGGCTGGTACCGCGCCCTCGGGCGGGGCATCGAGCGCCTGTCGCGCCAGGTGGGCGCGGACCTGCTCGAGTACCGGGACGGAGAGCTCGTGGAGGGCTCGGTGCCGGAGCTCGTGGAGCTGGGGCTCTACGAGGGGTGGACGCCGTGGGACGTGCACGAGGCGATCACCGGCTTCGAGGGCCTCGGTCGCTTCGACGAGACGCGCATCGGCCGGTGGGAGTACGTCACGGCGTTCCGGCGCCTCCCGGACGGCGCGATCCTCGCGGCGCAGGTCCCCCTGCAGGCGGGGACGGCGGCGATCCAGTCCACGGACCTCGTCGAGCTCCTCGCCTTCGTCGTGCTCCTGGGCGCGGGGCTCTCCCTCGGTCTCGCGATGCTCGCCGGGCGCGCGCTCACCCGCCCGATCCACGCGCTCCAGGTGGCCTCGGAGCGCGTCGGATCCGGGAACCTGGACCTCCGTCTGCCCGAGGACCGGGCCGACGAGTTCGGCGCCGTGTTCCGGGCCTTCAACCGGATGGTCCAGCGCGTGCGCCGGGCGCGCCGCCAGCTCGTGCGCACGTCCCGCCGCACCCAGCTCATCATGGACGAGGCGGCCGTGGGCATGATGGCGCTCGACCCCGACGGCCGGATCACGCTCGTGAACCCGCGGGCCCGCGAGCTGCTGGGGGCGGCGGTGACGGTGGGCGAGCCGCTCCGCCCCGGGAGCCCGCTCGGCGACGAGCTGGCCGCGTGGCTCGAGGACTACCTCCGGCAGAACGCGGAGCGGGCCGACCTCGAGCTCGCCCACGACGAGCAGCGCGTCCGGGTCCGGGCGCGCCGGCTCGGGACGGGCTCCACCGGGAAGGGCGCGGTGGTTGCGCTCGACGACGTGACCGACGAGCTCCGGGCGGAGCGGGTGCTCGCGTGGGGCGAGATGGCGAGGCAGGTCGCGCACGAGGTGAAGAATCCGCTCACCCCCATCAAGCTGAGCATCCAGCACGTGCGGCGGGCCTGGGAGGACGGGCGCCCCGACTTCGAGGACATCCTCCTGCGCAACGCCACGGCCATGCTCCGCGAGATCGACCGGCTCGCCGACATCGCGCGGGGCTTCTCGCGCTTCGGTGCCCCGCCGGAGGTCGGCCTCCCGCTCGCGCCGGTCCAGATCGACCGGCTCGTCGACGACGTGATGACCCTCTACGGGAGCTCCGTCGCCGCCGTCCGCTTCAGGCAGGACGTCGCGCCGGACCTGCCGCCCGTGGTCGCCCGGGAGGCGGAGCTCCGGGAGGTGCTCGTGAACCTCCTGGAGAACGCACGCGCCGCCAGCCCCCGGGGCTCGACCGTCGAAGTGCGCGCGTGCCGTCGCGACGCGCACACCGTCCGCATCGAGGTCGTGGACGAGGGCTCGGGCATCCCGGAGGACGTCCTGCCCCGGATCTTCGAGCCCCAGTTCAGCACGCGCTCGACCGGCACGGGCCTGGGCCTCGCGATCGTGCGCCGGCTCGTGCGGAGCTGGGGCGCCACGATCGACGTGCGGAGCGAGGAGGGGATCGGCACGACGGCCGTCGTCGACGTGCGCGCCTGGAGCGGGGAGGAGGGCGGGCCGACTGGTTCCGAAGCGGGATCGTTTCCATCTTGATGGTCCGGCCCGTCGGGGCCGGCCGCTCCGTCGCCACGTCGCGCTCCGCGCCGGCGACGAGCCGGCGGATTCTTCGATCGATGGACCACCGGGTGCCTGACGAGCTGGCGAGTCCCACGAGCACGCGACGGCGGCGGGGCCTGCCTCCCATGCAGCTGGCCGCATGGCTGGAGGATCGCCTCGGGCCGATGGCCGCGGCGTGGGCCGCCGAGATCCGGGCGCGCGGCATCGGGGGCGAGCGGGCGCTTGACGAGGTCCTCGACCGCTTCACCGCCGTTCTCGTCTCGTTCCTCCCCTGGATGCTCGGCCCCTGGCGCGACACGGTCGATCCGCTGTGGGTCCGGGCCGCCGAGCTCTTCGGATCCGTGGCCGCGCGCCGCGGCCTCGCGGCCGGGGAGGTCATCGAGGAGTTCCAGATCCTGCGCGAGCTCGTGATCCGCGACCTCTACCGGGATCCGCCGGCCGGGGGGCGCGTGCCGCTCTCGCTCCGGGACATCCTCCGCCTGAACCGCGGGATCGACCGGGGTGTGACGCACGCGAGCGTGGGGCACACGGACGCGCTCTTCTTCCAGTTCTTCGAGACGGGCGGCGGAGGGCCGGTCGAGGACACGCAGAGCCTGATCGACGAGGTCACGGAGCAGCTCGACGCGCTCGAGCTGGAGCTCCGGCAGATCGCGGAGCACGCGCGGGCGGCCGGGTGCACGACCTGAGCGGGACCGGGGCCCCCTCGTCCGGCGGCACCCCGGGGAGCGACGAGCCCGGCGACCTCCCGGTCGAGGAGTTCCGGCGGCTCGCGCAGGAGGTCGCCGCCGAGATGGCGGACTACCTCGAGGGCGTCGGCGACCTCCCGGTCTTCCCGGACGTGCGGCCCGGCGAGGTGCGCGCCGCCCTGCCGGCCTCGGCGCCCGACGACCCGGAGACGCCGGACGCCGTCCTGGCCGACTACCGGCGCCTCGTGGTCCCGGCGCTGACCCACTGGAACCACCCGGCCTTCTTCGGCTACTTCGCCGTCACCGGCTCCGGGCCCGGGATCCTCGGGGAGATGCTCGCCGCCGCGCTCAACGTGAACGCGATGGTCTGGCGGAGCAGCCCGGCGGCCACCGAGCTCGAGGAGGTGACGACGGACTGGCTCCGCCAGTGGCTCGGGCTGCCCGAGGGCTTCGACGGGACGATCAACGACACGGCATCCTCCTCGACGCTGCACGCGCTCGCCGCCGCGCGCCACACGTCCTATCCCGAGGCCCGCGAGGCGGGCCTGTTCGGGCTCCCCCCGGGGCGGATCTACGGCTCGGAGCACGCCCACTCGTCCGTCGAGAAGGCGGTGCTCGTGCTCGGCTTCGGGCGCGAGGGCTACCACGCCGTGCCGGCGGACGACCGCTTCCGCATGGACGCCGCGGCCCTCGACCGGGCCGTGCGGGAGGACCTCCGGGCCGGCCGGCGCCCGGTGGCCGTGGTGGCGACGCTCGGGACCACCTCCACGACCTCGATCGATCCGGTGCGCGAGGTGGCGGAGGTGGCGCGGGAGCACGGCCTGTGGCTGCACGTGGACGCGGCCTACGGAGGTCCCGCCGCCGTCGTCCCGGAGCTCCGCCCGCTGTTCGAGGGTTGGGAGGCGGCGGACTCGATCGTGGTGAACCCCCACAAGTGGCTCTTCACGCCGATCGACTGCTCGATCCTGTACGCCCGCCGTCCGGAGGCGCTCGTGCGCGCCTTCTCGGTCGTGCCGGAGTATCTCACCTCGCGGAGCGGCGGGGGCACCCGGGACCTGATGGACTACGGCGTCGCGCTGGGCCGCCGCTTCCGCTCGCTCAAGCTCTGGTTCGTGATGCGCTGCTTCGGGCGCTCGGGGGTGGTCGCGCGCATCCGCCACCACGTCGCGCTCGCGCGGGAGCTCGCGGCGCGCATCGAGGGCGCGGAAGGGTGGGAGCTCGCCGCGCCCGTGCCGCTCTCGACGGTGGTGTTCCGGCGTGTCCGCGACGACCTGGAGGGATCCGCGCGGGACGACCTCCACCACCGCATCCTCGAGCGTGTGAACCGGAGCGGGGAGGCGTTCCTCACCCACACGGCGCTCGGGGGACGCACCGTCCTCCGGCTCTCGATCGGGAATCTCCGCACGACCCGCGCGCACGTCACCCGCGCGTGGGCGCTCCTCGAGGAGGCGGCCCGGGCGCTCGAGCAGGAAGGGGCGCCGGCCGCCCGCGGCGCCTGACCCGAAGGCGGCCCCGCGGACGGCCGGGCGGCGTCAGGCCAGCTCGCGGATCCCGCGCACCAGGTCCGACATCGATCCCTTCGCGTCGCCGAAGAACATGAGCGTGTTCTCCTCGTAGAAGAGGTCGTTGTCGATGCCCGCGAAGCCCGGGGAGAGGCTCCGCTTCATGACGATGACGCGGCGGGCGCGGTCCACGTCGAGGATCGGCATCCCCGCGATCACCGAGCCGGGGTCCCGCGCGGCCGGGTTGACGACGTCGTTCGCGCCGACCACGAGCACCGCGTCCGTGTTCCCGAAGTCGTCGTTGATCTCCTCGAGGTCGTAGAGCTTGTCGTAGCTCACGTCGGCCTCGGCCAGGAGCACGTTCATGTGGCCGGGCATCCGGCCCGCCACGGGATGGATCGCGTACTTCACGTCGACCCCCCGCGCCTCGAGCAGATCGCCGACCTTCCGGAGCTCGTGCTGCGCCTGCGCCACCGCGAGCCCGTACCCCGGCACGATCACGACCGAGTTCACGTAACCGAGCTCGGCGGCCACGGTCTCCGCGTCCGCGCTCTTCACGGGCCGCTTGCCGATCTGCGAGCGATCGACGCCCGCCGCGGCGCCACCGAATCCGCCGAACGCGACGTTCGCGAGGGAGCGGTTCATCCCCTTGCACATGAGCTGCGTGAGGATGAGGCCCGACGCGCCCACGAGCGCGCCCGAGATGATCAGGACCATGTTCCCGATCACGAACCCGGCCGCGCTCGCCGCCAGCCCCGAGTAGGAGTTGAGCAGCGAGATCACCACCGGCATGTCCGCGCCCCCGATCGGGATCACGAGCAGGACGCCCAGGAGCAGCGAAAGCGCGATGAACGCGTAGAAGAGCGTCCCCTGGTCCATCCCGCCCGCGCCGGTGAGCACCAACCCTCCGAAGACGAGGGTCGCCACGAACAGGAGCGCGTTCACCGCGTTCTGTCCGGGGAAGGTGATCGGGTTGCTCGTCATGACCTCCTGGAGCTTCCCGAAGGCGATCAGGGACCCGGTGAGCGTCACGGCGCCGATGAGCGTGCCGAGCAGGATCGTCACGCCGGTGGTGTCGGGCCCGATCTCGGGGCTCGCCAGGAACTCCGCCACCGCCACGAGCGCGGAGGCGCCGCCCCCGAAGCCGTTCAGGATCCCCACCAGTTGGGGCATCGCGGTCATCTCGACCTTCATGGCGGCGAGGGCCCCCACCGAGCCCCCCAGCGCGAGGCCGATCAGGATCCCGGTCCACGAGACGATCTCGGTGTCGACGACGGTCGCGAGGACCGCGAGCAGCATGGCCGCCGCCGCGATCGCGTTGCCGCCGCGGGCGGTCGCGGGCGACTGCAGGCGCTTCAGCCCGACCACGAAGAGCGTGGCGGAGAGGAGGTACGTGACCTCCACGAGCATGTCGACGCTCATCGGCTCACCTCTTCCGGAACATGCCGAGCATGCGGTCGGTGACCATGAACCCGCCGATCACGTTCACCGTCGCCATGGCGATGGCCAGGACCCCGAGCACGGTGCGCAGGGTGCCCTCCGCGTGCGCGGTGGCGACGAGGGCGCCGACGATCGAGATCCCCGAGATCGCGTTCGCCCCGGACATCAGGGGCGTGTGGAGGGTCGGTGGCACCTTCGTGATGACCTCGCGCCCGGCCAGCGTCGCGAGGACGAACACGTACAGGCCGATCATCAATGGGCTCATGCTCAGGCTTCCTCCTGGTGGGGCTTGGCGCGGCTGGGCTTCGCGGGCGGGCCGTGCGCGTGATCGCGCGCGGCGGGCGGTGCGGTCAGGACACGGCGGCCTCGAGCGCGGCGCGGACGCGGTCGTTCCGGATCTCCCCGGCGTGGGCGACCGTCGCGGGGCCGACCACGTCGTTCTCGAAGTCGAGGCTCAGCCGGCCCTCGCCGTCGAGCAGCTCGCGCACGAGGGTGACCACGTTCTTCGAGTACATCTGGCTCGCGTGCACGGGGATCGAGGCCGGCAGGTTGAGGGGCCCGAGGATCTGCACGCCGTGCGCGAGCACGGTCTCTCCGCTGCGCGTGAGCGCGCAGTTGCCGCCCGTCTCGGAGGCGAGATCGACGATCACGGAGCCGGGGCGCATGCGGGCCACCATCTCCTCCGTGATCAGCAGCGGGGCCGGCCGTCCGGGGATCTGCGCCGTCGCGACGACGATGTCCGCCTCCGGGACGGCGCCGCCGATGAGCGCGAGCTCCTTCTCGTGCTGCTCGGCCGAGAGCTCCTTCGCGTAGCCCCCCTCACCCTCGGCGGTGACCTCCTCGGGCGTCTCCAGGAAGCGGGCTCCGAGGCTCTCCACCTGCTCCTTCACCGCGGGCCGGACGTCGAACGCCTGCACGACCGCGCCGAGACGCCGCGCGGTGGCGATCGCCTGCAGCCCCGCGACACCGGCGCCGAGCACCAGGACGCGCCCCGGCCGGATCGTCCCCGCCGCGGTCGTGAACATCGGGAGGAACTTCGGGAGATGGTCGGCGGCCATGAGCACCGCCTTGTAGCCGGCGACCGTGGCCTGGGAGGAGAGCGCGTCCATGGACTGGGCGCGCGTGATCCGCGGGACCATCTCCATCGAGACCGCCGTCACCTCGCGCTCCGCGAGGGCGCGCACGATCTCGGGACGCCCGAGCGGGTTGAGGAAGGAGACGAGCACCGCGCCCCGGGGGATCTGCGATACCTCGTCCGGCTCGGAGGGCGAGGGCGGACTCACGCGGAGCACCAGGTCCGCGTCCCGGAGCGCCTCCTCGGCCGTGTCCACGACCGTCGCGCCCGCCTCGCGGTACTCGTCGTCGCTCGCACCCGACGCGAGGCCCGCACCCCGCTCCACGGTCGTCCGGAGCCCCGCCTTCGCGAGCTCCTTCACGCCCTGCGGCACCAGGGCCACACGGCGCTCGCCCGCACGGGTTTCGTTGAGAACGGCGACCTTCATCCGCGATCTCCAGTCAGGGGTGCGACCCTACCACGAACCGGGCGGGGACCAGAGTACGGGCGGGGTGGGGGGCGGCACAAGAAGCGGCCCGGGGGCGGAGACCCGGCCCGGACCACGTCGTCCCGGGACGTCATTCCGCCGCCCGCAAGGGACGCCGAACGTGCTCCATGCTCGCGCACGTGACGACGGGAACGGTCCTCGGGGTGGAGCCCTCGCCCGTGCGCGTGGAGGTCGGGCTCGCCCCGGGCCTGCCGGCCTTCACGGTGGTCGGGCTGGCGCAGCACGCGGTGCGGGAGGGGCGGGAGCGGGTGGCGAGCGCGCTGCGGAGCTCCGGCTTCGCGCTGCCGAGCCGCCGCATCACGGTGAGCCTGGCGCCGGGCCACCGGGTGAAGACCGGCACTGGGTTCGACCTTCCGATCGCCGTGGCGCTCCTCGCCGCCGCCGGGGAGCTCCGGCCGGAGGCGGTCGCGGGGGTGGGGCTCGTGGGCGAGCTGGGGCTGGACGGAGGCCTCCGGCCGGTGCCGGGCGTGCTGCCCATCGCGGCGTGCCTCGCCGAGCGGGGCCTCGCGCACACGCTCGTGACCCCGGAGGGGAACGCGGCCGAGGCCTCGCTCGTGGCCGATCTCCGGGTGCTGGGCGCCTCCTCGCTGGAGCAGGTCGTCGCGCACCTGAGGGGGCACGCCCGCCTCCGTCCGTCCCGGGTGGACGCCGACGAGATCCTGCGGGCGAGCGCGCGGGACGGACTCGACCTCGCGGACGTGCGCGGACAGGAGAGCGCGAAGCGCGCGCTCGAGATCGCGGCCGCGGGCTCCCACGCGCTGTTGCTCGTCGGCCCGCCCGGCTCGGGCAAGACGATGCTCGCGCTCCGCCTGCCCGGGCTCCTGCCGGCGATGTCCCTCGCGGAGGCGCTCGAGTGCACGCGGGTCCATTCGGCCGCCGGGCTGCTCGAGCCGGGCCGGGCGCTCCTGGCGCGCCGGCCGTTCCGGGCGCCCCACCACTCGGTCAGCGAGGCCGGGCTGATCGGGGGAGGAAACCCGCTCCGGCCCGGCGAGATCTCCCTGGCGCACCACGGCGTGCTCTTCCTGGACGAGCTCCCGGAGTTCCGCCGGGGCGCGCTCGAGGCGCTCCGGCAGCCGCTCGAGGACGGGGCCGTGCAGGTGACGCGCATCCACGGCACGGCCCGCCTCCCCGCGCGCTTCCTCCTCGCCGCCGCGATGAACCCGTGTCCCTGCGGGCATCTCGGCGACGGCACCGACCGCTGCGTCTGCGACCCGTCCGCGGTGTCGCGCTACCGCGGGCGCGTCTCGGGGCCGCTCCTGGACCGCATCGACCTCCAGGTCCCCGTGCCGCCGGTGCCCGCGGGAGACCTGGAGCGAGCGGCCCGGGCCGCGGTCTCCAGCGGCGAGGTTCGCGCACGGGTGGAGGGGGCCCGTGCCGCGCAGCGCGAGCGCTTCGGCGAGCGGGGCGGCGTGCACGCCAACGGCCACATGGGCCCGGGCGACGTGCGCCGCTGGTGCGTCCTCGATGCGCGCGCACGCGCGCTGCTCTCCGCCGCGGTCGAGCGGCTCGGCCTTTCCGCCCGCGGCTACCACAGGGTGCTCCGGGTGGCGCGCACGATCGCGGATCTGGACGGATCGAGCCCCGTCACCGGGACCCACGTGGCCGAGGCGCTCCAGTTCCGACGACCCCCGCCGGGAACGGAGGGCGGGTCGTCCGAGCGCCCGGCGGCTTGACAGACGTGCTAGAAATCACGTGGGGCTGCGCACCGGGGGCGGAGGGGGGCCATAGAACTTCCGCGCCGCCTCCCGGTATCAAGCGCGACCCGACCGTGACCCGATCCGAGGGACCATGAGGCTCTTCGTCGCGCTCAACCTGCCGAAGAAGGAACGCATCAGGATCCACCGGGCGGCACGCCCGCTCCGCGAGACCAGCATGCCGGTACACTGGATCGACCCGGAGCACTACCACGTCACGCTGAAGTTCCTGGGTGAGGTGCGGAAGGATCAGCTCCCCCGCATCGAGGAAGCCGTCCGCAGGGCGGCGGAGTCGAGCCGGTCCTTCACGACGGCTCTCTCCGGCTTCGGCGCGTTTCCCACGCTCCGCCGGCCCCGCATCGTCTGGCTCGGCGTCGGGGCCAACCCGGAGCTGCGATGTCTGAAGCAGGACATCGAGTGGTCGCTCGGGGACGAGGGCTTCCCGCCCGAGACCCGCGCCTTCCACCCCCACGTGACCGTGGGGAGGGCGGACGAGCGGGGCGGGGCGGGGGCGTTCCGGGGGCTCGACGAGCTCGTGGCGGGACTCGGCTTCTCGGGTGAGCTCAAGGTCCACTCCGTGGACGTCATGAGCAGTCGCCTCTCGCGCGAGGGGGCCGACTACCGGGTCGTCTCGAGCGTGAAGCTGGCGCCCTGACGGCGCCCCCGATCCCGACGGCGCGGGCCGCCGTCACCCTGCACGAGCGGAGAGAGCATGGGTAGGCTGCTGGTCATCGATGACGAGAAGGGCGTGCGCGACGCCCTCGAGCAGGTCTTCACCTACGAGGGGCACGAGGTGCGGACCGCGGAGGACGGGCCCGACGGCATCGCGGCGGCGGCCGAGCACCGGCCCGACGTCGTCTTCCTCGACGTGAAGATGCCGGGGATGGACGGCCTGGAAGCGCTCGCCCGGATCCGCGGCGACGATCCGACGGCGGTCGTCATCATGATCTCCGGACACGGCACGATCGAGACGGCCGTCGAGGCGACCCGGCGCGGGGCCTACGACTTCCTCGAGAAGCCCCTGGACACGGACCGGCTCCTCGTCACGCTCCGACGCGCGCTCGAGCACCGGGGGCTCACGCGCAGCGTCGAGGACCTGCGGAGCCAGATCGAGAGCCGCTACGAGATCGTCGGCCGGTCCTACGCGATCCGGCAGGTGCTCGAGCGGATCGAGCGGGTCGCCCCGACCGAGGCGCGGGTCCTGGTCACCGGCGAGAACGGGACGGGGAAGGAGCTCGTCGCGCGCGCGGTGCACCGCCTCTCGGAGCGCCGGGATCGGACGTTCGTCGAGGTGAACTGCGCGGCGATCCCCTCCGAGCTGATCGAGTCCGCCCTCTTCGGGCACGTGAAGGGCTCCTTCACCGGCGCGGTCGCGGACCAGGCCGGGAAGTTCGAGCAGGCCGACGGAGGCACCCTCTTCCTCGACGAGATCGGCGACATGTCCCTCGACGCGCAGGCGAAGGTCCTGCGGGCGCTCGAGCAGGGCGTGATCAGCCGCGTGGGCGGCTCCCGCTCGATCGAGGTGGACGTGCGCGTGGTGGCGGCCACGAACAAGGACCTCTCGGCCGAGATCGAGGGGGGCAACTTCCGGGAGGACCTCTTCTACCGGCTGAACGTGGTGCCCGTGCACGTGCCTCCGCTCCGCGAGCGCCGCGAGGACATCCCGATGCTCGTGCGGCACTTCGGCGAGACGATGGCGGCGCGGGACGGGGTGACCCCCCGGGCGTTCTCGGACGGGGCGATCGAGCGGCTGCAGTCCCTCTCGTGGCCGGGGAACGTGCGCGAGCTCCGCAACACCGTGGAGCGGCTGCTGATCCTCGCGCGCGGGGACGTGGTGGAGCCCTCCGACGTGGAGGCCCTCGCGACCGGGCGGGGGGACGGCCGGAGCGTCGCGGGCGGCGCCTTCGCGGCCGAGACCTTCCAGGATTTCAAGGACCTCGCGGAGCGCTCCTTCATCCTGCAGAAGCTCCGCGAGCACGACTGGAACGTCGCGGAGACCGCGCGGCGCATCGACATGCCCCGCTCGAACCTGTACAAGAAGATCGAGAAGTACGGGCTGAGCCGGGAGGACTGAGCGCGGCGGTCGCCCGGGGCACGGCGATTGCACGCCTCCGTGCTCTCCGATCGCCGACCTGGTTCCGAGGGTCGGGGTGTGGTCGCACCCTGCTGCCAGAGAAGTCCCCGTGCTCCCTGCGGACGCCACCAACGTGCTCGTGTGCCTCCGTTACGGGATCGGCGACGTGGTCATGGAGCTCCCCGTCCTCGCCGCGTTGCGGGACGCGCTCCCCGCGGCGCGCGTCACGGCTCTGGTCGCGCCCCCCGCGCACGAGCTCCTGCAGGGCGATCCGCATCTCGACCGGGTCGTGCCGACCTCCCGGTGGGCGCTGGGGCACCGCTGGGACGCGGGGTCCGCGGAGACGCGGGCGCGGATCCGCCGCTGGGTGGGGCAGCAGGGCTTCGATCTCGTCCTGGACGCCCGCCAGGCCGTCACCGCCGTCGAGCTCGCCTTGTCTTCGTCGGGGATCCCGGCGCGCGACGCGCTCCCCGAGGAGGAGGCGCGCGTCGCGCGCGCCGGCGGGAGCGGCGTGCAGGCGATCCGGTCGGCGACGGCGCTCGGTTGGGGCCTCGAGATCCCGGCGCGGCCGGCGCGCGTGCGACCGGGCCCCGAGGACCACGCGTTCGTGGAGCGGTACCTCGCAGGCCTCGGTCTCGCGGGAAAGCGCCCGGTGGCGGTCTCGCCCGTGGCGTCCCACGACCTGAAGCGATGGCCGCCCGGATCGCTGGCCTCGGTGGCCGACTGGATCGTCGAGCGGTACGGCGGACCGGTCCTCGTGCTCGAGGGGCCAGAGCCCGCGTGGGGCGGGCGGGTGGTCGCCGCCATGGAGCACCGCGAGGCGGCGATCCGGGTCGGCTCATGGCACCTCCTCCGCACGGCGGCCCTGCTCGCGCGGTGCCGGGCGTTCGTGTGCAACGACACCGGGCTCCTGCACCTGGCGGCCGCCGTGGGCACGCCCACGGTCGGCGTGTTCGGCCCGACGCGCGCGCGGCTCTACCTGCCGCCCGGGGCGCATACGGCGGCCGTGGAGCCGCCCGAACCGAGCTGTCCGCACCGCCGCACGGCCTCGCTCTTTCCCCCCGAGTGCTGGTCGCGCGGGCACTGCCTCGTCGACGAGCGGAGCTGCGTCCGTCACGCCCGGGTCGAGGACGTCCGGGCCGCGCTCGCCCGGCTCCTCGGCTCGCCGTCCGGATCGCCGACCCGGCCGGGGTCCGGAGCGGACTCCGCGGATGCGCCCCGGTCCTCGGCCGCGGCGCCCCGACCCGGCCGCCGCCGGAGTCCCGGGCGGAGCGGCGCCGACGACGCGCTCCGGACCACCTCCTCGCCGAGCCGCACCTCGTAGAACCGGGCGAGCGCGCGGAGCAGCGCGCGGTCCCGGTCGTCGGGTGCCTCCCGGGCGGCGAGGGCCGCGTCCCCGAAGGCGGCGGCGGCGTACACCGGCCGGTAGGCCGCGACGGCCTCGGCCAGCTCGCCGCGACTCTCGCCGGATCGCCCGGCCGCGTGCCGCACCAGGTCCGACACCTCGGCTCCGGTCAGGGTGGCCTCCACGGCGGCCCCGGCGAGGTCCCAGGCCGCATCCGCGGGGCCGGGCAGGCGGAACCCGTCGGCGTGATCCAGCGCGTCCACCTTGGCCCAGGTCTCGCCCGCGCGGATCCACTCCCAGGGCTGCAGCCGTCCGTCCGGCAGCACCCCCTCGCGCACCGGCAGGGCCTCCAGGCGGGCCGCCGCGCGCTCGAGCAGGGAGGAAGGAACGGTGCCCGCCTCGGCGCCGTTCTCCCGCAGCACCCGCATCCAGAAGCCCGCGTCGACGGCCTCGCCCGCGCGAAAGCGTCCGGCGCGGGCGCCGACGTACGCCGCCAGCACCGCCCGCAAGCCGCGGTCCCCGGCGAGCGTCCGGCCGGCGATCGGCCCTTCGATCCACGGCGTCGACGCGAAGCCGAGCGCCTCGGGCTCCGGGGGCTCGAAGCGCGGGGCCCCGCGCACCTCGGCGAGCGCTGCGGCCAGCGCCCGGCCGCCCTCCACGAGCCGGTCGAGGTGTCCTCCGACGCCCGCATACCGGAGCAGGCGTGTGCGGCCGGCGCCGTCGCGCACGCGGAACTTGAGGCGCTCGAAATGGGGCCGGGCGGGTGCCTCCGCCGCGCCCTCGACGACGCGCCGCCAGCGCCCCGCCGAGAGGTCCTCCGGCGCGCACCACCCCCGCAGGGCGGCGATCCGCGCCGCGCGGCCATCCGCGAGGGGCGGAGGATAGCGTCGCGACGCGCGAAACCACGCGCGGCGGGATTCGGGCCCGAGCGGCATGGTCCCGTCGTGGCTGGGGAACAGCACGATCCGGCTCCGGGGGATCCCCTCGCCCCGGACCCACCGGACGACGCACTCGAACGTCTCGCCGGTGGCGCCGGGCCCCTCGTCGACGACCAGGACGTCGCCTCCCGCGCGGATCCCGTCGCGCAGGAGACGCCCGACGCGAGCGGTCGCCCGCACCTCCCGCGCGCCGGACGTCCCGCGCGGGCGGACGGTGATCGAGCTTCGGGCGCCGAGCGTCGCCGCCACGACGGCCGAGAGGCTGGTGCCGATGCTCCGGACCCCCACCACCACGGCCGCCGTGGCGCGCGCGCCCACGTCCCGCCGGTACGCCTCCGCCGCGGCCCGATAGGCGTCCGGATCCAGGCCGTAGTGCGCGTAACCTTCCGGCACGTGCACCCGGAGCGGCCCGGGCGCCCCGGCCGTCGCCTCCCGGAGCCGTCCGAGCAGGGCTCCGAGGCGGCGGGACACGGACGCGTCGACGGGGACGCCCGCCGCGGTGGTCGCGACGTCGCGAAGGGCGGTGTCCGCCTCGGTGCAGTCGTCGCGGTCGGGATGCCGCGCATCGGCCACGCCCTGCTCGAGCTCGCCGAGCACCACGAGGAAGTCGGTGGCGCGCCCCGCACCCGCGAGCGCCGACAACTCGCGGAGCAGGGCGGAGGCGCTGGTGGTGCGGACGACGTCGCGGTAGGCGATCATGCGATGGCCGCGAGGCAGATCTCCGCGTGCCGGCGCGAGGATCCGAGCGCCTCGACCTCCGCGCGCGCCACCACGGCCAGCTCCTCGGCGTGCGCGGCGAGACCGACGACGCGCGCGTGCAGACCCATGTTCACGAGCTGGTGCGCGCGGAACCAGGCGACCGTGAACGGGTTCGGCTCGCGCCCCCAGCCGGCCTCCAGGTGCGTGAGCCAATCCCCCTCCCAGGGCTGTCCGAAGAGGGGGCCGTGGAGGATCTCCGTCTTGGCGAGCTCGGCCTCGGGCGGCGCGGCCAGCGCGTCCTCGAGATCGATGACGCCGACGCACACCGGGTCGTTCCCATGCTCGGGACACAGGACGTTCTGGTCGAACAGGTCGTTGTGGACGACGACCGCCGGGCTCCCGCCGGCCTCGTCGCCGAGCGCGGGAAGCTCCTCCAGGAGCCCGCGGACGGCCGGCAGACCCGAGGGCCACACGGCCTCGACGACCGGCAGGAGTCGCTCCCCGAGGTCCTCCGAGCAGAAGTCCTCCAGCGGGAGCTTCCGCTCGTCCACCTCCACGAGGGAGCCGTGACCGGGAAGACGGACCGACTGCATGCGTCGGATCAGCCCGCCCCAGCTCTCCAGCACGGCCGGCCGCCGGGTCTCGGCGAGCCCGGGCCAGAGGTCGTGGAGCGTGACGCCCGGAACCCACCAGTAGACGAGGACCGGCTCGCCCTCGAGCGCCGGCGGGGGATCGAGGTAGCGAGGCACCTCGACCCCCGTGGCGGCCAGGAGGTCGGTGGCCCGGCGGGAGGTCTCGAAGCGGTCCATTCCCCCCGCCTCGCGGGCCCGCTTCACGACGAGGATCCGCCCGTCCGGCAGATGGACCTCGTCCACGTGGTTGCTGTGGCGGTCCCTCCGGATCACCTCGTACGCGCCCGGAGCGTCCACCGGCTCGCCGAGCCACTCGAGCACGGCCAGCGCGGCCTCGCGGACCTCCGACGACGCCCTTCGCGGCCGGCTCATCGCTCCGTCCGTCCGTCCGGCTCGCGGCCGTCGGGCGCCGGTCCGGTCCGCCCGTCCTCGTTCCCGCCGTCGGCGCGCTCCCAGAACGGGCGGAACCGATCGAGCGCGGCGAGCGTCTCCTCGAAGCTCCCCCGGAACGGGACGCCACGGTCGTCCACGTAGGCGAGCGCGGGAAGCTTGCGATCGGTGACGTCGGCGACGTAGCGGTCCAGGTCGTGCTCCTCGAGCCACGCCCGGGCCTCGCCCGGATCCCGCGTGGTCAGCACGACGACCTCGCGGCCCCGCGCGCAGAGCGCCGCGAGGAACTCCCGCGCACCTTCGCGCGGGGGGTGCCACGTCGGCTCGCCCCGCCAGCCGTCGTACGTGTCGAGCACGCCGTTCAGGTCGACGCAGATGCGCTCGCTCATGCGACCCCCTCCGCTCCGGACGGCAGCGCCCGCCAGGTGGTCCGGCCCGCGACCCGCTCGATCTCGTACAGCTCGCCGTGCCCGGGGGTGATGTCGGCGAAGGTCTCGAGCGCGCGGCCCTCGTAGTGCGCGGCCACGACCCGCAGCACCGAGAGGTGGGTCACGCAGAGCGTGCACGCGCCCCCACACAGGATCTCCTCGACGGCACGGACCGCCCGCTCCTGGGTGGCCCGGAGCCCTTCGTGCCCTTCGAGGCGGAGCTCGGTCGGGCTCGTCCGCCAGCACCGGTACTCGGCCGGCCACCCACGCCGGATCTCCTCCTCGGTCAGCCCCTCCCACGGTCCGAGCGCCATCTCGCGGAGCCGCTCCTCGCGCACGAGGGGCACGGCCAGCATATCCGCCACGATGCGGCCGGTCTCCAGCGCGCGCTTCAGCGAGCTGCACCGGACGCCGACGATCCCGAGCCCCCGGGCGCGCCGGGCGAGCGCTCCGGCCTGGGCACGCCCCGGCTCCGACAGGCCGACGTCCAGCCGCCCGACGCTGCGGCCCTGCGTGTTCTCGTCCGTCACGCCGTGGCGTACGAGATACGACCGGGTGACGCCGCCCCGCGCCGCGATCCGCCTGCGCTCGCTCACCACCTCGCCTCGTCCGCTCGGGTTCCTCGGGCCTCCGCGAGCCACGGTGCAATGAGGGTGCCGGCCCGCCCCGGCCCTGGCGCGCTTCCCGGGACACGCGGGTACGGTCGTTGCAGGGTCGGCCGGCAGCCCGTCCCCCGACCCGCGCGCCATGCCCGAGAACCGGATCCTGGACCTGGAGGAGCTGGAGCGTCCCGACTTCCGGCGCGTTCTGGAGCGGATGGACCGCCTGGTGGCGTCGGATCCGGTCTCCTACCTGCACCCGGGGAAGCGATGGGAGTATCCGTGGGCCCTCGAGCGGGCCCTGGAGCGGGCCGCGCTGCGCCCCGGTGCGCGCGTGCTCGACGTCGGCTCGGGCGACTCGATCTTTCCGGTCTACCTGGCCGAGCGCGGCTTCCGCGTGACCGCCGTGGATCTCGCGTTCGACGGCGGGCTCGGCGCACGCCACGGGGTGGAGATCGACTACGTGGAGGCGGACATGCGCTCCATGCCGCTGCCGTGCGCGGCCTTCGACGCGGTCTTCTGCATCTCCGTGATCGAGCACCTCCCGGGCGACGGCGTGCGGCCTGCCCTCGCGGAGATGCGGCGCGTGCTCCGGCCCGGCCGGCCCCTGATCCTCACCACCGACTACTACGAGGACGCGGGCGCCGAGATCTGGCACCGGAGCCCGGGGCTGGAGTTCCGCGTGGACTGGCACGTCTTCGACGAGGATCGCCTGCGTCGGCTGGTGCTCGAGGCCCCGGGCTGGCGCCTCGAAGGTGACCTGTCGCTGGAGGTGGACTGGGAAGCGGTGAAGCCCCGCATGCGCGCCTTCCACGGATACCCCTACACGTCCGTGGGCGTCGTGCTGAACCGATCCGGAGAGGAGGGACCATGAGGGACCGTGGCACGGAAGGGACGAGCGGAGCCGATCGGACGGACGGGTCCGCAGGGGGGCGCACGGGGCGGGAGCCGGCGAGCGCGCCCGCCGCGCCGACGCCCGATCCGGCGGAGGAGCTCCGGGGGCGGCTCTTCTCCGGCCTCGACCGTCTCGCCTTCGCGCTGGAGCTGGAGGCGGCGCGGGCGCTGCGCGCGGGCGACGAGGCCGAGGCGATGCGCATCGAGGACCGGCGGCTGGGGGTGCGGCTCGCGCAGCGGCACGTGTCGGGCGTCCATGCCGCCGAGATCGATCCCCGCATCGAGGCGACCCGCGCGGAGTACGACCGCCGGACCGGCCGATCGGACCGGGCGGCCGGCCCGATCACGCCGTGAGCTGGACCGTTCCCGTGGTGCCGGGGGCGACGTCCGGCCCGTCGTCGACGGCGGGCTCCGCCGCCGCGTACCGGCGGACCACCTTCGCGGCGAACGCGCCGAAGAGGTCGGGATCGCGCGGCGGGCTCGTGTGATGCGGGCGAAGGCCGGCGCTCCCGGGCGTGAAGCACAGCGTGGCGCAGACCTCGAACGGCTCGAGCGCCTCCATGATCGTGTCGAGCCACGCCCAGCCGCCCTCCTGAACGCTCTCCGACCAGCTCAGACCCGTCCGCACGCGACGGACGCCGAGCCGCTCCAGCCAGCGGACCGCCAGCTCGAGCGAGCGCTCGTCGCCGAACTGGAACCATTGGCAGATCCCGAACGCGGGGTCGAACGCGCGCAGCGCCGCCTTCGGCGTGCCGTCGTGCCGCAGGAGCCCGAAGTGGAAGTGTCGGAAATACCCGCTCCCCTCGGCCGCCTTGTGGCGCGTCGTGGCCTCCACCTCCGGCACCAGATCGAGGAGGGTGTACCAGTGCACCGTCTCGCCCCGCAGGACCTCGCTCAATCGCCGGACGCCCCACGCGGCCTTCTCCTCGCTCGTGAAGGACGACGCCCCCGTCTCCGTCACCCAGACCGGACGGCCGAACTCCTCGCGGATCGCCGCGATCTTCGCGGGCCATTCCTCCAGCGGCCAGAGATTCCAGTCGAGCGGGAAGCCGTGCACGGCCAGGACGTCCACCCCCTCGAGCGCGCCCCGGGCATCGAGCGCCCGGAGGAAGCCGGCGTCGATCGGAGACATGCCGCCGAGCACGATCGGGAGCGAGGGGGCATGCCGCCGCACCCCGGCCACGCCGCACCCCAGGAGATCGGCGAAGCGCGACCAGCCGGGGTCGAGGTCGCGGTCCCAGTGGGAGACGTTGTTGGGCTCGTTCCAGATCTTGACGGAGGTGAGCACGGGGGCTCCGGTCCGGGGGCGGGGGGAGGCCGGCCCGCGGCCGGCGTGGCGGTCAGCTACCTACACGCAAGGAGCATTCCTCCGGGGAGCGCGCCGTGACGACCTTTCTGCTCGTCCGCCACGCCTCGGCGGCGCACCTCGGACGGTGGCTGGCCGGCCGGGCGCCCGGCGTCCACCTGGACGAGCACGGCCGCGCCCAGGCCGCGGCGCTCGCGAGCCGACTCCGGGACGTGGATCTCGCGGCCGTCTACACGGGCCCGCTGGAGCGGGCGAGGGAGACCGCGGAGGCGCTCGCCGGGGCGCGGGGGCTCGAGCCGGTCGTCTGCGCGCCCTTCGACGAGGTGGACTACGGCCTCTGGACGGGCCGCACCTTCGAGGAGCTGGAGGGCGACCCGGTCTGGTCGGAGTGGAACCGCGCGCGGGGAACGGCGCGGGTCCCCGGCGGAGAATCGATGCAGGAAGTGCTGGCACGTGCGCTCGACGGGATGCGCGCGATCGGGAGCGCCCATCCGTACGGCACCGTCGCGGTCGTCTCGCACTGCGACGTGATCCGTCCGCTGCTGGCGCACTTCCGGGGGATGCACCTCGACCATCTGCTTCGCCTCGAGGTGGCGCCCGCGACCGTCCACCGGATCGAACGCGCGTGGGGCTCGTCCTCCCCGTGCGCTCCTCCGTGCCCTGCCTAGCGCCCAGACCCGAGCGCTCCGCCTCCTAAGGCTCCACGCGCGCCCCGTCCGGGAGGGCGTACACCGCCTCCATGGTGCGGTAGTCCCGCGCGGTGAGGGCCGTCGCGGTGTTCGTGGGATACATCACGTCCCGCGACTCGTCGGAGTGCGGCAGACCGAGCGCGTGGCCCATCTCGTGGGCGGCGGTGAGGCGCACACGCGCGGGATCGAGGCGGCGCTCGGGGCGGTAGGGGTCGCGCGTCGCGAGGTCGATCGCGAGGGCGCGGAGCCCGTTCGCCTCGGACCAGGAGGTGCGGGCGGCCCCCACCACGGTGCCGCCGAGCCGCGTGCTCCAGCGCACGGAGAAGTCCGCGCCCTCGGCGCTCCCGAGCTCGATCCGCACCGGGAACGGGTGGCCGTTCCAGGCGCGCAGCCCGGCCGCCGCCTCGCTCTGGTAGCGCACCGCGTCCGCGGGCGGCTCGTGCTCGGGGCGGGGGACGTGGATCACGAGCGGCCCGTCGTGGCCGTGCCAGCGGCGGACCACCAGCGCGCGGCCGGGCGCGAGCTCGGCGCAGAGATACCCCGCGTCGGGGCAGACCTCCGCCGAGCGGAGCACCGGCGGGGAGGTCCGCGGAGGCGCTTCGGTCGCGGTCGCGGGCGGGCGCGCCGGCTCCGGTCCGGCCCGGCGTCGGAGCGCGCCCCGCGCCGCCGCCACGAGCGTCAGCGCCGCGAGGGCGAGCCCTGCCGCGCGCATCGACCGCCCCCTGGCGCTCGGAGGCATCAGCGGCGGCACCGAAGGTATTCCGTTCTCACGAATCGCAACCTAAGGTTGGGATGGGCGCGCCGGTACGCATGTCGTGCGATCGCGACACCGGCTCGCTGGAACGGCAGCGGGACCCGCCGTGTAGTGGACGCGCGACGGCGGGGGCTGGACCGAGGTATTTCGCTTCCCCGGCCGATCGTGGAACGCAAGGTCCTTTGCGAGGCGTGATGTCGGAGATCGATCCAGCCCCCGAGACGCAGAGCGACGCGCGCGTGCGTCGCGTCCGATCCCCCTCCTGGTCCGACGGGCTCCGCGACTGGCTCCGCTCCATCGCGATCGCGCTCGTCCTCTTCCTCGTCGTCCGCACGTGGGTGATCGAGGCCTTCAAGATCCCCACCGCCTCCATGGAGGGCACCCTCCTCGTCGGGGACTTCCTGCTCGTCAACAAGGCGGTCTACGGCACCACCCTCCCGTGGCTCGGGATCGAGATCCCTGGCTTCGACGAGCCCGAGTGGGGGGACGTGATCGTCTTCCACCCGCCGCACGAACCCGAGAAGAACTACGTCAAGCGCATCGTCGGCGTGCCGAGCGACACGATCGAGATGCGCGACAAGCGCCTCTACCGGAACGGCGTCCCCATGGACGAGCCGTACGCGCGCTACGTCGACCGCGCGGGCGACGCGGTGCACCCGGGCATGAGCTGGCAGTCCAACCACCTCATCGCGAGCACGCGCCGGCGCTACGAGCCGACCCGCGACAACTGGGGCCCGATCGTCGTCCCGGCGGACCGCTACTTCGTGCTGGGCGACAACCGGGACAACAGCGAGGACTCGAGGTACTGGGGCTTCGTCGATCGGGACCAGATCCGCGGGCGTCCGTGGCTCGTCTACTACTCCTTCCGGCCGGAGCCGGGCGATGGGCTCTCGTGGGTCCACAACGTCCGGTGGGACCGCCTGGGAGCGCTGATCCGCTGATGGATCGATCCGCGGGACCGTCCTCCCGGACCCGCACCACCTCCCCTTCCGATCGAAGGGAGTTGCGCGTACGCCGACGTGGCTCGATTCTATGCCACGTCCGCGCTGCGGGCGCGCGCCGGTCCGTCTCTTTCCCGCGACGCCCCGGTGCGGCCGTCGTCTCCACCAAGACCGGCACGCCATGACGTTTTCCTCGCGCAGGGGTTCCTCCGGGGAGACCTCCCTGGACCAGTACCTGAAGGAGATCAGCCAGTACCCGCTGATCGACCGGGACGAGGAGGCCCGTCTCGCCCGCCTCATCCGGGAGAACGACGAGGAGGCGCTCGACAAGCTCGTGCGCTCGAACCTCCGCTTCGTCGTCTCCGTCGCGAAGAAGTACCAGAACCAGGGCGTGCCGCTCTCCGACCTCATCAACGAGGGCAACACCGGCCTCATCCGCGCCGCGCACAAGTTCGACGAGACGAAGGGGATCAAGTTCATC
>CAZOYA010000008.1:0-34672 GCA_964583815.1 uncultured Gemmatimonadaceae bacterium | reverse complement strand
ACACGGCCTATCTCGGCGGCGCCATGAGGCCGGACGTGGCGGCGCTCGCGGGAGACCCGCTGGCGACGCTGGCCGTGCGGGAGTTCCGCCGCACCACGGGGCACGACGCGCGACCGCTCGCCGTGGCGCACGAGGAGGTTCCCGCGTGGGACCGCAGCTGGCGCGGCCTCGCCGACGTCCGGCTGCCGGAGGGCCTCGTGCTGGCCGGCAACTGGTGGTCGCGTCCCGGGATTCCGGGCCGCCTGGCGGAGGCCGAGCGGATCGCGGCCCGCCTGGCCGGGAACGTGGTGAGCCCGTGACGCCGGGCGGGCGCGTGGCCTCGATCTGGGCGCTCCTGGGCGTCGGCCTCCTCCTCGGGTCGGCCGTGCTGCGGCTCGGCGCGCGCGGGATCGCCACGATCGCCTCGGGGCTCGCGCCCCTGGAGTGGCTCCTCCTGGTCGCGCTGACCGCCGCGTTCGTGTACGTGGAGGGGGTGATGACCCTGGAGCGCCGGTGGGTGCCGAAGGTCATGGGACGCGCGCGCAGCCTGGCGTGGGAGCCGCGGCTCGTGCTGCGCGTGCTCGCCCCCCTCTACGGCCTCTCGCTCGTGGGCGCGCCGCCGCTCCGCATGCTCCGGGCGTGGGCCGGCACCACCACGATCCTGGTGGCCGTCCTGGTCGTGCGCTCGTTTCCCGAGCCCTGGCGCGGGATCGTCGACTTCGCCGTGGCCGCGGCGCTCGCGTGGGCCCTCCTCACGATCGTGCGGCGGGCGCCGCGCGTGCTCCGACCCGAGGGCTGAGGCCGGCCGCCGCGCGCTACCAGGTCCGCGCGAGCGACAGGCCGAGCGTGAAGTCGACCGCGGGCGTCTCCGGAGGGACGTCCTCCTGGAAGGAGACGTCCAGCCGCCAGTCGTCCGCGATCCGGGCGACGAGCCCCAGGACCAGGTTGGCGGAGGCCGCGTCCAGCCTCCGTCGGTCCACGGGGTTGAGGACCGGGGTCCCCACGGCGTACTGCGCGACGGCCGCCCACCTGGAGCCGAGGCTGCGCTCCACCCCCAGGAGGAAATGGTGGGTGTGGTCGCGGAGCTCGGGCGCGAGCGGGCCGGACGCGCGCAGCGTCGCCGTGCCCGCCATGGCGTGCAGGTGCCAGCGCCCGTGGGAGAAGCGCCCGAGCGCGCTGAGCGCGAAGTCGGTGCCTTCCCGCCCGACGACGCCGAAGCGGGTCGGCAGGCGCACCGTGCCCCGCAGGGCCAGCGTGCCGCGGTCCTCCGCCAGCGACGCCACCCGCCATTTGACGAAGAAGCGGACGTCCTCGAGCGAGAGGGCCGAGGAGGGCACGTCGAGCAGCGGGCCGCCGTCCTCGTCGACGAGCCGGTAGGCGTATCCGCCCTCGGGGAACTCGTCCCGCGTGGCGTTTCCGACTCCGATGACGTCGTGCCACCAGCGTACGATCCCGTCCAGGGAGCCGCGCCCGGTGGACTCGAAGGTCAGCCGGCCGCCGACCTCGACCCGCTCCGCGACGCCCCAGCGGACCGTCGCGCTCGTGATGAGGCGCTCCATGTCGACGAACAGCACCCGCTGCGCCGTGGAATCGCGCTCGAACACGTTCGAGTAGCCCAGCCAGAGGCCCGTCCGCACGGCGCCCCGCGGCACGAGGTCCGCGGGCTCGGCGGCGGGGGTGAGCGTGATCCGCTGCAGGGGAGCGCCGTCCTCGCCGGCGAGCGGCCCGAGCGGGGCCGGCGAGCCGGGCGCCGGTGCGTCCGCCGGGCGCGCGGAGGGCGGAGCCTGCGCGGCCCCGGGCGGAGCGCCCTCGGTCGACTGCGCGGCCAGCGGCGGAGCCGCGGCCGGAGCGATCAACGCAAACAGGAACGGGAGGAGCCGCCGGAGCCCCCGGTGCCCGGGGGCGGCGCGCGGGCGAAGCGGGGGAGCGGTGCGCACTCCTGAAGAAGTCGGCGCGGGGCGCTCGGGGCAAGCCCGGGAGCGCCGGCGCCGCCCCCTTCGCCGCCGCCGTCCTTGCGTCGCATCCCGCGAGGACCCTACGCATGGTGGTCGTGTACTCCCGCCCCCGCGAGCGCGCATCGCGGCATCAGGTATCCTCGCGCGACCCCACGGAGCTTCCCGACCCCATGCTCGAGGCCCTCGGAAATCTCGGCGAGTTCGTCGGCGCCGTCGGCGTCGTCGTCTCGCTCGTCTATCTCGCCCGCCAGATGGGCCAGAACACGCTCTCCGTGCGCGCGGCGTCGTTCAATTCGATGATCCAGAACAGCATCCGGCTCCTCGAGCACTCGTTCCGGGACGGAGAGTTCGCCGACTTCCTGGCGCGCGCCGAAGCCGATCCCGCGGCGCTGAGCCCGGCGGAGCGGCTGCGCTGGGATTCCTACATGACCGCGGTCTTCCGCCATTTCGGCAACCTGACGTACCAGGCCCGCGTGGGCGCGCTCGACGAGCAGATGTGGGAGGCGTACCGGCAGGACCTGAAGGAGCACCTGCGCGCTCCCTCCTGGGCGGGATGGTTCCTCGAGCACCGCGAGGTGTTCAATCGCTCGCTGGTGAACCTGGTGGACGAGACGCTCGCGGACATGGAGCGGGAGGAGCGCGAGGGGACCACGCCGCCGGAGGAACGGACGTCCCGAGCGGGCTCCCACGGGGCCCGCGTCCGGCGGCCACGTCCGACGTCGGGGCCCGACGCGCCCGCGGCCGGTCCGGGCGAGGTGCTCCCGCCGGCCTTTCCGACGGCCTGAGGCCCGCGCGCCGCGCACCGGCCGCCGACGGCACGAACGAAGAGCATCGCAAAACCCGGCCCGCTGCCCCAAATTGAGACCGGGCGTGAATTTCCGACCGGAGCCGCCCGGTCCGCAGCCGACCTGCAGGAGAGAACTCGACACCGATGAGCGCGCGCTTCCGAATCCGAACGCCGCAGGGGCAGGAGCTGTCCTTCGGCTCGGAGGAGATGTTCGCCGACTTCGTTCGCTCGGGCGACCTCTCGCCGGAGGATCTCGTCTACGACGCGACCACCGGCGAGTGGTGCTCGGCGCACACCCATTCGCTCGTCCTCGAGCTGCGCTCGAGCGAGGAGGGCGGGACGTCCGCGGCAGGGGACCCGGCCGGCGCGTCCGCAGCGGAAGGTCCGGCCGGCGCACGCCCGGACGCCGGGCCGACGAGCGGCGGGGCGGGGGGTGCGGGTGCCTCGGCGCCGGGCGGCGCGGGGATGTTCGGGCTCGAGCTGTCCCCGGAGCGCACGCCCGAGCAGGAGGCGGCGGCCTTCCTCGAGGAGATGCAGGCCGAGCGGGCCTCCGAGATCGACCGGTACGAGGCGATCCGCGGCCTGGAGATCGATGACGGGGGCACCGGGCTCCTGAAGGGGATCCCCTCCGAGGAGGCCGGCCCGGTCCGGCGCCCGCCGCCCCGCGACGTCGCACGGCCGCCCGCGCCCTGGACCGCCGAGGCCGCAGCGGCTCCGAAGCGGACCGTCGAAGCACCGGCGCATCGGCCCTCCGGGCGCGACGAGCGCAGGCCACGGGTCTCGCGCTCCTTCGTCGCGCTCGCCACCGCGCTGGGCCTCGCGATCGCCTTCGCGCTCCTCGGCTCGGACATGGCGGCGATCCTGGTCGGCGTGTCGGACCTCGGCCCGGAGGTCGCCGAAGGGTCGCCGTTGCTCCCGGACACGGAGGAGGCGCTCCGGGCCCGCGCGGCGACCCGCTTCCTCGCCCGGACGCGCGACGATCTCGTCGGTCTACCGGCCATCCCGCCGATCTGGCTCGACGGCCGCTACCTCTCGGACGCCGGAGCCTACCCGCAGGTCCGGGACGCCTGGAACCGGTACCTGCAGGCCGTGGAATCGGTGCGCGCCAACGAGGCCCGCTACTACCGCGACGCGTATCTCAGCGCCCTGGACGACGCCCGGGTGACCGGGGCCACGCGTACGCTGCGCCTGGCCTCCGCGCAGTCGGCGTTCGCGGACGTCGCGGCCGTGCGGGCGCGACACTACGACCGGCTGCGGGAGCTCGCGGTGGCGGCCGTCGCGCTCCACGACTTCCTCGTGGCCCACGCGGCGGACATCGAGTACGAGCCCGCGGTGGGGCTGAGCGTCTCGGCCGACCCGGTGCTGCAGGCCGCGGCCCCCGATCCGGTGGTCCAGGCCCAGCTCGAGGAGAGGCTCGATCGCGTGCTCGACGCGCTGACCGCCGGCGGCGACGGTCCGGTGGAGGCCCGTGCCGTGCCCGCCTGGGCCTTCGGCGGGCTCCGGGACATCGTGGATCCGCAGTGACGACGCCGCCGCTCGCCCGCGCGGACGCCCCGTCGGAGTACCGGGATGAGGCCGGCTCCGCGCCCCGGTGGGCCAAGGTCATCGACCACACGAGCTGCATCGGCTGCCACGCCTGCACGACCGCCTGCAAGTCCGAGAACGAGGTTCCGCTCTCGGTGACCCGCACGTACGTGAAGTACGTGGACACCGGCCTCTGGCCCGAGGCCCGCCGCTCGTTCCAGGTCACGCGCTGCAACCAGTGCGAGGACGCCCCGTGCGTCGCCGCGTGCCCGACGGCCGCCATGCACAAGCGGCCCGACGGGATCGTCGACTTCGACAAGTCGATCTGCATCGGGTGCAAGGCCTGCATCGCGGCCTGCCCCTACGACGCGATCTTCATCAACCCCGACGACGGCTGCGCGGAGAAGTGCAACTTCTGCGCGCATCGACTCGAGGTCGGGCTCGAGCCCGCCTGCGTCGTCGTCTGCCCCACGCAGGCGATCATGGTGGGCGACCTGAACGACCCGCTCTCGCGCGTGTCGCGGATCGTGCACCGGGACGCGGTCACGGTGCGGCGCCCGGAGAAGGCCACCCGGCCGAAGCTCTTCTACCGGGGCGCGGACCAGGTGACGCTCGATCCGCTCGCCGCGCGCCGCCCGGACGGCGGGCTCTACATGTGGAGCGAGCAGGGGAACGTGCCGCACGGCGTGCCGTCGGGCCACCCCGGCCGCACCTCGAGCTCCGCGGCCGCCATCCTGAGCTACGACGTCCCGCACCGGGCGCCGTGGGATTGGCGGGTGAGCCTCTACACGTTCACCAAGTCGATCGCCGCCGGCGCCTATCTCGCGCCCTGGCTCCTGGGCGTGCTCGGTCTCTTCCCGTTCACGAGCGACGCGTGGGGGTGGCAGGCTCCCGTCCTGGCGATGGTGGCGCTCCTCGCCACGGGGGGGCTCCTGATCTGGGACCTGGAGCACCCGGAGCGCTTCTGGATGGTCCTCGCCCGGCCCCAGTGGCGGAGCTGGCTCGCCCGGGGCGGCGTGGCGATCACGGCGTACGGGGCGCTCCTCGCCGCGCACGTCGCGCTCACGTGGAGCGGGCGCGCGGACCTCACGCCGGCGCTCGGATGGATCGGCGCGCCGCTCGCCGCGATGGCCTCCGTCTACACGGCGTATCTCTTCGCCCAGGCGCGCGCGCGCGACCTCTGGCAGAGCCCGCTCCTGCCCGCGCACCTCCTCGTGCAGGCGGTGGCGGCGGGCGCGGCGGTGCTGCTCGTGTTGGCCCCCGCGACGTCGTCGCCCGTCGGTGCCGTGGCGGGCGCGCCCGGCGCGGGCGGGGGACCGGTGGTGGCGCTCCTGCGCCTGGGGGTGGCGCTCCACCTGCTCCTGGTCCTCGGCGAGGCGACGATCGGCCACGCCACCGCGCACGCCCGCCTCGCGGCGCGGAACATGATCCGGGGCGCGTGGGGACACTTCTTCTGGCTCTCGGTCGCCTTCGGCGCGCTCGCGCTCCTGGTGCCCGTGGCGGCGCCGGGGATCGCCGCCTTCGCAGCGCTCGTGAGCCTCCTGCTGTACGAGCACGCGTTCGTGCAGGCGGGCCAGTCCGTGCCGCTCGCATGAGCGGCTCCGCGAGGAACGAACACACGGGGGAGGGCCAGGCTTGGACCGGGACGACCTGAATCGTCGGGTATCCGCCGCGCGCCAGGAGGTGGAGCGGCGTGGAGAGACGTTCTATCCCGGCGCGAGCCGTGTGCACCTCGCCTCGTTCCCGCCGAAGGAGCGCTGGGCGGACTGGGTCGAGCTGGACTCGAAGGCGTGGCCGGAGCGGGTCGAGAAGCGCTACATGCTCGTCCCGACCGTCTGCTTCAACTGCGAGTCGGCCTGCGGGCTGCTCGCCTACGTGGACCGCGACACGCTCGAGGTCCGCAAGTTCGAGGGGAACCCCGAGCACCCCGGCTCGCGCGGCCGGAACTGCGCGAAGGGGCCCGCGACGATCAACCAGATCACCGACCCGGACCGGATCCTCCACCCGCTCCGCCGCGCCGGCGAGCGCGGGGAGGGACGCTGGGAACAGGTGGGCTGGGACGAGGCGCTGGACGACATCGCCGGCCGCATCCGCAAGGCCATGCAGGAGGAGCGGCACGACCAGGTCATGTACCACGTCGGGCGCCCGGGGGAGGACGGCTTCACCACGCGCATGCTGGCTGCCTGGGGCGTGGACGGGCACAACTCGCACACGAACGTCTGCTCGAGCGGGGCCCGGGCCGGATACCACTGGTGGATGGGCATGGACCGGCCGAGCCCGGACCACGCGAACGCGAACGTCATCGTGCTCGTGAGCAGCCACCTCGAGACCGGCCACTATTTCAACCCGCACGCGCAGCGGATCATCGAGGGCAAGAAGAACGGCGCGAAGCTGATCGTGCTCGACACGCGGCTGTCGAACACGGCCACGCACGCCGATCACTGGCTCTCGCCCTGGCCCGGGTCCGAGCCCGCCATCTTCCTGGCCATCGCCTCCTGGATGATCCGCGAGGGCCGCTACGACCGCGACTTCGTCCGCCGGTGGTGGAACTGGTCCGAGTACATGGAGGCCGTGCGCGGCGAGCCGGACGCGAGCTTCGAGCGCTTCGAGGAGGTACTCCGCGAGACGTACGCGGAGTACACCTTCGAGTACGCCGCCGCCGAGTCCGGCGTGGACGCCGGGGAGCTCCGCCGGGTCGCGGAGATCATCGCGTCGGCGGGCACGCGCCTCGCCACGCACAACTGGCGGAGCGCGGGGTCCGGCAACCTCGGGGGATGGCAGGTCGCGCGCACCCTCACGCTCCTGAACGCGCTCCTGGGCGCGCTCGCCACGGAGGGCGGCACGTTCCCGAACTCCTGGAACCACTTCTCGCCGAAGCCGCCCAACCCGCCGCACCAGCATCCCCGGCGCTGGAACGAGGTCCTCTGGCCGAGGGAGTATCCGCTCGCGCTCATGGAGATGTCGTTCCTGATGCCCCACCTCATGTGGGTGCAGGACGCCTTCGTGGACGTGTACTTCACGCGGGTCTACAACCCGGTGTGGACGAATCCGGACGGGTTCAGCTGGATCGACATGCTCACCGATCCGCAGCGGATCGGGCTGCACGTGGCGCTCACGCCCACCTGGAACGAGACGGCGTACTTCGCCGACTACGTGCTCCCCATGGGCCACGGCTCGGAGCGGCACGACATCGTCTCCTACGAGCAGTACGACGGACAGTGGATCGCCTTCCGCCAGCCCGTGCTGCGCGCGGCGCGGGGCGTGCTCGGCGAGGACGTGTCCGATACCCGGCAGGTGAATCCCGGGGAGGTGTGGGAGGAGAACGAGTTCTGGATCGAGCTCACCTGGCGCATCGATCCGGACGGCTCGCTCGGCATCCGCGAGCACTTCGAGTCGCCGTATCGTCCGGGCGAGAAGATCACCGTGGACGAGTACTACGGCTGGATCTTCGAGCATTCCGTACCCGGCCTCCCGGAGCGGGCGGCGGCCGAGGGCCTCTCGCCGCTCGCGTACATGCGCCGCTACGGCGCGTTCGAGGTGGCGAGGAAGGTCGGCAAGGTGTACGAGCAGCCGGTCCCGGACCTCGAGCTCGAGGACGTGCGGATCGACGAGGCGGGGCGCGTCTACACGCGCGCCCCGGTGCCCCCGAGCCCGAAGTCCGCCGGGGGCACGAAGATCGATCCGGACGTCGAGGGGCGCCGACGCGTGGGGGTCCGCGTCGACGGGGAGATCGTGCGCGGCTGGCCCACGCCGAGCGGCAAGCTCGAGTTCTGGTCCCGGACGGTGGCCGAGTGGGGGTGGCCGGAGCTCGCGATCCCGACGTACGTGAAGAGCCACGTACACCGGGAGAAGCTCGCGCCGGACGAGATGCCGCTCATCTCGACCTTCCGGGTCCCGGTGCAGATCCACACGCGGAGCGCGAACGCGAAGTGGCTGGACGAGATCGCGCACACGAACCCGCTCTGGATCCACCCGTCGGACGCACGGCGGCTCGGCGTCGCGCGCACGGGCGACCTCGTGCGGGTCGAGACCGAGATCGGCCACTTCGTCGTGAAGGCGTGGATCACCGAGGGGATCCGGCCGGGGGTGGTCGCGTGCAGCCACCACATGGGACGCTGGAAGCCGGAGGGACAGCCCGGGCAGCGGCTCGGGATGATGACCGTCGCGCTCGACCGCACGGGCGAGGCGCGCGCGCTCCATCCCAGGAAGCACGGCGGGCCGTTCGCCTCCTCGGACCCGGACACGATGCGGGTCTGGTGGACCGACGTGGGCGTGCACCAGAACCTCACGCACCCGGTGCATCCCGATCCGGTCTCGGGGATGCACTGCTGGCACCAGGCGGTGCGCGTGCGGCCGGCCAAGCCCGGGGACGTCCACGGCGACGTGGGCGTCGACATCGCGAAGTCGCGCGAGGTCTACGCGAAGTGGATCGCGATGACCCGCTCGGCCGATGCCCACTCGCCCGACGGGACACGTCGCCCCTGGTGGATGCTCCGGCCCGTCCGGCCCGAGCGCGAGGCCTATCTCCTCCCCGGGCGCGCCGAGCCGGCCGAGCCGGTCGGGGCGTGACGCGGGCGGGATCGCGGGGCACGGCCGTCGCGCCGCCTGCCGAGCTCCTGCGCGCCCTGGCGCATCTCGCGGAGCCGCCCGGACCCGCGCACGGGCCGCTCGCCCGCGCGCTGGGGCTCGGTGATCCGCCCGACGCGGCCGCCCACGCCGACGTCTTCCTCTTCCAGCTCCATCCCCACGCCTCCGTGCACCTCGGCCCCGAGGGGATGCTCGGGGGCGAGGCGCGGGGGCGGGTGGCGGGGTTCTGGAGCGCCGTGGGCCGGGAGCCGCCCGCGGAGCCGGACCACCTCGCCTCGCTCCTCGCGCTCTACGCGGCGCTCGCCGAGGAGGAGGCCGGGGCGTCCGCGGCGGCCGCGCCGCTGGTGGGGCGGGCGCGACGCGCGCTCCTGGCCGAGCACCTCGCCCCGTGGATCTTCGGCTACCTCGACCGGGTCGCGGAGCTCGCGGGCCCCTGGTACGCCGCCTGGGCGCACCTGCTCGGCGAGGCGCTCGCCGCCGAGCTCGCTTCCACCGGGGGGCCGCTCGCGGAGCCCGGCGCGCACCTCCGGGCGGCCCCGCCCCTGGAGGATCCGCGCCGCGCGGGCGCCCGGCCGTTCCTCGAAGGTCTGCTCGCGCCCGCGCGCGCGGGCGCCCTGCTCACGCGCGCGGACCTCGCCCGCATCGCCTCCGAGCGGGGCCTCGGGCTCAGGGCCGGCGAGCGCCGCTACACGCTCGAGCACCTCGTCGCGCAGGACCCGCCGGGGACGCTGGGCCTCCTGGCCGGGGAGGTCGCCCGCCAGGCCGCGGCGCACGATGCGCGCGTCTCCTGGCTCGGCGCGCCGGCCCGCGAGCTCGGGGCCCGGGCCCGGGCGAGCGCCGACCTGCTGCGGGCCCTCGCCGAGGCGTCCGAGGAGCCGCCGGGCCCTCCGCCCGCCGCCCCGCCGGCCGGAGAGCCCGCATGAGCGGACCGCGGTCGGGCCGGAGCCGGTCGGACCCGGGCGCCCGGAACCGGACGCGCCGGAGAACCGTAGGGGGTGGGGAAGGCGCGCGTGCGCGCGCCACGAGAGACATCGAGGCACGACCATGTTCGAGCTGATCGCCCTCGGGATCGCCGGGGCCGGAGGGATCTTCGGTCACATCAAGGCGAGGCGCTTCGTCGGTCGCCGGCTCCGCTACAGCGACCTCGTCGAGAAGCCCGCGCTCGGGCTCTGGACCGGCGTCGCCACGACCCTCGTCGCCGCGCCGGTCGTGGCGCTCCTCCCGATCGTGGGGGCGGGGACGGCCATCGCGCTCGGTGCCGGCGTCGGCACCGGGGTCGCGCTCGGCGTCCGGGATGCCCACGGCCCGCCGCTGATCGAGGACTAGACGCTGCGGATCTCCGGCTTCAGCTTCGTCCGGAACGCCGTCTCGCTCGACTACCCGCTCCGGGAGTCGCTGCGGTCGATCCTTCCGGTGGTGGACGAGCTCGTGGTCGCGGTGGCGCCCGGCGAGGTCGACGACGGCACCCGGGACCTGGTGGCGGCCCTCGACGATCCGCGCGTGCGGATCGTGGACGCGGTGTGGGACGACGCCCGCCGCCAGGAGATCTACGCCGACCTGACGAACCGGGCGCTCGAGCGCTGCACCGGCGACTGGTGCCTCTACATCCAGGCCGACGAGGTCGTGCACGAGGACGACCACGAGGCCATCCGCGCCCGGGCCCGCGACCTCCTCGGGGACCGGCGGGTGGAGGGGCTGCTCTTCGACTACCTGCACTTCTTCGGCGACTACGACCACCTCCAGACCGGCCACGGCTGGTATCGCCGCGAGATCCGCATGATCCGCAACGGGACGGGCGTCCGCTCCGTGCGTGACGCCCAGTCCTTCCGCTACCCGGACCAGCGCCGGATCACCGTGGCGCGGGCGGGCGCCCGGATCTTCCACTACGGGTGGGCGCGGCATCCCCGGCTCATGCAGAGCAAGGTGCGGGAGTTCTGGTCGCACCGCCGGCCGCCCGAGGAGGTCGAGGCCGAGTACGGGCGCGCCGAGCTCTTCGACTACGGGCCGCTCGGTCGGCTCGAGCGCTTCCGCGGCACGCACCCTGCTGTGATGCGCGAGCGGATCGAGGCGATGGACTGGGCCCACCTCCTCCGGGAGGAGGATCCTCCGGGCTTCGTGCGGACGCAGCGTCACCGGGACGAGCGGCCGAAGTACCGCTTCCTGAGCGCGCTCACGCGCTGGACCGGCATCGACCTCGACCACACGAACCACGGAAGGGTGCTCGACGTCTGAGCCCGTGCGCGCCCCGGGTGCGGCGCGTACGTTCTCCGTGGGACCCGATCCGTCGAGGGCGAGGATGCGACAGCGGCTGCACGTGCGGGGGCGGAAGTGGGCGTGCGCGCCCGCCCTCGCGCTCGCGTGCCTCCTGGGCGCGGCTCCGGATCCCGCCGCGGCCCAGGAGCGCCCCTACAGCCCGCACGAGGAGCGGTGGCGCGACGCCTCGTGGCCGGACGAGGTCGGGTTCGCGGCGGCGAACGCGCTCGTCGGCGGCGTCGCCTCCGCGATCGTGGCCGCGCTCCGGGACGACGTGCCCGTGGGGCGCGCCTTCGTCGCCGGCGCCCTGGGCGGGCTCGGGGTCTACGCCGGCAAGCGGCTCGCGTCGGCGCGCTTCCCGGCCGCCGGGCTCATCGGCCGCCAGGTCGCCTCGCTCGGCTCCTCCGTCGGCCGGAACGCCGCCGACGGCCGTGATCCCTTCCAGGAGATCGTCGTCCCGTTGGGGGTCGTGCGCCTCTACTGGGACCGCTTCACCGGACAGGTGCGGGGAAGGCCGGACCTGAATGCGATCGGCTGGGTGGCGCGCGCGGCGTTCGAGCCGCGGCTCGACCTCTCCTGGTCGCACTCGCTCTCGGCCGGCGCCCCCGTCTTCCTCGTTCGGGGCGCCACCTTCGAGAACGGGGCCGCGGGGCGTGCCCTCGGGAGCGTGATCCTCGCCGACCCGGACGCGCGCGTGCCCCTCGAGGACATCCTCGCGCACGAGCGGGTGCACGTGCTCCAGCTCGACCAGCACTTCAGCGCCTGGGGCGAGCCGCTCGAGGGATGGGCGGTCGGGCTCCTCGGTCCGCCCGTGGCCGGCGTGACGGACCGGGTGGACATGGTCCTGCCCACGATCGTCACGGGCGTGGGGCTCGGCACGCTCTGGCCGGGCGCCTGGAGCCGGAATCCGCTCGAGAACGAGGCGTACTTCCTCCAGATGCGGAGCCGGCGCGCTCCGCGTCGTCGCCGGCCGGAGTCCGAGGCGGGCCGCACCCGACGCCCGGCGCGCCGCGGGTGAGGGGCGTTCGCGCCCCGGGCGGCGCCCTCGCGGGGCTCGTAGTCTCCGCCTGCTCGTTCGGGCTCGTGGACGTGCCGCTGCCCGATCCCGCTCCGGCGGAGCTGCTCGTGCAGACCTCGCTCGCGCCCGTGGCGGGAGAGGAGGACGCGCTGGAGCTCCGCGTGGAGGCCGTGCTCGATCCCGGCGTCGACGCGGCCGGGGAGCGGCGCGCGGTCGACGACGCGCTGCTCCGGCTGGGCGAGGTGGAGCACGCGCCCGTCGAGTACGATCCGATGACGGGGCGCTACCGCTGGGCGGTGGTGCGGCGCGTGTCGCGTCCCGGGCCGCTCACGCTTCGGGTGGGGCATCCCGCCGTGGCCGGCCTCCCCCGTCCCGAGGAGTCGAGGCTCCAGGTCGGCATCCGTCTCCTGCCCCCCGATACGGTCCGCCTAACCGAGGGGGCCGACTTCCTGCTCGAGGTGGAGCAGCCCGAGGCGCCGGTCCCGATCCTCGATCCCTTCCGGGGGAGCGGGGTCGAGTGGCGGATCGAGCTCACGTCCGCCGTGACCGACTTCCGGCTCGCGGCGAGCGCCCAGCGGTGGGTACGCCGCGCCCGCATCGACACCTGGAGGATCCCGCGGGACGCGCTCCCGCTGCGGGGCCTCGTACGCGTCACGACCCGGGAGCGGGTCCTCCCCGACGCGCCCGCCGACGACCCCGAGCGCTACCTCGTCGAGCTGCGCACCGCCATCGAGACGACGTTCGTGGTCGTCGCGACGGACGCCGCCGGCGCGGAGATGGCGGCCCCATCCCACCCGCGGTGAGTCCCGCGGGCCGTTCGCCCGCTAAACCCCGCTACCGCAGCTCGATGCGCGGCAGGGCCCGCATGACGCCCACCGCCGAGACCGCCGCGAGGGCGAAGCAGCCGAGCGCGACCGGGAGCCGGCCGTAGAGCAGGTACCCGGTCCCGAAGAGCGTCGCGTAGATCACGATGCAGCCGAGGAACCACGCGAGGAGCGCGGCCGAGGGGCTGTCGTAGTCGGCGTCCTCCTCGAGGCCGAGGCCGGCACCGCGCCAGCCGGGTCCCATCGGCCGGATCCGGTCGTGGAAGGACCGCAGCGTGTCCGGCGCCACGGGTGGCGTCGCGAACGTCACCGCAAGCCATCCGGCCGTGGTCACGAGCACGCCGATCACGAGCTGGAGCGAGGGGTCGATCGGCTCGAAGCCCAGCCGCGCGTGCCCGAACTGGAAGTACAGCGCCACGAGGAACGACACGACCATCGCGGAGATCTCGCTCCACGCGTTGATCCTCCACCAGAACCAGCGCAGCAGGAAGACCAGGCCCGTGCCCGCCCCGATCTGCAGGAGGATCTGGAACGCCTGGAGGGCGTTCTCCAGCCAGAGCGCGACGGTCCCCGCGAGCACCACCAGGAGCACGGTCGCCACCCGCCCGACCCGCACGTAGTGACGCTCGTCCCGGTCCGCCGTGACGAAGCGGCGGTAGAGGTCGTCCACCACGTACGAGGCGCCCCAGTTCAGGTGCGTGCTCATCGTCGACATGTACGCCGCCGCGAGGGAGGCGACGACGAGCCCGAGCAGGCCCGACGGCAGGAACACGAGCATGGCGGGGTAGGCGAGGTCGTGCCGCACGATCGAGGGATCGACGTGCGGGAAGGCCTGCTGGATCGACTCGAGCGTGGGATAGACCACGAGCGAGGCCAGCGCCACGATGATCCACGGCCACGGCCGGAGCGCGTAATGCGCGACGTTGAACCAGAGCGTGGCCTTCATGGCGTGGCGCTCGTCCTTCGCCGCCAGCATGCGCTGCGCGATGTAGCCGCCTCCGCCGGGCTCGGCGCCCGGGTACCACGTGCTCCACCACTGCACGGCGATCGGGACGATGAAGACGGCGGCCGCCGTCCGCAGGTCGGTGAAGTCCGGCAGCAGGGAGAGTCGCCCCTCCACGGAGGGATGCGTGAAGAGCCCGGCGAGCCCGCCCACCTCCGGCTGCGCGAGCGCGTACCAGGCCGCCGCCACCGACCCGGTCATCGCGACGGCGAAGAGGAGGAAGTCGGTGACGACCACGCCCCAGAGGCCGGAGGTGGCGGAGTACAGCGCCGTGGCCGCGCCGGCAACGACCACCACCTGGATCGGGGACGCCCCGAGGAGGATCCCTCCGATCTTGATCGCGGCCAGGTTGACCGTGCCCATGATCATCGTGTTGAAGAACACGCCGAGGTATACCGCCCGGAAGCCGCGCAGGAAAGCCGCCGGCGCCCCGGAGTAGCGCAGCTCGTAGAAGCCGAGATCCGTGAGCACGGCGGAGCGGCGCCACAGCTTCGCGTAGAAGAAGACCGTGAGCAGGCCGGTGAGCACGAAGGCCCACCAGAGCCAGTTCTGGCTGACCCCGCCGGTGCGCACGAGATCGGTTACGAGGTTCGGCGTGTCCGTCGAGAACGTCGTGGCGACCATGGACGTGCCGAGGAGCCACCACGGCATGGAGCGGCCCCCGGCGAAGAATTCCTCCGTCTCGCTTCCGGCGCGCCGGGCGAAGCGCAGGCCGACCGCGAGGGTCACGGCCGCGTACACCGCGACGATGGTCCAGTCCAGCGATGTGAGCTGCACGGCTTCAGCGCCCCACCGTGCGGCCGAGCTCCGCGAATCCGGGTGCGAGCTCCTCCGGATACACGCCGTAGGCGATCCGCGCGCGCAGCGCCTCCCGCGTGCGGTCGTGATCGGCCGTGTGGGTCATGCCGAACCAGGGATCGGGGGCGTGATACACGTGGACCTCCGCGGCCTGGAGGCGGATCTGGTCGCTGATCGCGGTGGAGAGGAAGAACTCGTGCTGGGTGTCCGAGCCCCACCGCTCGAGGAAGCGCCGGAACTGCCGCTCGAGCAGCGGAACGACGGACGGCACGAAGCCCCAGAGGTTCATCGACACCGTCTCGTTGCCGGTGAGCTCGACCGGCTCCCCGTCGACCTCGGTCCCGGTCACCCAGCCGTCCTTCCTGTGCACGCGCCGGATCTCGATGATCCGCTCGAGGGTGCCTTCGCGGCGGAGGACGCACACGCCGCGCGCCACGTCTCCGGATCCCGACAGCGTGTCCCCGAGCCGGTAGCCCACGAGCGCCGACTGCGTCGGGGGCGCGCCGCCCGACAGGTGCCGGTGCAGGATCTCGAAGGCGCCCGGCCCGTAGAGGTCGTCGGCGTTGCAGACGGCGAAGGGGCCCTCGATGCGCTCCGCGGCCCGCAGCACGGCGTGCCCGGTGCCCCACGGGCGGCTGCGGTCGGGGGGCGCGCGGAAGCCCTCGGGCACCTGCCCGAG
This sequence comes from uncultured Gemmatimonadaceae bacterium, assembly GCA_964583815.1. GTDB lineage: Bacteria > Gemmatimonadota > Gemmatimonadetes > Longimicrobiales > Gaopeijiaceae > JAWLHJ01. The sequence goes on along the minus strand of CAZOYA010000008.1, from coordinate 19,265 downwards.
CTCCTGGCTCACGAAGTCCACCGGGAGCGACCCGCCGATGATCCGCTCGACGTGCGCGCGGACTCGCTCCTCGATCTCGGGACGAACCACGAACAGCACGCGGCCGAAGCCGGCGCGCGCGGCGTCGTAGACGTTGTAGTCCAGGATGGCCTCGCCGCCGGGTCCCACCGGGTGGAGCTGCTTGAGTCGGCCGAAACGGGTGGAGAGCCCCGCCGCGAGGACGACGAGGGGCAGGGTCACCGGCCGCCCCCGGGGAGGTCGCGGGCGTAGGGGCGGCCCGGCCGGCGAACGGGCCCGGAAGCCGGGCGCGTGGCCCCAAGGTCGGGTCGGGGACGGGTGTGCGGTGTGGGCGGGTGGCGGAGCATGGCTGGCGCGCGCTGGATGGGTCGCGCCCCCGGAGGGCGCGGCGTCCCCAACATGGGGGGAAGCGACCGCGCGCGCGAGACGTTTCGGGGCCGCTCACCCCTGGCGTCTCTCGTCGTCCATATTTATTCATGAGCCATGAATAAGATTGCAGGTGAGGGGCCACCCCGCCGGGTGGTCCTCAAGCTCGGAAGCCGCCTCCTCACCGGCGGGGGCGCGAGCCTCGATCCCCGCCGGATGGCGCAGGTGGCGCACGCGGTCGCGGAGGCGAGCGCGGGCGACACCGCCGTCGTGGTGGTCTCGAGCGGCGCCATCGCGGCCGGCTTCCGTGCGCTGGGCCACGACGCTCCCCCCTCGCGGATCCGCGACCGTCAGGCGGCCGCGGCGGTCGGGCAGACGCGCCTCATGGCGCTGTGGTCGGACGCGTTCGGCGCGCACGGCCTGGCCGTGGCGCAGGTCCTGCTGACGAACGACTGTCTCACGGACCGGCGCCGCTACGTGGCCGCGCGGCAGGCGCTCGCGACCCTCCTGGAGGCCGGCATCGTGCCCGTCGTGAACGAGAACGACACGGTCAGCGTCGAGGAGATCGTGGTGGGGGACAACGACAACCTCGCCGCGTCCACGGCCGCGCTCGTCGATGCGGACCTCCTCGTACTCCTCACGGACGTGCCGGGGGTCATGACCGGTGACCCGTCGGGGTCCGCGCCGGTCCGGCTCGTGGAGGAGGCGGCGAGCGCCGAGGAGCTGCGTCCCTACTGCTACGAGAAGAAGGCTCGCGAATCCGTGGGCGGGATGCGGACCAAGCTGGAGGCGGCCGAGCGGGCCGGGCGCTACGGGATCCCCACGGTGATCGCCTCCGGCACGGAGGAAGGCGTGCTGCCGGCGATCCTCGCGGGTCGCCGCGCGGGCACGCGCATCCACGCTTCCCCACGGCCGCTCGCGGCCCGGCGGCACTGGATGGCCGTGCAGCGGGGCCTCGGCGGCGCGATCGTCGTGGACCAGGGGGCGGTGGAAGCGCTCCGCGCCCGGGCGAACCTCCTCCCGAGCGGCATCGTCGGGGTGCGGGGGCGCTTCCGTCGGGGCGACCTCATCGCAGTGGTCGACGCGGACGGGGTGGAGCACGCACGCGGCATCGTGCGCATGGACGACCGCGAGGTCGACCGCGTCCGGGGCCTGCACACGCTGGACGCACGGAGCCTGCTCGGGGAGGACCGCAGCCAGGTCGTGATGCGGCCCGAGCTCATGGTCCTGATCGACGACGAGACGGCGGCGGGCGCCGCCTCCGTCCGGTCGTGGACGCTCGGCGGGGCGTCGTGAGCGCCATGGAGCCGCTGACGGGGGAGCGCGCGCCGGCCGGCCGGGCCGGGACGGGGCCGGGCCGGGCGCTGGCGGCAGCCCCGCCGACGGGGGCGGGGCTCGCGCAGGCGATCGAGGCGCTGGCCCGGCGGGCGCGCACGGCCGCGCGCTCGCTCGCGCGGCTGGACGCGGCCACACGGACCCGCGCGCTGCTCGGCGTGGCCGACCGGCTCGAGGCCGACGCGCCCCGGATCCTCGAGGCGAACGCGCGCGACCTGGAGGCGGCCGGCGCGCGCGGGCTGGGCGCGGCGATGACCGACCGGCTCCGGCTCGATCGCGACCGGCTCGGGGCCGTCGCGGCCGGGGTGCGCGAGGTGGCGGGACAGGCCGACCCGGTGGGGGCCATGGAGGACGAAACCGTCCGGCCGAACGGCCTGCGGGTCGGGCGCATGCGGATCCCGCTCGGCGTGATCGCGATGATCTACGAGAGCCGGCCCAACGTGACGGCCGACGCCGCCGCGCTCTGCCTCCGCTCCGCGAACGCGGTCGTGCTGCGGGGAGGCTCGGAGGCGCTCCACTCCAACCGGGCCATCGCGGCGGCCGTGCGGGGGGCGCTCGAGGCGTCCGACGTGCCGGCCGACGCCGTCCAGCTCGTGGACACGCCCGACCGGGCGGCCATCGACGTGCTCCTCCGCCAGGAGGACTCCATCGACCTGGTGATCCCGCGCGGCGGGGAGGGGCTGATCCGCGCGGTGACGGAGAAGAGCCGCATCCCGGTGCTGCAGCACTACAAGGGCGTCTGCCACGTCTACGTGGACGCGTCCGCGCCGCTGGAGAGGACCATCGACATCGTGCTGAACGCGAAGGTGCAGCGGCCGGGGGTGTGCAATGCGCTCGAGACCCTGCTCGTGCACCGGGACGCGGCGCCCCGGGTGCTGCCCGACGTGGCCGCACGCCTGCGCGACGAGGGCGTCACGCTGCGGGGCTGCACGCGGACGCGCGCGCTGCTCGGCCCGGAGGCCGCGGAGCCCGCGACGGAGGAGGACTGGCACGCCGAGTATCTCGACCTGGTGCTCGCCGTGCGGATCGTGGACGATCTCGAGCAGGCGATCGAGCACATCGCCACCTACGGCTCCCGGCACACCGAAGCGATCGTGACGGACAGCGGCCACGCGGCGCGCACGTTCGTGGCGGCGGTGCAGTCGTCGACCGTCCTCGTGAACGCGAGCACGCGCTTCGCGGACGGGGGCGAGCTCGGGCTCGGCGCGGAGATCGGTATCTCGACCTCGAAGCTGCACGCGTTCGGCCCGATGGGCGCGCGGGAGCTCACGACCCGCAAGTTCGTGGTCATCGGGAAGGGGCAGGTGCGCGGCTGAGCGGTGGCCGCCGCCGCGCGTCCGGCCGCTCAGCCCCAGCCGCGCGGCCCTCCCGCTCAGCGTCCGCCGAACGTCCCGTAGAGGGCGTCGAGCGCGATCCGCACGTCCTCCTCGTCCAGGTAGACGTGGAACTCGCGGGTCGTGGACGTGACCTCCACGAGGTTGAGGCCCTGGAGCGCGAGCGGCTGCAGGAGCCGGTAGAGCACCCCCGGCGTCCGCAGGTGCTCGTCCGAGAGCGAGACCGAGACGCTCGCGACCCGGCGCGCCTCTCGCGTCGTGCGCTCGTCCACGGCCTCGAGCACGTCCGGGAGCGCCCGCTCCTCCACGATCAGCGTGATCTCGCGGATGCCCTCGGTCACGGTCAGGTAGCGACGGCCGCCGCGCATCCGCTCCTGCAGGCGGGCGAGCCCCTCGTGCACGCGCGGCGTGTTCGGGAAGGTCGCGATCGCGAGCCCGCGCTGCACGGTCACGCGGTCCGTGAGCGGCACGGCCGGGCCCGCCTCGGGCGGAGGGAGCTCGGCCTGGAGCCTGGAGAGCGCCATCGCGATCGCGCTCGTGCGCACGGGCTTCTGCGTGCGCGCCTCCACCGCCGCGTGGATGTGGCGGGCGACCTGGCTGAGGTTCAGCAGCCGCTGCGCGAGCGCCGTGCGGATCGCGGGGTCGTGCTCCACCACGTGGCGCACCGCATCGGAGATCCGGATCATGCCCTGTGTTATAAATCAAACATGCGGCGTTCACAATGCATGATTTTCTCCGATTCCTTGGTGGACGGCGGGCGTGAGGCGAGGGTTTCCCCCGCTCGGAGCGACCCCGAGGAGCTCCGGGCGCGGAAATCGACCCTTCCCGGAACAGGAGATGGCCCGATGAGCACCGCGACGACGACGGAGTGCCCGGTCTGCGGCGGCGGCGTGGAGGTCGCGCCCGACGTGATCCTCGGCGAGCTGATCGACTGCGGCGACTGCGGAAGCGAGCTCGAGGTCCGCGCGCTCGCGCCCGCGCTGCGCCTCGAGGAGGCGCCGATGTCCGCCGAGGACTGGGGCGAGTGATCCGACCGTGAGCGCCCCAAGGGTCGTCCTCGTCTGCACCGGCGTGCGGCCCGAGGAGAAGATGCTCGTGGAGGCCTTCCGGGCGCGCGGCACGGAGCTCCACGTGGCCGACGACCGCGAGATCCACGGGGACCTCGGCCGCTGGCCGGAGGGCCTCCCGGAGGCCGACGTCGTGCTCCTGCGGGCGAAGAGCCACTGGCGCAACGTGGTCCTCGCGCGGTGGCTCGAGGCGCGCGGCGCGTGCACGGTGAACCGCGCGGCCGTGCTCGAGACCTGCGGGGACAAGGTGGCCACCACGCTCGCGCTCCTCGCGGCGGGCGTGCCCGCGCTGTCGGCCTCCGTGGCGTTCACCCCGGAGGGGGGACGCGCCGCCGCCCACGATCTCGGCTATCCGGTGGTCGTGAAGCCGGTGGTCGGCTCGTGGGGCCGGCTCATCGGCCTGCTCCGGGACCCTGACGCGCTCGAGACCGTGCTCGACCACAAGGAGGCCCTGGGGGGCGCCCCGCACGCGGTGACGTACCTGCAGCGCTTCGTGGAGCTCGGCGGGCGCGACGTGCGGGCCTTCGTGATCGGCGGCCGCTGCATCGCCGCCATCCATCGCAGCTCCGAGCACTGGAAGACGAACACGCACCTGGGCGCGGTCGCCTCGAAGCTCGAGGTGGACGCGGCGCTCGCGCGCGTCGCCGAAGCGGCGGCGGAGGCCGTCGGCGGCGGCGCCGTCGCGGTGGATCTCTTCGAGAACGCCGACGGCTACCTGGTGAACGAGGTGAACGGCGCGATGGAGTTCCGCAACTCCGTCACCACGACCGGCGTGGACATCCCGGGGCTGCTGGCGGAGCACGTGCTGGCGGAGCCGGAGCGACGCGCGGCGGAGCGGGCCGCCTGATGCGGGTCTCGATCCTCGGAGGCTCGGGATACGGCGGAGGGGAGCTGCTCCGCCTCCTGCTGGGCCATCCGCGGGTGGAGGTGGCCCAGGTGACGTCGCGGCGGCTGGCGGGAAAGCCCGTGGCGCGCGCGCACCCGAACCTGCGCGGCCACACCGCGCTCAAGTTCACCGATCCGGACGCGCTGGAGCCGTGCGACCTGCTCTTCCTCGCGCTTCCGCACGGGCAGGCGAGCGCGCAGTGGGACCGGCTCGAGGCCCTCGCCTCCCGCTTCGTGGACATGAGCGCGGACTTCCGCCTGGACGACCCCGAGCGCTACGAGCGCCACTACGGGCCCCACCCGCGTCCGGAGCTGCTCGGCACCTTCGCGTACGGGCTCGCCGAGGCGAACCGCGACGCGATTCGCAACGCCACCCGGGTGGCCACGGGCGGGTGCAACGCGACCGTCTCGATCCTCGCGCTCCTGCCGCTCTACGAGGCCGGGGTGGTGCACCCCGAGCGCACCGTGGTCGACGTGAAGGTCGGCTCGAGCGAGGGCGGCGCGGAGCCGAACCCCGGGTCGCACCACCCCGTGCGGAGCGGCGTCGTGCGGCCGTACGCGGCGACCGGCCACCGCCACACCGCCGAGATCGAGTCGGTGCTGGGCCGCTGGGGCCCGGCCCGCGTGCACCTCAGCGTGACGGCGATCGAGATGGTGCGCGGCGCGGCCGCGCTCGCGCACGTCTTCCCGAAGGACCGGCTCACGGAGCGGGACGTGTGGGGGCTCTTCCGCGGCCGCTACGGGAGCGAGCCGTTCGTGCGGGTCGTCTCGGAGCGCGGCGGAGCCTACCGCTTCCCCGAGCCGAAGCTGCTCTCCGGGACCAACTACTGCGACGTCGGCTTCGAGCTCGACCCGGCGGGTGAGCGCCTGGTGGTCGTGGCGGCGATCGACAACCTCGTGAAGGGCTCCGCGGGGCAGGCGGTCCAGGCGATGAACCTCATGATGGGCTGGGACGAGCGCGAGGGGCTCGGCTTTCCGGGCCTGCATCCGCTCTGATGTGCCGCCTGCTCGTCGTCCGGGCCGAGCAGCCGTTCGATCCTCTCCCCTGGATCGAGGCGTTCGGGGATCGCTGCCGCGAGAGCCGCGAGTACCAGGGACACGGATGGGGGGCGGCGTGGTGGCAGGACCGGAAGGACCGGCGGCCGGGCTGGGAAGGCCGCCGGTGGCTCGAGCCCGTCTGGGAAGGCCGCGAGGGCGCGGGCGAGGTCGGCCCGACGCGTCTCCTGGTCGTGCACGCGCGGAGCGCCTTCCGGGACGAGGGGATCGTGGTCGAGAACAACATGCCGTTCGTCGAGGACGGGCTCGCCTTCGCCTTCAACGGCGAGCTCCGGGGCGTGCGGCTGAGCGCGCCGGGCGCGACCGGGGCCGCGAAGCTCTTCCACCTGCTCCGGCGCTTCAATGAGGCGGACGGCGACCCGGGCCGCGCGCTCGAGCGGCTCGACCGCGTGGTGGGGGCGCGGAGCGACTACGTGCGGGCGCTCAACCTGCTGGTGAGCGACGGGCGCGACGTCTGGCTGCACGGCCGACACTCGGAGGATCCCGACTACTTCACGCTCTGGAGCGCCCTGGGCGAGGGGCCGTGCGGGCGCATCGTCGCGGCCGCCTCCGAGCCCCTGGCGGAGCCGGGGCGCGCGCTCGCCTGGGAGCCGCTGCCGAACCCCGTGACGCTCCGTCTCGCGGTGCCGGGCGGGGAAGGACAGGAGGGCGCGTGCCCGGCCGGTCGGCAGGCCGAGGGGGCGCCGTGCTGATCGTGAAGGTGGGCGGCGGCGACCTCGATCTCGACGGGATCGCCGCGGACCTGGCCGCGCTCGCACGGCCGTTCGTCCTCGTGCACGGCGCGAACAAGCTGCGCGACGACCTCGCGGTGCGCCTGGGCCGGCCTCCGCGGGTGGTCGAGTCGATCTCGGGGTACTCGAGCGTCCTCTCCGACGACGACGCGATCGACGTGCTCATGGCGGCCTACGCCGGCATCCGCAACAAGCGGCTCGTGGAGGCGCTGCGCCGGGCGGGTCACGACGCCGTCGGCCTCACCGGGCTCGACGGCGGGCTCGTGCGGGGCGAGCGGAACCGCGGCATCCGGGTGGAGCGGGACGGGCGCAAGCTCCTGCTCCGGGACAACTCCGGGAAGCCGAAGAACGTGAACGGCCGTCTGCTCCGCGACCTGCTCGCCGCGGGGCACGTGCCCGTGCTGACGGTGCCGATCGCCGGCGAGGACGGCTCCGCGCTGAATACGGAGAACGACGAGGTGCTCGCGCTCCTGGTCGCCGAGCTCGCCCCCGCCGACGTCGTCTCGCTGATCGAGGCTCCGGGGCTGCTGGCCGATCGCGACGACCCGACCACGCTCGTCGAGACGCTGGACGCCGAGGAGCTGGAGGCCTGGGAGGCGCGCGTGGAGGGTCGCATGCGGCGGAAGATCCGCGCGCTCCGCTCGCTCTTCGACGGGGCGCCCGGCGCCGGCCCGCGCGTCGTCCTCGCGGACGGGCGCGTGGACGGGCCGGTCTCGGCCGCCCTGGCCGGGCGCGGGACGACGATCCGCCGGCGGGCCGCCGCGGCCCACGGGCCGCTCGACCACCCGGGCCAGGCCGCCGCGGCCGACGCGCCGCCCACCCGCGCCGAAGCGGACGCGTCGCCGGACCACGCCGGCTGGGCGGACCTCCAGGCACGGCACGAGCTCGACGTCTACGGAAAGCGGGGCCTCACGCTCGTGCACGGGGAGGGCGCGCGCGTACGGGACGCGGAGGGCCGTGCGTACGTCGACTGCATCGGCGGGCACGGCGCGCTGGCGCTCGGGCACCGGCACCCGGCGCTCGAGGCGGCCCTCCGCCGGCAGGCCGAGGAGATCTGGTTCGTGCCGGGCTCGTTCACGAGCCCCGTTCGGGCGCGCTACCTCGAGCGCCTGCACGGCGTGCTCCCGGCCTCCCTCGCCCGCACCTTCCTCTCGAACTCGGGCACGGAGGCGGTCGAGGCGGCGCTGAAGCTCGCGCGCGCGAACACCGGCCGCCCCGCCTTCGTGGCCGCGGTCCGCGGCTTCCACGGCCGCACGATGGGCGCGCTCTCCGTGACGGCGGAGAGCCACTACCGGGAGCCCTTCGCGCCGCTCCTCGCCGACGTGCGCCACGTCCCGTTCAACGACCCCGAGCGCCTGCGGGAGGCGGTCGGCGCCGACGTGGCGGCGATCGTGCTCGAGCCGGTGCAGGGGGAGGGCGGGGTGCGCCCGGCGGATCCGGAGTACCTCCGCGAAGCGCGCCGCATCGCCGACGAGGCCGGCGCGCTCCTGGTCTTCGACGAGGTGCAGACCGGCTTCGGCCGCACGGGCCGGATGTTCGCGTTCGAGCACTCCGGGGTCGTGCCCGATGTCCTCTGCCTCGCCAAGAGCATCGCCGGAGGGCTGCCCCTCGGCGCCACGGTGGCGCGGGAGGGCCTCGACCTCCCCGGCGGCACGCACGGATCGACGTTCGGCGGGAACCCCCTCGCGGTCGCGGTGGCCGAGGCGACGCTCGACGTGCTCCTCGACCGCTCGGGCGAGGACCTGGTCGCGGCGGCCGAGCGGAAGGGGCGCCGCCTGGCCGACGCCGTCCGCCGCGCCGCCCCGCCCTCCGTGCGGGAGGTCCGTCAGATCGGTCTCATGATCGGCATCCAGCTCCGGCGCCGGGTGCGGGACGACCTCGCCGCACTGCAGGAGCTGGGCGTCCTCGCGCTCTCCGCGGGACCCACCGTCCTGCGTCTCCTCCCCCCGCTCGTGATCACGAACGACGAGCTCGAGCGTGTCGAGCGCGCGCTCCTCGAGGTCCTCGCCCGCGACTGAGGGACGCACGGCAACGCTTCGCGGCGTCGCGGCGTCTCATGATCAGGATGGACGCGATCCCGGGGATGAAACTTTCCGGTCCATCCGCTCGAAGGGTAGGGCACGGGAGGACGAAGGGGGTTCGAGGTGGCGAGGACGCCGCCTCGTGAGGAGGATCGAGATCATGATGACCAGGCGTACCTATCCCAGACACAGTGCGCGGATCCCGCTCTGGGCGGCCCTCGTGGCTTCGCTCGTCGGCATGCCCGCGATGGTGGTTCTCTTGGCCGTGTTCACGCCGGCCGCACCCGAGGTGAGCGACGGTTCCGCGCACCGCTGCGAGGTGGAGCAGGTCCGGTTCGAGATGGGGACGGTGCCTGCCGCGGCTCAGCCGAACAGGTCCATCTGAGGTCCGCGAAGCCGGTCCGGTAGACGGAAGGCCGCGGTGGAGAGCGCGGGAGTCCGGCCCAGGCCGAGCCGCCCGCAGTGGACGCGGAACAGCGCCTGGAGCTGCTCCGCCCACGGCCCTTCGCCGCGGCCTCGCACGTTGAAGCGGCTGTCGTAGAGGGCGCCGCCGCGCAGCGCGCGGATCCGGTTCAGGACCTTCGCCTTCCGCTCGGGCACCGCTCGTCCGAGCCACTCCTCGAACAGCTCCTTCACGCCGTGCGGGAGGCGCAGCACGATCATGCCGGCGAACGACGCGCCCGCCTCGCGCGCCGCCTCCAGGATCGAGGGGAGCTCGTGATCGGTGAGCCCGGGGATCACCGGCGCCACGTTCACGCCCACGGGCACGCCGGCCTCCGCGAGCACCCGGATGGCACCCAGCCTGCGGCCCGGTGAGGCCGCCCGCGGCTCCATCGAGCGCTGCAGCTCCGGACGGAGCGTCGTGATCGAGAGGACCACGGCCGCCGCGTCGTGGCGCGCGAGCTCGGCGAGCAGGTCCACGTCCCGCGCCACCAAATAGCTCTTGGTGATGATGCCGACCGGGTTGCGGAACTCCGCGAGGACCTCGAGGCACCGGCGGGTGATCCGCAGCCTCCGCTCGGCCGGCTGGTAGCAGTCGGTGTTGCCGCTGAGCGCGATCGTGCGGGGCCGCCACGAGGGCTTCGCGAGCGCCTCCTCGAGGAGGCCGGGTGCCTGCCGCTTCACCATGATGCGGGTCTCGAAGTCGAGCCCGGCCGAGAAGCCCAGGTACTCGTGCGTGGGTCGGGCGTAGCAGTACACGCACGCGTGCTCGCAGCCCCGGTAGGGATTGATCCCCACGTCGAAGCCCACGTCGGGGGAGTCGTTCCAGGCGAGGATCGAGCGGGTGGTGTCCTCGAGCAGGACCGTGCTCGGAGGGGGATCCTCGGGATCCGTCCAGCCTTCCCGCTCCACGGAGAGGCGCTCGAACCGGTTCGGCGGGTTCCAGGAGACGCCCCGGCCGCGGAGGACCGGGAGCGCCCGGGGGTGCGCATCGTGCATGCCGCAGGATCACCGAACAGAAACCGAAAGTCAAGCGGCCACCCCGCCCGAAAGCGAGAAGGTCCCCCGGCACGGGGCCGGAGGACCTTCGAGTCCCGCGAGCGCTCGGGCGGCCGGGGCCGCCGATCCCTCAGGCGCGCTCGATGTCGTAGCAGACCCGCCAGTCGGCGAGGTTCTCGGGATCCCCCACGCCCTCGTCCGTCGGGGCGTGACGGCCGATCCAGGTGCTCGGATCGCCCGTGAACTCCCGCCGGTAGGGAACGAGCTCGTCGTTCGCCGAAAGCTGGTCGAGCTCGATGCCGGTGAGCTCGACCACCAGGCTGTCGCCGACCTCACCCTCGAACAGGACCTTGTCGATCTTGTCGATCTTGTTCACCCGCGGGTTGTCGGAGATCGACCAGTAGCCCTGCTCGGGGATGTCCAGCTTATGCGAGGAGCCCGCGGTCGTGATGTTCGATTGGAACCGGAACTCCCCCTCGTCGTCCCACGCGCCTTCCTTGTTGTCCTTGATCTGGATCCACCTCAGGACGACGCGGATACGGTTCCCGGATTGCACGGACATGCTCTCTCCTCGTTGCGTACGGTCGCTCGCGACCGGGAGAAATAGGCGTTCCCCACCTCGGTGGTCAAGGGACCCGCGCCCCCCGGCACTTTCGTCGTGTCCGGGCGGGCGCGGACGGGCGGCTCAGAAGGTGAAGGCAAGCCCCAGGAGCGGCAGGAGCGTGCGCTCCGCGAGCGGCCGGAGCGCGTCGCCGCGCCAGGGCTCGAAGGAGTAGAAGAGGGCGTCCCTCCGGTCGAGCGCGTTCAGGATTCGTAGATAGGGCCGGATCGTGGTGCGCCGCCCGCCCCACTTCGGCTCGAACACCGCGTACAGCTCGAGGTCGATGCGCAGGAAGTCCTGGTCGAGCCCCTCCGCGAGCGGAGGGCGCTTCGTCTCCGTCCGCCCCCCGCTCGAGGGGCCGGGCGCCATGGAGGGCGCGCCCGCCGGTCCCTCCGAGACCGAGGGCTCGCCGATGTCGTCCTGGGTGACGGGCAGAGGGATGCTCGTGTAGGGGAGTCCGGCCGCGTAGGACATCCGCGCCTCCCCCCGCAGCGGCCCGGGGAGGCTGCCCGCGAGACCCATGCTCAGGAGGTGGCGCCCCGCGAAGTCGGTGGTCCGGCCCGAGAGATCGATGCCCGACCAGAACCAGGAGAGGCCGTAGCCGAGCCAGCCGGAGACGTGCTCGCCCGCGCTGAGCACGCGCATGTCCAGGCCGGAGCTCAGCACCGTCTCGTCGGGCTCCGCCCGGAGGCCGCTGTAGCGCTTCCAGAAGCCGCCGAGGTCGAGGTCCACCCGTTCTCCGAGCCGCTGCCGGAGCGAGAGCACCACGTGGTCCGCCGCCGCCACGGGCAGCACGTCGGCCGGCGCGATGCCGTATCCGGCGACCTCGCTCAGCGTCTCCTCGATGCTGCCGTGGGGCGTGCGCGTGGGCTGATGGTACCGTCCGGCCGCCAGCGTGAGGAGCGCCCGCGGGCCGAGATCCCACAGCAGGGCGGCCCGGGGCGCGAGGTGGACGCCCGCGTTCGAGAACGCGTCGGCGCGCAGCCCCGCCCGGATCGAGAAGCCCGGGGCGACGGTGCGCGTCGTCTCGAGGAACGCGCCGACGCCCTCGGCGGCTCCCCGGCTCTCGCTCGTCCGTCCGTCGCGCCTGGGGTCGGAGAAGCCCTCCATCCGGATCGCCTGGTACGCGGCGTCGATGCGCTCGTACGAGACCCCGGCCCGCCAGGGCGCCTCGGGCGATCCCCAGGCCGCCTCCCCGAGCAGGCGGACGCGCTGGGTGCCGCCGCTGGCCATCACCGCGGGCGCGACCGAGTCGCCGGGCTGGCTGGGGGCCTGCAGGGGGAGCGAGGCCCGGTAGCCGCTCGCACCGGCCGAGAGGTGGAGCGTCGGGCCGCGCTCCAGGTGGTGCGTCCACGACCCGGACCCGGCGAAGTTGCCCCACTCGGCGGCCTCGGCGCCCGCCGTCGGGCTCAGCAGGACCGTCTCGGAGTTCCAGAAGCCGGTCGCCCGGAGCTCGTGACCGGGGGCCGGCTCGCCGTCCATCGACACGAGGACGTCCCGGTAGCCGTACGGCGTCCGGCCGCCGAGGGCGGCGTCCCCGAAATCGTGGATCGTGCGCGCGGAGGCGATCACGCCGGCCTGCGTGCCGAGGGGCGCCTCGAGCGCTCCCGAGGCCGTCAGCAGGTCCACGGAGCCGGAGGCGTGCACGCCGTCCCGGCGCGCGGTCCGGGTCCGGAGGTCGAGGATGTGCGTGAGGCCCCCGTCGTAGCGGGCCGGAGCGCCGCCGACGTGGAGGTCGGCGCTGCCGAGCACGGCCGGCTCGAAGGTCCGGAGGAGGCCGCCCACGTGGAACGGGGTGTGGACCGGCACGCCGTCCAGGAGCACGAGCTTGAGGTCGGTCGTCGAGCCGCGCATGAACAGCACGTCGGTCGGGTCGATCGGCTCGTTCCCCGGCATCCCGCGGATCGCGTCGAGGAGCCCGTCCTGCGCCACGCCGGGCGAGACGTCGAGGGACTGCAGCTCGATCTCGGGCAGCGCGGGCCCGCCGCCGGTCTCGGGATCGCCGGGCGCGGGGATCTCCCGCGCCTCGCGCGATCCCTCCACGCGGAGCGGCGAGAGGCGGATGGGCTCCGTGCGGAGCTCGAGGTCCACGTCGACGGCCGCGCCCGCGGGCACCGCCACGACCAGCTCCACGGGCGCGTGCCCCGGATAGGAGGCGCGCAGGACGACCTCTCCCGGCGGCAGCCGGTCGATCCGGTAGCGGCCCTCCGCGTCGGTGGACGTCGCCCACATGCGACCGTCCGCCGCCGCCTGCACCGTGGCATGCGCGAGCGGCGAGCTTCCACCTTCGAAGCTCGCCGCCACGGTGCCGAGGATGCTGCCCGCCTCCCTCCTTCCGTCCGCCGCCGGGAGGACACCCTCGCCGGTCGTGGGTGGGGCGGGCGCGGTCTGCCCCGAGGACGGGGCCGCGAGCGGCGGGGCGCTCGCGGCGATCGCGAGGGCGAAAAGGACCGGCCCGGTCCCGGCCGGAATCCTCCGTCGCCCTGCGCGCGGCCCTGTCACGGGACCGCCCCCGGTGAGCCGAGGACGAGGCCTTCGTCACTCCGTTCCAGGATCGGCGCCGTCACGACCACGTCGTTCCCGTCGCGGGAGAGGACGGTCCGTCCGCCCACCTCGACCTCGATCGGGGCTCCTTCCCGGGGCAGGACGAGGCGCACCGCGTCTCCCGCGGCGATCGCGGCCTCGATCCGTCCGGCGGCGTACGTGAAGCGGCTCCCTTCCGGCGCTTCGAGCCGGGCGGTTCCGGCCGGCCCCCAGACGACCCGCAGACGCTCGAGTCCGCCCGGCGCGTCGATGGTCACGCGGAGCCCCTCCGGCGGGACGGCCGCCGTGATCCCGGCGGGGGTGGCTTCGGGAGCCGCGCGCACGGTGGCCTGCTCCGCCTCGTGCGGGGCCTCCTGGGCCTCCCGGGAGGTGAGCCACCGGTGCAGGGGCCCGCCCGGGAGCGCGGACGCCGCGCCCGCCGTCACGAGGAGGAGCGCCGCCGCGCGGCGCAGGTGGCCCCGGCCCCACCGGCGCGTCGGGCGGAACCGCTCCGCGTGTCCGGACTCGACGCGGGCGTCCAGGCGTCGGCGGATCTCGATGCGGGCGCGCTCGAGGTCGACCGGCTCGTCGAGGAGCCGGAGCGCGCTCTCGATCGAGCGGGACCGCTCCCGTGCGTCGTCGAGGTCCGAGCGGCAGCGGTCGCAGTCGTCCGCGTGCTCGGTGATCCCGAGCGTGGCGTCTTCGCCGTCGCGCAGGGTGACGATGTCGGCTTCGCGTAGATGATTCATACCGGGTCTCCCGCCGAGACCGACTCGGCGAACCGCTGTTCCGCTCTCGCGAGCAGGGTACCGATCGAGGTCGAGGCGACGCCGATCGCTTCCGCGATCTCCTTGTAGCTGAACCCCGAATATCTCATCAGGAGGATCTCCCGGTCCCTGGGCGCCAGGTCGTCCAGCGCCTGGCGCGCGAGGGCGCGGGCCTCCATTCGCTCCGCCCGGCGATCCGGCTGCTCCGGCGGTGGCGGCGCCACCGGGTGCTCCTCCAGCAGCCTCTTCCGGTTCGTGTCCACCCGGTATCGATCCCTCACGAGATGCGTCGCGGTCTTGTACAGCCATGCACGGAGGCCGCCGCTGGTGCCGGAGACCTGCCGGTCGAACAGCCGGACCATCGACTCCTGCGCCACGTCCTCGGCGGCGTCCGCGTCCCCCGTCAGCCGGCGGCAGTACCGCAGCAGGCCGGGATAGTGCTCCTCGAAGATCTCGTCGAAATCGACCACGCGGGCCGTCGGTTCTTCCATGGGGCTCCCGGCGCCACCTTTCGTCTCCGTCGCAGGCTCGTCGGGCCGTTCGGTACCTTCGAACGAGCGAGCCCCCTCCACCGTGACGGCCAGGACACTCCGCACTCGGCCATGGCCGCCCGCGGGTAGTACCTTGTAGACTCCTCACCGTTCGCGATCGCCGCCAGGGGGGCGGCATCAGGAGATCGACCCAGGCCGCCGATGCGCTTCGCATACATCGACTCCCAGGGCAACGAGGTGCCGATCCCCAGCGTGGACGCGCTGGCGCTCCGCATCGAGCTCGGGGCGATCGGGCCGGACACCGAGCTCTACGACGCGCAGGCGGACCGCTGGGCGCCGGCGGAGGCGCACGAGATCTTCCACACCCTCTCGCGCGACGTGGCCGGGGAGGGCTTCCTGGTGCCCGCGCCGCCCCCGACTCAGGACGAGCCGCCCGGGCCGAGCGAAGGGGACGTCCCTCCGCCCGCGCCGGAGAGGGCCACGCCGGACGCGACGGGAGAGCTCGGGCTCACGCTCGCGCCGCCCGTCGCCGGTGCGCCGGACGGGGACGCCGGGCCCGCCGCCCCGGACACGGGACCGGCCGGCCTCGCGGGCTCGGGCGGAGCGGCGCCGGAGCCGCCGAGCCTCGACTTCGATCTGACCGGGCCGCCGGACCCCGAGCCCGGGACCGCGCCCCCGGCGCCGGCGGAGCCGTCCGCTGGTCGGCCCGGATCCGGAACGGGGCAGGAGCCCGGCGGGGACGCGGCGAGCGGAGGGGACGACGCGTTCGGTACCTTCGCGCCCGAGGAGCCCTCGGGCGGATGGGGCCTGGAGCCGCCGATGGAGTTCGGCGGGGTCGCCCCGGGCGGAGCGGAGGCGCCCGAGCCCCCCGATCCGTTCGGCGCGGGCGAGCCGCTCGAAAGCGACCTGGTCTTCGGGATCGGATCCTCGGGCGACGTCGACCTCCCGGGCCCGACGACCCCGCCGGGGGGCTCGGAGCTGGACCTGGAGCCTCCGCTCTCCGCGTTCGATCCGTCCGGGCCGCCGGCGTGGATGGAGCAGGAGGGACCGGCCGGGATGGCCACGGAAGACGACCCGGCGCTCGACTTCTCCGAGCCGGTCCCGCCCCCGGTGGTGCCGACCGGGCCGGCTCCCTCCGGCCCGACGCAGCCCTGGCCGCAGGCCGAGCGCCGGCCGGTCCGTCGGCCCCCGCGCTCGCGCCGGCGGCGTGGCCCCGGGCTCGTGCGGCCGCTCCTGACGCTCGCCCTCCTCGGAGGGATCGCGGCGGGCGGCTGGTACGGGTGGCGCGCCTGGGGTCCGCTCCTCCGGGCGGAGGAGACCCGCCCGCCGGTCATCCTGCCGCCGATTCCTGCCGAGCTCGAGGAGCCGATGCGCTCGCTCGCGGCCGAGGCGATTCCGGCGATGTACGCCGACATCGAGGCGGCGGCGCTCGGCGAGGCCGTGCCCGCCGAGCCGAGCGAGGACTGGCTCGCCGGCGTCTACCTGAGCAACGCGAGCCGGTTCGCGGAGGTGGAGACCTTCTGGCGCGGGTTCCGGCGCTTCGCCGACCTCCTCGCGGAGCGCGAGGCCGCGGAGTTCCACGCATCCATGGTCGCGCTCGCCGAACCCTCCTCGTTCGACGCGGAGGCGCGCGCCGCGATGATCGCCCGTGCCGACTCGGGCTTTCTCGCCACGCGCGAGGCGCGGCTCGAGTCCTACCGGCTCCTCGGCCGGCTCGCCGATGCGTCGCTGAGCCTCCACGCGTTCCTCGTGGAGAACGAGGCCTCGATCGCCTACACGCCCGCCACCGCGTTCAGCGGCAACCCGGTCGAGGAGGCGGTCCCCGCCACCGACGAGGTCGGCGACCGCATGTGGGCGCTCGTGGAGAACATCACGAACGCCATGGACGCGCTCGGCACGCTGGACCGGATCACCCGCGAGCGGCTCTCGGGCGTGCTGCTGCGTAGGATCGAGGAGACGGGGATCCGCTAGCGGGTCCGGCGCGGGCGAGCCGGAGGGGGCGACGCGCCGTGCCGCGCCCGACCCGTCAGAACGGCAGCACCCAGGGCGGCTCGTCCCCGAGCACGCTCTCGCGCACGACCCGCCGCGCGCCCAGGTCGTACACGTCCCCGGGCGAGAGCCAGCGGAGCGGGATGAGCCGGGCCGGGTCCGTCACGTCGTACACCGCGACCTGATCGCCGAGCACCCGCGCGATGTCCCGCGTGATCACGAGCGCGGCGCCCTCGTTGAGGCCGATGCCGAGCAGATGCGGGCGCGTGCGAAGGACCTCGAGCAGGTCCATCTCGCGGGCACGGGCCACGAGGTGCTGGTCGATCGCCACGTCGCGCAGGAACCCGAACCCGTCGATGCGCTCGGGCCACTCGACGATGTCGTTGTCCTCGGCGCCGCGCACGAGGAACGACGCGAGCGCCGAGGCGCCGGCCGAGTTGCCGCCGATTACGCCGCCGCGGTCGAGGACCGCGCGGAGCTCGTCGTGCGTGCGCGTTCCGAGATAGACGTCGACGAGCCGCCACTGCCGGCCACCGGAGAACCAGACCCCGGTCGCCTGGCGGAGCGGGGCCGCGAACGCCTCCATGTCCGCCACGGCCCGACTGCGGGTGTGCAGGATCTCGAGGCGCCCCACGCCGGCCTCGATGAGCCGCTCCATGGCGGTCCAGCCGTCGTGGGCGCCGTAGCGGTCCCCGGCGGTGGGGATGAGCACGACGTACGAGTCGGGTCCGCCCGCCAGGCGCACGAACTCCTCGTAGATGTCGTCGCCGAGACGCCCTCCGCCGGCCGCGACGATGGCGCCGCGCGCGGGACCCACGCACGGGAGGTCGCAGGGCTGCGAGAGGCCGGGAAGCGGGAGCGCGAAGACGAGGAGCAGAATCCACGGAAGGAGCCGGAAGACCCGGTGACGACTCCTGGGACCGTCCATCGCTCCTCCTCGCGCGATGTCGGACGCGGCGACGGTGTCGCTTCACCGCAACGCGTCGACGACCTCCACCCTATAAGACACCCGAGACCCCCGTTTCGTTGCTTCCGGCGAGGTGGCGCGGGGACTGCGCGGTGCTCGGCCGCGGAGGGCGGAGCGGGGGGTGGCGCGGCGCTGGCGCGCGTGCCACGACGGGTGTCGCGGAGGCGCCTCAGGAGGGGGCGGAGCACATCGCGCCAGGGGCGCGGGTTCCGGTCCGGCCGCGCCTGGCGGCCGGACCGGTTCGGCGGCTCCGCGCGCCGGTCCTACAGGTACGGGTTCGCGCCCGACTCGTGGTCGGTGACGTCGTGGACGGCGGTCAGCTCGGGCACGGCCTCCCGGAGCATCCGCTCCACGCCCTGCCGGAGCGTCATGCGGGAGAGGGCGCAGCCCTGGCAGCCGCCGCTCATCTCGACGTAGACGTCCGTCTCCTGCACGTCGACCAGGCTGATCATGCCGCCGTGCGCCGCGATCGCGGGGTTCACCTGCTCCTCGAGCACGGACCGCACGCGGTCGGCGATCTCCCCCTGCGGGGGCTCGGCCGGGCGGACGGGCGCGGGTGCCTGCGCCAGGCGCACCTCGAAGCCGCTCTCGTTCAGCCGGTCCACGTAGTCGACGGTCGCCCCGTCGAGGCGGTCCGCCTGCGCCCGGTCCACGAGAACGGCGAAGTCCTGACCGGCGATCTCGATGTCGTCGGCGCTCCGCTCGGCTCCGGACACGAGCGTGAGATCGAATCGCGGGGCGGCGGGGTTCCCACTCATGGAGATGCGCAGGGCCTCGCTCGCGGCCCCGTCGTCGGATAGGAAGGAACGGACCATGTCGCGGGCGCGATCCGTGAACGTGATGCTGGCCACTTCGAACCTCGGAGCACGAGGGATCATCATCGCCGCGAGGCGGCGACCGCCTCGGACTACCCCGCGGACCCGCCCAGGTTCTCCCGCGCGCCTCCAGCCGGCCGACCCGGCCCGACTTCCCGCCGCGCCGTCCGCCGTTGATCCGCCCCCGTCCGCTTCGGTAGGTTTCGCGCCCTCCGACGTGCGGAAAGCCGCCCATTCCCGGGACTTCGAGGCACCTCATGACCCAGCCGGACCTCATGGACAAGCTCGCGTCGCTCACCAAGCGACGCGGCTACATCTTCCAGTCCTCGGAGATCTACGGGGGGACCGGCTCGGTCTGGGACTACGGCCCGCTCGGCGTCGAGCTCAAGCGGAACCTGAAGGACCTCTGGTGGACCGCCATGGTCCACCGCCGGGACGACATCGAGGGCGTCGACGCGGCGATCCTGATGCATCCGCGCGTGTGGGAGGCTTCCGGACACGTGGAAGGCTTCACCGATCCCCTCGTGGAGTGCACGAGCTGCCATCGTCGCTTCCGCGCGGACGCGCCCGAGCTCGCCGCGGGACAGTGCCCGTCCTGCGGCACGCGCGACGCGTTCACCGAGCCCCGGATGTTCAACCTGATGTTCAAGACGTTCATGGGGCCGGTCGAGGACTCCTCGGCCACGGTCTACCTGCGTCCCGAGACCGCGCAGGGGATCTTCGTGAACTTTCTGAACGTGCAGGGCACCGCCCGCCGCAAGCTCCCTTTCGGGATCGCGCAGATCGGCAAGGCGTTCCGCAACGAGATCACGCCCGGCAACTTCATCTTCCGCACCCGCGAGTTCGAGCAGATGGAGAT
>CAZOYA010000007.1:0-35427 GCA_964583815.1 uncultured Gemmatimonadaceae bacterium | reverse complement strand
ATGCCGAGGACCACGGGGTTCACGAACTCCAGGTGGCTGGGGTTCGGCGCGAGCGACACGTCCACCTCGACGCCGTCCCGGAGCACCCGGCGTCCGCGCCCGCCGTGGTGGTACTTCACGTCGCCCGTCCCGCCCACGTCGAGCTGGCCGCCCTTGTAGGACGGTCCCTCGAACTCGGCCAGCAGCTCCCCGTAGGAGACGCCCACCGTGTGGGTGAGGATGTTCAGGCGGCCCCGGTGCGCGGCCCCGATCACGACCTCGCGGGCGCCCGCCTTGGCGGCGTCCTCGATCGCGGCGTCGAGCATCGGGATGAGCGCGTCGTTGCCCTCGAGCGAGAACCGCTTCTGGCCGAGGTACGCCTTGTGGAGGAACTGCTCGAGCCCCTCCACCTCGGTCAGCCGCTCGAGCAGCCTGCGCCGCTCCTCGTTCGGAAGCGGGCCCGTGTGGGAGCCGTCCTCCACCTGCTTCCACAGCCAGGAGACCTTGACGTGGTCGTCCAGGTGCTCGAACTCGTAGCCGATGCTGCCGGCGTAGATCTCGCCGAGCTCGCGCAGCGCGTCCGCGACCGACTGGCCCTCCTCGGCGTCGTCCAGGATGAGCGACGCGGGCAGGTCCGCGAGCTCCTCCATCGACGTCCCGAAGAACGCGGGCGAGAGCTGGGGATGGCCGGGCGGCTCGCTGCCGAGCGGATCGACCTGCGCGAGCTGGTGTCCGTGATCGCGGAACGCCTGCACGAGGGCCGTGGCCCGCGAGATCGCCGGGAGCGCGCGCCGCAGCATCTCGGCGGCCTCCGGGGTGACGTCCGGGCGACCGGGGGCGGCGCCCTCCCGCACCGTCTCGCGGGGCGCGGGTGCGACACCCACGGCCGGGGCCGTGGGCACGTAGGCGGTCTCCCGGTGACCGTTGAGCGAATCCGGAGTGAAGAGCCCGCCGGCGAGTGCCCGCGCGCCTCCGTCCGCGAAGATGCGGCGCCACTCTGCGGGGACGCCTTCCGGGTTGCGCGCGAACTGCTCGTACATCGCCTGCGCGTAGGCGGCGTTCAGGCTATCGAAGAGGGTGTCGTCCATCGTCCTGTTGCGGCCGGCGGGGCCGAAGGGGCGAACCGGGGTCGGTGGGATCGTGAAAGGTACCTGATTTCGCTGCCGCGTAGGAGGGTAACGGCACGTCCCATGCGTGTGGAGGGTGGCAGCATCGCGCCCCTCAGCGCCCCCCGCCCCGGAGGACCCGAATGCCTGGTCCCGTGCCCTCGCCGTCGCCTCCCGCACCGACCGGTCTCGCGACCGCGATGATCGTTACGCTCGCCCTGGCGGTCGCCTGCGCCGATCGCTCCTCGCCGGACTTTCGCGGGAGCATCGCGAGCACCCCGAGCATCGCCGTGGACGTGCGCAATCAGAACTTCGCGGACGTCACAGTGTACGTCG
The DNA here is from genome assembly GCA_964583815.1 of uncultured Gemmatimonadaceae bacterium. Classification (GTDB taxonomy): domain Bacteria; phylum Gemmatimonadota; class Gemmatimonadetes; order Longimicrobiales; family Gaopeijiaceae; genus JAWLHJ01. The sequence continues at coordinate 34,006 of CAZOYA010000007.1, read as the reverse complement.
GGCGCGGTGGGGCGTGGCAGAGGATCGGCGACGTGGTCGGGAACACCACCAGCGAGATGGAGATCCCGTCCGCGCTGATCTCCCCGGAAGCGAGCTACCAGTTCCGGGTGCACGCGATCGGATCGACCGACGACGAGGACTTCGTGAGCCAACCCGTGATGGCGATGGAGGGCGACGTGATCGTGCTGACCGTGGCGCCCGCGCTGAGCATGTCTTCGTGGTCGATCCGGCGCTGACGCCGGAAGTCCGCGCGCGGCCCGTCCGCGAGACCCCGGCGGAGGGGTTCCCGGCGGTGGTCCATCCGGAATGGGGTGCGCTCTTCCCCTGGCTGGTGCAGGGCACGACCACGGCCCGCGACGGCGCCGCCGCGTTCGACCTCGGGCTCTTCCGCACGGAATCGCCCGCCGGCGAGGTGATCGCGCGCTGGGAGCGGCTCGGGGAGTGGACCGGGGCCGGAACCCTCGTCCACGCGCGGCAGGTGCACGGCGCCGACCTTCGCTGGCACGAGGACGAGGCGCCGGGGCTGCGCGTCGCGCCCGCCTGCGACCTGCACGCCACCACCCGGCCCGGGATCCTGCTGACCGTCGGACTCGCCGACTGCGTGCCGGCCTTCCTCGTGGATCCTCGCCGCCGCGCGGTGGCGCTCGTGCACGCGGGCTGGCGGGGCGCGGCCGCGGGCGCGCTCGAGCGGGCGATCGAGGAGCTCGCCGCCCGCGCGGAGAGCCGCCCCGAGGACCTCCACGTCCATCTCGGCCCGGCGATCTGCGGGGCCTGCTACGAGGTGGGGCCGGAGGTCTTCGAGGCGCTGGGGATCGCGCCGCCGCCCGCGCCCGCGCCGATCGATCTCCGCGCGGTGCTCGCGGAGCGGGCCGTGGCCCGGGGCGTGCGCGCCGAGCGCGTGACGGCCTCGGAGCACTGCACCCGGTGCGACGAGGGCGGGGCCTCCTTCTTCTCGCACCGGCGCGGGGAGGGCGGGCGTCACGTCGCCTTCCTCGGCCTGCGCGCGTGAGCGGCGCCCCGAGGGCGGAGGGAGGCGCGCCGCGCGGGGGAGCGCCACCCGGCGCCGACCCGGCGATCGGGCTCTGCGCGACGTGCCGGCATCACCGCGTGATCACGAACCGCCGCGGCTCCCGCTTCCATCTCTGCGAGCGCTCCCGCACGGATCCCCGCTTCCGCCGGTACCCGCCCCTGCCCGTGATCGCCTGCGCCGGGCACGAGCCCGAGCCGGACCGAGCGGAGCCCTGACCGACCTTCCCATCCTCCACCCGGAGCCGACATGACCGAGCCGTTCTACGTCTCCCGTTCCACCGTCCGCAAGATCGTCGGCGTGCGTCGCCGCGCGGAGCTCGACGACGGCACGACCTTCGAGCTCGGGGTGCACGGGCCGGTGAAGGAGCTCTACCGGCTCGAGGCGGAGCCGGACCTCCCGCTCCCGGTCGACTATCTCGTCGCGGCCGCCGCGGGGTGAATGCTCGGGACCCTCAACGGCGCACTGGAGGTGCGCGGGATCCCGATGGCGCCGGACGCGATCCACGCGACGGCGGAAGGCGTGAACGAGACGATCGACCGGACGGTACGGCTGACCCGCATCCACGTCCACTACACGCTGAGGCTGCCGAGCGGCGCCGATCGCGCGAAGGTGGACCGCGCGCTCGAGACGCACGCCTCGCGGTGCCCGATGGCGCGAACCCTCGAGGGCGCCGTCGAGGTCACGTGGAGCGCGGACGTCACGGAGGGCTGAGGCGGCGCGCCGGTCGCGCGGGTCGCGCCAACGGGCGGCGACCTCGGAAGGCGCGTCGCACAGCGGTCCGGGGCGGGCGCCGGTGCGCGGGCTCACGCCGCCGGGCGGTCCGCCCGCGGCGCGGCCCCGCCCGCCCGCCGCCGCATCTGTCGGCTCAGCTCAAGGTGCAGCGCGGGGAGCTCCTCCATCGTCCACCGGAAGGACGCGATCCGGTCCGTGAGGTCCAGGAAGTCGGCGGCGAGCGGGTCCCGAGCCTGCGGATAGGCTTCGAGGGCTCCGTCGTCGTCCTCCGCGAGCGCCCGCACGGCGGCCTCCGCGAGGAGCTCGGCGTCGCGCAGCGCGTCGGAGATCCCGTGCGCGGTGAGGGGGTCTCGGAAGTAGCCGGCGTCCCCCACGAGCGCCCATCCCGGACCGACCGGGCGGCGGAGGAACCCGGCGGCCCCCGGAAACGCGCGGAGCCGCACGCCCGGATCGGGCGGCAGGAGCGGCGCCAGGTCGGGCGCGCCCAGCTCGAGGAGCGCGCGGTGCAGCCTCCGGAGCCCGGCGGGCCCCGAGCCCCGGAACGCGCCGGCCGGGAGCGACGCGAAGACGCAGACCTCGCCCCCGCCCGTCGGGATGAAGCCGACGCTCGAGTCGGTCCGGTAGTGCCAGAGGTACCCGTCGATCCCGGGGTTCGGCCAGTAGCCGTAGATGGACGCGGTCGCGTGTCGGCCCCGGTGGACCACCTCCGAGCCGACGAGCCGCGCCACCCGGGAGCGCAGGCCGTCCGCTCCGATGACCAACCGCGCCGGCACGTCCACGCTCCGGCCGTCCACGCCGACCCGAGCCCCCCGCACCCGTCCACCCGCGGGGTCCCGCAGCAGGTCCAGCACGGCCGCCCCGTGCACGACGGTCGCCCCCGCCCGCCGGGCGGCGTCCTCGAGGAGCGGATCGAGCAGCGTCCGCCGGGGCGCGTAGAGGGCGTCCACCGCGCCCCGCGGCTCGATCGGCACCACGACCTCGTCCGCTCCGTAGCGGAAGACGGTGCGGCGGATCGGCGGCGTGCCCGCGTCGCGCACCTCCTGGAGGAGCCCCCAGGCGGCGAGGCGGGCCACGGCGCTGCGCATCAGCGCGTGCGTGGAGAGCGTGTCGCTCCCGGGCCGCGAGGGGTCGACCACGAGCACGCGGAGCCCCGCGCGCGCGAGCAGCAGGGCGGTCGCCGCGCCCGCGGGGCGCGCCCCGGCCACCACCACGTCCCAGCCGCCGGCACCCGGCCGGTCCAGCGCGCGGGCCGTCATGCGCGGAGCGCCACGCCCGCCGCGCGGGCCCGCGGCCGCGCGGAAGGCCTCCGGGGGCTTCCGGTCGTGCGGACCTCGGCGATGTGGTCCGCGAGCTCGGGGGCGTCGCTGCCGGCGCCGTCCAGGAAGGACGACTTGCGCCGCCGGAGGAAGCGGAGCCCCAGGACGTAGAGCCCCGGGACCTCGGCGATCCCGCCGCGGTGCACGATCTCCCCGGCGCGGTCGAGCGCGGGCACCTCGAGCCAGTCGTAGGAGCGGCGGAAGCCCGTCGCCCACACGACGCTGCGGATGCCTTCGGCCCGAAGGTCCAGCCGCTCCGGCGCCGTCACGAGCGGGCCCGGCGCGAGCGGCTCGGGCTCCGGCAGCGTATCCGCGAGACCGGTGTGGCGAGCCCAGGCGTCGACGCGCGCGAGGAGCCGCCGGAGCTTCACGTCCGCGGCGACGACGTGCTCCACCAGGTCGTCCTCCAGGTGGACCACCGCCCCGGAGCCGGAGACGGCGCGCCCCACGAGGCGGACGCCCCGCGCCACCAGGGTCGCCAGATCGAGCGAGCAGCCGTCCGGGGCGCCCACGAGCTGAAGCGAGGGCTGGCCCCGGGAGGCCGCGAGGTCCGGCACCTCGTCGGCCCGCTCGTCGAGGACCCCCATGCGGTCGAGCCACCAGAGGATGTCCCGGCCCCGCCAGCTCCGCGGCACGCGGGTGTGACGTCCGGCCGAGAGCGTGACCGCGCGGCCCGCGTCGGCGAGCTCGGCGGCGAGCTGGACGCCCGTCGCGGCCGCGCCCACCACGAGCACGCCGCCCTCCGGCAGCATCGACGGATTGCGGTAGCGCGTCGCGTCGGTCTGGAAGACGTCCGGCGCGAGGTGGCGCGCGAACGCGGGCCGGAGCGCCCGCTGGCAATCGCCCGTGGCCACGACCACGCGGTCGGCGAGCCATCCGCCCCGGCTGGTGGAAACCGCGAAGCGTCCCCCCCAGGAGCGCACGCCCGTGACCTCGACCCCCTCCCGGACCTCCGTTCCGGAGGCCTTCCGGTATCCCTCGAGCCAGCGGATCAGCTCCCGGTGGTGCATGTAGCCGTCCGGATCCTCGCCCTCGTACCTCCACCCGGGCAGGCGCGCGAGCCAGCGGGGCGTCAGGAGGCGGAGCGAGTCCCAGGAGGCGCTCCGCCAGCGCTCGGCGACGCGGCCTCGCTCGAGCACGGCGTGCTCGATGCCGCGCTCGGCCAGGCAGCGGCTCATGGCGAGCCCGGAATGGCCCGCTCCGACGACGAGGGTGTCGATGCGTTCCATGGAGCTCAGCTCGTCACGACGTCGATCTCGACCGGCACGCCCTTCGTCAGGACGTCGTAGGCCGCCGAGCGCGCGCGGGACTGCTCGACGATCTTCCGGAGCGTCTCGTCCGGCGCGTCGCCGCGGATGCGGAAGCGCACGCGGATGCTCCGGTAGCCGTTCCGGACCTGGTCGGAGAGGCCGAGGATCCCCTGGATGTCGAGGTCGCCCTCGATCGCGGCCTCGACCTCCTCGAGCCGGACGCCGCGCGCCGCGGCGATGTTGCCGATCCCGGCGGTGAGGCAGGCGCCGAGGCCGGCCAGGAGCAGCTCGACCGGAAGCGGCCCGTTGTCCGCCCCGACGAGGACGGCCGGATGGTCCGCGTCCACGACGAACTCGCGCACGTGCTCCTGCTCGGCGCCCGCGCCGTGGAAGGAGCGGATCGAGCTGCGTGTATGGGTTCCCGACTGCCAGGTCGTGGTCGCGCGGAAGCGGAACGCGGCCAGCTCGCGCTGCGCGTCCACCGCGTCGATCGTGGCGAAGAGGGTGGGGGTGTCGACCCCGTTGAGGGGGCCGCGCTCGGGTCGGGCCATCGTCGCCTGCGTCATGATCGTCTCTCCCGTTCTCGCTCGATGCGGTTCGTGGTCGGTGGCGCGGGCGGCACGCCGCGCCCTGGTCTCGGGGGGTACAGGAAGCCGGGCGCCCCGGGATCAGGCGCGCCGGGTAGTCCGGGGGAACGCCCCGTCCGCCGTTGTCCGGGCTCCGCCCGCGGGATATCGTGACGCATGGACAGGCGCCCGGATCCGAACGACATCACGCGCCTCCTGGACGCGGCCGGCTCGGGTCGCCCGGAAGCGCTGGACGAGGTGTTCGAGGTGGCGTATCCGCGCCTGAAGGAGATCGCGCGGGCGCGCCGCCGGGGCTGGCGTGGAGCGGAGACGCTCAACACGACCGGCCTCATCCACGAGGCCTATCTCAAGCTCGCCGCCTCGGGGCGCGGGAGCTACGAGAACCGCGGCCACTTCTTCGCCACGACCGCGCGCGCGATGCGCCAGGTGCTCATCAACTACGCCGAGAAGCGCTCGGCCAAGAAGCGCGGGGGCGCCTCCGAGGACGTGACGCTCTACGACGACGACGCGATCTCCGCCGAGGCGCTCGACGACCTCATCGCGCTGGACGAGGCGCTCCGGAAGCTGGAGGAGCTCGACCCGCGCCAGGCCGCGGTGGTGGAGTGCCTCTTCTTCGCCGGCCTGAGCGTGGGCGAGACCGCGGAGGCGATCGGCGTCTCGCCGGCCACGGTGAAGCGCGACTGGGCCGCGGCGCGCGCCCGGCTCCACCGCGACATGAAGGACGAGCCCCGACCGGACGCGTGAGCGTGCCGGATCCCGTCGGCGACGCGTGGGAAGCGCCGAGCATCCCTTCGACTCCCGGAAAGGAAGAGACATGAAGCCGTTCCCGTTCGTCCCCGCCGTGCTCCTCGGCACGGCCCTCGCCACCGTCTCCGCCGCCGCGACGCCGCAGGGCGCGGGCGCGCAGGCGTTCCCCACCGACGATCCGGTCATCCAGCGGATGTGGGAGGAGGGGATGGGCGAGGGCTCGCAGGTCTTCGATCTCTCGCAGGCGCTCCTCGACTCCATCGGCCCCCGCCTCATGGGCTCGCCGGGCTACGAGCGGGCCGCCGACTGGCTCGTGGAGCGCTACGCGCAGTGGGGCATCGAGGCGGAGCGCCAGGAGTACGGCACCTGGATCGGCTGGGACCGCGGGATCACGCACATCGATCTCATCTCGCCGCGCGTGCGCACGCTCGAGGGGATGATGCTCGCCTGGAGCCAGGGCACGAACGGTCCGGTGGAGGCCGACGTGATCCTGCTCCCGCAGTTCCGGAGCGCCGCGGAGTTCCAGTCGTGGCTTCCCCAGGTGGCGGGGAAGGCCGTGGCGATCAGCCTGTACGAGCCCACCTGCCGGCCGGACGAGTCCTGGGAGGAGTGGGCCACCCCGGAAGCGTTCCGAGAGATGGCCGAGGATCGCGGGCGCCGGCGCGCGGCATGGGCGGCTTCGCTGCGGACCATCGGGGGCGACTACGCGCAGCGGATCGAGGACGCGGGCGCGGTCGCGCTCCTCACGGCCCGCTGGTCCGAGGGATGGGGCGCGGACAAGATCTTCAGCGCGCCCACCGGCGGCATCCCGGGGCTGCATCTCGCCTGCGAGGACTACGGGCTCGTGGCGCGCCTGGCCGAGCGGGGCCAGTCGCCTCGCATCCGGCTCGACGCGCAGGCGCGGTTCACGGGCGAGGTGCCCGCGTTCAACGTCGTGGGCCGCATCCCCGGGACCGAGCTCCCGGACGAGTACGTCGTGCTGAGCGCCCACCTGGACTCGTGGGACGGCGCGAGCGGCGCCACGGACAACGGCACCGGGACCATCATGATGATGGAGGCGATGCGCATCCTGAAGGAGACGTATCCGAACCCTCGGCGCACGATCCTCGTGGGGCACTGGGGCGGCGAGGAGCAGGGGCTCGTCGGCTCGACGGCGTTCGTCGCGGACAACCCCGAGGTGGCCGAGGGGCTGCAGGCGGCGTTCAACCAGGACAACGGCACCTGGCGGATCGACTTCATCCGCATGCAGGGCTTCGTCGGGGCCGGGGAGCACTTCGGGCGGTGGTTCTCGAAGATCCCGACCGAGATCACGAAGCACATCGAGCTCGACGTCCCCGGCCTGCCGGAGTCGGGCGGGAGCGACCACATGTCGTTCATCTGCGTGCCGGCGCCGGGCTTCCGGCTACAGTCGAGCTACCCGGACTATCGCCAGTACACCTGGCACACGAACCTCGACACGTTCGACAAGATCGTGTGGGCGGATCTGCGCAACAACGCGACCCTCGCGGCGATGCTGGCCTACCAGGCCTCCGAGGATCCGGAGCGGATGCCGACCGAGATGCGGGTGCTGCCGACACGGCCGGAGCCGACGGCGGAGCCCACGCGCCGCACGATGGCCGCGAGCTCGATCGGCGCGTGGCCGGAGTGTCGTCCGCCGCGGAGAAGCTACGGGGGCTGAGCGGCTCGCGGCTCCGGATGCCCGTCCGGCGGGCGCCCGAGGTCGATCCGCCGCCCTCCCTCCGGTGTAGTGAGCGTCGGGCCCCCGCGTCCTGCGTCGGGGGCCCCATGGCAACCGAAATTCGACGCAAGGCGAGGGCGACATGCTGAACCGCGAGAAGCTGATCGAGCTGTATCGGGCGCTGCGGGCGCGCGAGGTTCTGAGCGTCTACATCGATGCCGACGGCAACGACCCGTCCGACCGTCGCGTGTGGTTCATGGCGCTCGAGCAGGGCCTGGACCGCGAGCGGGGCCGGGTGCAGTCGGAGGCTCCGGCACAGCTCGGGGACTTCGATCGCGCCCGGCGCCACGTGGAGGCGCACCTGGAGCAGTTCGCCAACTTCCTGCCCGGCAAGGGATGGGTCGGGTTCGCCACCGCCGACGCGCTCGAGCATGCCGAGGAGATGCCGGTCCCGATGCCGCACCTCGTGCGGTGGGAGCGCGGCGTGAGGGTCGCCCCGTACGTCCGCGCGCTGAAGCAGGACCGCATGGTCGTGGGCGTTCTGGCCGATCAGCGGAAGGCGCGGATCTTCACCTACCGCGGTGGAGAGTTGGAGGAGCGGGCGGATCTGCTCACGGACGTGGATTTCGGCGACTACGCGAACACGAGCGTCTCGAAGCGGGCCAGCACGTACAGCGGCACGCGGGGCGAGACCGGCACGGATGCCGCGCGGCGGGCGCTCGAGCGGAGCGCGAGCAAGATGCACGCGCGCCTGGCCGACGTCGTGAAGGAGCTCGCCGGCCCGCACGGCTTCATCGTCCTCGGGGGCTCCCCGGACGCCGAGTCCTCGGTGGCCCGGCACCTCCAGCACCTGGACGGCCGGCTCGTGCAGCGCCCGGCGCTCCACCTGGCGATGACCGAGCCGGAGGTCCGGGCCGCGCTGGAGGAGGCGGCCTCGGAGCTCAGCCGCGGATACCAGGCCGACCTCCTGCACACGGTCATGGACCAGGCCCGCGCGCGGGGCCGGGGCGCCCTCGGCGCCGAGTCGACCGAGGAGGCGCTGCGCGACCGCCGCGTGGACACGCTGCTGGTCACCCGGACCTTCCGGGAGCGCTACCCGGACCTCGCCGACCACTTCGTGGGTGCGGCCTTCGAGCAGGGGGCGGCCGTCGAGGAGCTCTCCGGAGATTGCGCGAGCGAGCTCGAGGCCGAAGGAGAGGGCGTGGGGGCGCGGCTCCGGTACACGGGCTGAGCCCCGCGCCCGCCGGCGAGCTCCGCTTCACCAGCGCACCCGCGCCTTGACCGCCCTCGGGGCTCCGCCGGAGCGCGTCGCCTGGCACGCGCTTCCGGCGGAGGAGGCGCTCGCCCGCGCCGGGGCGCGCCCCGAGGGCCTGGACGACGCCGAGGCGGAGCGGCGCCGGGCGCGCCACGGACCGAACGTGATCGCGGTCCGGAAGCCGCTCTCCGCGTGGGCGGTGCTCCGGCACCAGCTGGACAGCGTCGTCGTCTGGCTCCTCGCGGTGGCCGCCGGGCTGGCCCTCGCGCTCGACGACCGGCTCGGCGCCGCCGCGATCGGCGTGGTCCTGCTGATCAACGTGGTGATCGGCTTCTGGACCGAGTGGCGGGCGCGCGTCGCGGTGGAGTCGCTGCGGCGCCTCCAGGTGGTCGAGGCGGTCGTGCTGCGGGAGGGCCACCGTCGGAAGGTCGACGCCGCGGAGCTGGTGCCGGGCGACGTGGTGCTGCTCGCCGAGGGCGACGCCGTTCCGGCCGACGGCCGCCTGATCGAGGCGGACGAGCTGCGCGTGGACGAGAGCGCGCTGACGGGCGAGTCCGTGCCGGTCGTGAAGGACGAGGAGCCCGTGTCGGAGGAGGTCCCCGGCGCGACGCCCCTCGGCGACCGCACGTCGATGGTCTACCGGGGCACCACCGTCCTCGGCGGGGCGGGCCGCGCGGTGGTCACCGCGACGGGCGCGGCCACCGAGCTCGGGCGGATCGGCGCGCTGGTGGGCTCGCTCGAGCACGTGCCGACGCCGATCGAGCGTCGGCTGGACGCGCTCGGTCGCCGCCTGGTGTGGATCGCGCTCGGGGTGGCGGCCGCCGTCGTCGTGCTCGGCCTCGCTCAGGGGGCCGATCCCTGGACCGTGGTGGAGACCGGGCTGGCCCTCGCGATCGCCGCGGTCCCCGAGGGCCTGCCCGTCGTGGCGACGGTCACGCTCGCCGTCGGGATGTGGCGCATGGCCGCGAGGAACGCCCTCGTCCGGCGGCCGCCCGCCGTCGAGGCGCTCGGATCCGCGACCGTGATCTGCACCGACAAGACCGGTACGCTCACGACGAGCCGCATGGTGGCGACGCTCGTGCACGTCGGCGGTCGCGAGGTCGAGGTCACCGGCACCGGTCTCGAGACGCGCGGGCGCTTCCTCGTGGACGGGCGCCCGGTCCCGGCGGCGGAGATCGGCGGGCTCGCCGCGCTCGCGCGTAGCGCCGTGCTCGCGAACGAGGCCTCGCTCGAGGAGGATGGAGCGGACGGCGCGGAGGCGACCCGCGCCGTCGGCGATCCGACGGACGTCGCCCTTCTCGTCCTCGGCGGCAAGCTCGGCCTCTCCCGGCCCGAGCTCCTGGAGACCGCGCCCGAGGTGGGCCGGCTCCCGTTCTCGAGCCGGCGGATGCTCATGGCGTCCTTCCACCGTCTCGCGCCGGATACGGACGCGGGCGGGGACGGGAGGTCCGGCGGGGAGGCGATGCCCGAGGGGTGGGGCGATGCACCGGGGCAGTTCGAAGTCCACGTGAAGGGCGCGGCCGACCGGGTGCTCGAGCGCTGCGCGCGGTGGCTCGGCCCGGCCGGCGAGGAGCCGCTCGAGCCGGCGGAGCGGGCGCGGCTGCGCCGGCTGGAGGAACGGCTCGCCGCCGACGGCCTCCGGGTGATCGCGGTGGCGCGCGGACGGGTCCCGCCGGCGACGGTCGGCACGGAGGAGGCGCTCGCCGACCTCACGTTCCTCGGGCTCGTGGGCATGATCGATCCGCCCACCGAGGGCGTGCGGGAGACGATCGCCCGCTTCCGGAGCGCGGGGCTCCGGACGCTCATGCTCACCGGGGACCAGCCCGCGACCGCGTGGGCCGTGGCGCGGCGCGCGGGGATGCTCGACGAGGGCGCGGTGGCGCTCTCGGGCGCGGAGATCTCTCGCGCGACCGACGAGGAGCTGCGCGAGGCCGTGGGCCGTGCCGTCGTGTTCGGACGCATCGCTCCGGAGGACAAGCTCCGCATCGTGGAGGCCCTGCAGAGCCGGGGCGAGGTCGTGGGGATGCTGGGCGACGGCGTGAACGACGGCCCCGCGCTCCAGCGCGCGGACATCGGGGTGGCGATGGGCGGCCGCGGCACCGACGTGGCGCGCGACGTGGCGGATCTCGTGCTCGCCGACGACCGGCTCGAAACCGTGGGCGTCGCGGTCGAGGAGGGCCGGGTCATCTTCGACAACATCCGCAAGTTCATCTTCTATCTGTTTGCGTGTAACCTGTCCGAGGTGGGCGTCGTGCTCGGCGCGTCCCTCGCCGGCTTCCCGCTCCCGCTCCTCCCGCTCCAGCTCCTGTGGCTGAACGTGGTGACGGACGTCTTTCCGGCGCTCGCGCTCGCGGCGGAGCCCGAGGAGCCCGACGTGATGCGCCGTCCTCCCCGCCCGCCGGGCGCGGCGATCCTGTCGCGGGGCTTCCTCCGCGACCTCGTGGGCTACGCGCTCCTCATCACGTTGGTGACCCTGGGGGTGTTCGCGTGGGGGCTCCGGCGACCCGGCGGCGACCTCCGCACCGGCGTGACCCTCGCCTTCATGACGCTCGCGATCGCCCAACTCGTGCACGTGCTGAACGCGAAGCGGTTCGGGCCCATCCGCACGCTGCACGACCTCTTCGGGAACCCCTGGATGATCGGCGCGCTCGCGATCGGCGTCGGGCTCCAGCTCCTGGCGGTGTATCAGCCCCTCCTGCGGCGCGTGCTGGGGACCGTTCCGCTCGAGCCGCGCGACTGGCTCGTGGTGGTGGGCGCGGCGCTCGCGCCGCTGGTGGCGGGACAGGCGTGGAAGTGGTTCGCGGCACGGGTGAAGGCACGCGGGTGAGCGGGCGCGGGTCTGACTGGGCGTGTATGCTGCGCACCCGGGGCCGCGCCCCGGCCGCTCCTAGCCTCCTAGCCTCTCCAGGAAGCCCTCGACCTCCGCGAGCGAGCGCTCGGGCATCTCCTCCTGGGGCACGTGCCCGCAGCGGTCGAGCACGCGGAGCGTGGCGCGCGGCAGCGCGCGGGCGAGCCGCTGGCCCACGTGGAGCGGAACCACGCGGTCGTGGCGCCCCCAGAGCAGGAGGGTCGGCACGTCGAGCGAGGGATAGCGCGCGGTGAGCCGGTCCACGTCCTGCGGCTCCACCTGACCGGCACAGCAGAGGAGCCCGCGCACCGAGGCCGCGTCGTCGAGGCCCGAGGCGTAGCGCTCGATCATCTCCGACGTCACGATCCCCGGGTCGTAGACGACCGAGCGGAAGACCTGGCCCACGATCAGCCGCGCACCGAGCCCCCGCATCAGCGCGGCGCTCGCCTCCGGGTGGCGCGCGAGGCGCACGAACGGCGGAAGTCGCTGCCGGAACGCGGGCCCGGCGACGACGACGAGGCCCGCCGGGGGCGCACCCGCGTCCGCGAGCATCATCGCGGCGAGGAGCGCCACGCTGCCGCCGAAGGAATGGCCGATCGGGACGAGCGCGGGGCCGGACGCGTCCGCGGGCCCGCCCGGTCCGAGGCCCAGGCGCCCGATCGTCTCCACGACGAGGCGCGCCTGCTCCTCCGGGTCGTAGCGCCCGTCGGTCGGCTTGGGCGAGCCCCCGAAGCCCTTCAGATCGATGCGCACGACGTGCCCGCGCGCCTCGAGCGCCGGCAGCCAAGGATCCCAGGTGCGCAGGGTCGCTCCGAAGCCGTGGAGCAGCACGAAGGCGTGGCGGGCCTCCCCGGGGTCGCGCCCGCTCCGGAGCGCGTGCAGGGGTCCGGGCCGGGGCCCGTCCGGCGGGCCGTCGCCGGCGACGCGGGGACCGTCCGCGTGGAGGGCGTCCGCCCCGACGTCTCCGCGCGTTCCCGTGCGGTCCCTCACCCGTCCCGCTCGAGCCGGATCACGCGCGCGCCCGATCCCTCCAGCGCTCCGGCGATCTCGGGGTGGCAGGTGAAGACGAAGAGCTGACGGCTCCCGGCGATCCGTGAGAGCACCTCGAGACCCCGGCCGCGCCGCTCCCCGTCCCAGTTCACGAACACCTCGTCGATGAAGAGCGGGAGCGCCTCCACGCCGTGGTCGAGGTGGTCCACCATGGCGAGCCGGAGGCTCAGGTACGCCTGCTCGAGCGTGCCGGTCGAGACGGGATGCCGGAGCGGCACCGGCCCCGCGGCGGCCGGACCCTGGATCGCGAACAGGTCCCCGGCGCCGGATTCCTCGATGAGCAGGCGGTCGTAGCGGCCCGCCGTGAGGTGCGCGAGGTAGGCGCTCGCGCGGCGCACGAGGTCGGGCTGGTGCTCGTCCCGGAAGCGCCGGTCGGCCTCCCGGAGGAGCTGCGCCAGGACCCACTTCCGGTCGCGCTCGCGGATGACCTCCCGGATCTCCTCCTCGAGCCCGGCGATCTCGCCGTCCACCGCGTCCGCGGTCTCCTCTCCCGCCAGCCGCTCGATTTGGCCCTCGATCTCCTTGAGCCGCTCCACGAGCGCCTCGATGCGGTCGGAATGCTCCGCGACCCGCGCGCGCCGCCGCGCGACCTCGACGTCGTCCGCGTCCCAGGTGAGCCCGGAGCGGTCGGCCTCGGCGATCCGCTCCTCGAGCGCGGCGAGGTCGGGGTGGCTGCGGGCGAGCTCCTCCTCGAGCCGGTCCGCGAGCTCACGCGCCCGCAGGCAGCCCTCCGCCACGCGGAGCCGCTCCGGCACGAGGTCGCCCGCTCCCGGGCCCGTCTCGGCGTCGGACGGGCCTTCGTCGCGGAAGCGATCCGCCGCGCGCGCGAGCCCCTCGAGCTCGTCCACGACGGCCTCGCGGCGGCGCTCGAGCGCCGCCCGCTCCCGGGCGATCCGCGCGAGCTCGCGTCCGGCCGTCTCCGCGGCGGAGGCGATGCGCTCGGCCTCCCGCAGGCGCTCGGACAGGCGACGGCCCACGAGCGTGGCGTCGTCGCCCGGTCGCCAGGCCCAGCCGCACCGCTCCCCGAGGGCCCGGACCCGCCCCTCCACCGCCTCGATCCGCTCGGCCGCCTCGCGCACGCCCCGCGCGCGGCGGGCATGTTCCTCGGAGAGGCTCCGCAGGCGTTCCAGGGCGCCGACCAGGGCGTCGCCGGGCTGCTCCATCAGCCCCGGGCGCACGCGTGCCTCGCCGAGCAGCGTCCGGACTCCGGTGCGCGCCTCCTCCTCCGCCCGCTCGGCGCTCCGCCGCCGCTCGATCCGGGCGGAGCGCTCCCCCCGCTCGCGGCCGATCGCGCGGATCGTCATCCAGGCTCCCAGCAGCGCGAGCACGCCGCCCGAGACGGCCCAGACCGGCGCGCCCCGATCGATTCCCCACGCCGCGAGCGGGATCCCCGCCGTGAGGAGCAGCGCCGCCCCGACCACCCAGGGGAGCACGCCCGCCCCGGGCGTCGCCGCGCCCTCTGCCTCGACCTCGGCCAGACGGAGCCGCGCCCGCGCGAGCCGCTCCACGGCGTCGCGGAGCGCCGGCAGGGAGAGATCCTCCACCGCCGCGCGCGTCTCCGACGACCACGGGCCGCCGAAGAGGTCGGCGGCCGCCGCGTCCAGCCGCGCCTCGAGGGAGCCGAGCTCCGCCCGGAGGTCCCGCAGGCGCTCCCGCTCGGCGGTGCTGGCGGCCGCTTCGGCGGCGGCTTCCCGGATCTCCTCGGCGACCTCCACCAGCCGGAGCACCCGCTCGTCGCACGCTTCCCGCGCCGCCGTCGGCTCCGCCTGCTCCTCGGCGAGCTCGGCCAGGCGGCGCTCCAGCTCCGCCCGCTCGCTCCGGAGCGCTGCGAGCCGCTCGACCGGATCGCGGGGCAGCCCCTGGAGCCGATCGTCCGGTCCCGCCTCCTCCCGGAGCGCCCGGATCCGGGCGAGCTGGGCGCGGACCGGCGCGAGCGAGCGGACGCGGTCGAGGACGAGCATGTCCCGCTCCCGCTCCTCGCGGCGCGACCGCAGCTCGTCCGCCACGCGCTCGCGCTCCTCGGCGAGAGCGCGCGCCTCCCGGTCGCGCTCGGCCGCGCGGCTCCGCCGGCCGCGCAGCTCGCGGAGCCGCTCGCGCAGCGTCCGCACCTTCTGGTTCCCCCGGCGCGTGGGGCGCCACAGCTCCCCCGCCTCGCGCTCGAGCTCCTCGGCGACCGCGCGCACGGGCCTCAGGTCGGTCGCGCCCATCGATCCCACGACCCGGTCCTGGATGCGGCCCCACGTGTCCTCGTCGAGGCTCGCCAGCTCCCCCAGCGTCACGGCGAAGACCTGCCGGAAGACGCCACGCGGGATGTGGCCCACCCACGGCACCTCCCGGTTGCGCAGGTCCGTGGTCCGCCCGTCCACGGCGAGCAGGCCGGAAGGCTGCGAGCGCAGCTTGCGCGCCACGTGGGCCGCGCGGCCGTCCGCGAGACGGAGCCACGCCTCGCCGGAGGCCTCGTCCGCGCCCCAGGGCACGAAGGGGTTGCCCTCGCGCGAGGCCGGCTTGAAGCCGTAGAGCATCGTCGTGAGGAACTGGAAGATCGTCGACTTGCCGGCCTCGTTCGGGCCGAGGAGCACGACGATCCCCGGAAGGGCCTCCTCCTCGCCCGAGTCGAAGCAGGCGAGGCGGCCGAATCCGTCGATCCGGATGCGCTCGATCCTCACGCGCGGCTCACCACGTGCCGGTCGCCGTGCCGGTCACCGCAGGGCGTCCCGCTCGAGGAGCCGCGCCGCGAGCTCCCCGTCCGCACCCGAGAGGAGCGCGCGGATCCACTCCTCGTGGCGCTCCCGCTCGGGCCCCTGGATCCCGGCGAGGTCCTCCGGCCGCACGCCGGGCAGCTCCGTCCGTCCGGCGCGCACCTCCTCGGCCAGCCGCAGCGCCTCGCCGAGGACGTCCATCCGGCCGCGGTGCTCCTCCAGGTCGATCACCGGATGGACGTCCGTGGCGACGACCACGACGTCGAGCACCCCGAGCCGGTCCCGGAGCTCGCGGGCCAGGAGCGCCCGGTCCTCCTCCACGCGGAGCTCGGCCCAGAGCGGACACGGCCCCTCGAGCGCCACGCGGAGCATCCACTCGGTCCCGGGGGCGCCGGGGTCGGCCGCACGTGCCGCCTTCCACGCGGCGCGGCCCCGCGCCTCGAGGCCCTCGAGCGCGCGCACGTCGTCGAGCCCGCCCACCCGGAGCGTCTCCCAGCGCACGGGCGCCAACGGGTGGAACGTCACCTCGGGCGCGTCCCGCTGCCCGAGATCGACGAGGAGCGCTCCACGCTCCCCGGGCTCCCCGTGGCCCCGCCCCTGGAGGCTCCCCGCGTACCACACCGGAGGATCGGCGGAGAGCGCCTGCGGCACGTGGACGTGCCCGAGCGCCCAGTAGTCGAATCCGGCGCGCCGGAGATAGGCGAGATCGGAGGGCGCGTAGGCGTGGTGCCGCTCGGCGCCCGGCGACGAGCGCACCTGGGTGTGGAGCAGCGCCACCTGCGGAAGGTCCCCTTCCGGAGCCGGCAGGAGCCGGGAGAGGTCGCGGCCCTCCCGGTCCGTCTCGTGCCCGACGGCCGTCACCCAGCCGGCGTCTCCGCCTCCGCGCGAGGGGATGCGCACCCGCCGGGGCACGGCGTCCGTGGCCGTCACCACGTTGAGCGGCCAGCGGAGCCCCCGCGGGCCCGAGGCCGGACCGCCCGGGTCGTGGTTGCCGGTCGCGTAGACGACCGTGATCCCGTGATCCCCGAGCCGCGCCATCTCGTCCAGGAGAAAGTGCTCGGACCGGAACGAGAGGCGCTCCCCGTCGAAGAGGTCGCCGGCGATGAGGAAGGCGTCCACGTCGCGTGCCACGGCGAGGTCCACGGCATGACGGAACGCGTCGCGCGAGGCGCTCCGAAGTCGCTGCCGCACCTCGTCGGAGCGACCCGCGAAGGAGCTGTCGAGGTGGACGTCGGCGACGTGGACGAAGCGCATGGAGCCAAGGTAGCAGGTCGTCGAAGGAACGGAGTACCCCGCGGGACACGCGCCTGCCGGTGCGGGTCGCCGGCCTCTTCGCCGCCCCCGCACCGCGCTTCCGGAGTACCGTTCCGGTGCGGACTCGGGTAGAATCGTTTCACGGTTCACCCAATCCGGGCGCACGCGCGCCCCCACGGCATGAGCAACACCTCGGAAACGGTCCAGCGCCGGGTCCGCGACGCGCACGACACCATCGATCTCGTCGCCGATCGGATGGCCGTCTCGGTCGAGCCCGCCGAGGCCGAAGCGGCCGTTTCCTTCACGCGCGTGTTCCTCGGCCGGGCCCCCGAGGACCTGCTTCGCCGTCGCGACCTCGACGACCTGGTCGGGATGACGCTCGGCGCGTGGCACTTCCTCCGCTCCTCCCGCGCCGACCGGGTCGACGTGGCGGTCCACGATCCGGCGACCTTCGACGAGGGGTGGACCCCGGCGGGCACGGTGCTCCGCACCAACGTCAGCGAGCGGCCGTTCATCATCGACACGATCCGGGAGTTCCTGCACGGCCAGGATCTCGCGGTGGAATGGATGATCTACCCGATCCTGGACGTCACGCGCGACGAGGATCAACGGGTGGTCGCCGTGGGGCCGGCGACGGACACCGGCACGAAGGAGTCGGTCGTCCACTGCGAGATCGAGCGCGTCACGGACCCGGAGCGGCTCGCATGGCTCCGCGGAGAGCTCGCGCGGCGCCTGCAGGCGGTGGTCCGGGCCACGGACGATTTCCAGCCGATGCTCGAGCGCGTGGATCTCGTGCTCGGGGAGGTGGAGGGGTACGCGAAGCGCCATCCCGAGCGAGCCCCCGAGATCGACGAGATCCGCGACTTCCTCGCCTGGATGCGCGACGGCGGTCTGGTCTTCCTCGGCTACCGCGCCTACGACTTCGTCCCCGGCCCCGACGGAGACCGACTCGTCGTGGTGGAGCCCGGCTCCGGTCTCGGCATCCTCCGCAACGAGGCCGAGTCGCGCTTCGCGGACGGCGTGCCCCTCTCGAAGCTCGACCGGGGGATGCGGCGCCTCGCCGAGTCGGGTCCCATGCTGATCATCAGCAAGACCAACGCGGAGTCCCCCGTGCACCGGCGCGCGCGGATGGACTACGTGGGCGTGAAGAAGCTCGACGCCGAGGGCCGGCCGGCGGGCGAGCACCGCTTCGTGGGGCTGTTCACCTCGCGCGCGTACTCCGAGGCCGCCGAGAACATCCCCATCCTGAGGACCAAGCTCGCGCGGATCCTGGAGGACGCGCGTGTGCGGCGGGGCTCGCACGACTACAAGGAGATCATCACGATCTTCAACTCGATGCCGAAGGAGGAGCTGTTCCTCACCTCGGCCGAGGAGATCGGCGCGGACATCCGGACGGTCCTCACCTCCTACAACACCGAGGACGTTCGGGTGGCCGTGCGCGAGGACCCGCTCCGGCGGGGGCTCGCGGTCATGGTGATCCTGCCCAAGGACCGCTTCTCCGGCGAGGTCCGCAAGGCCATCGAGGCCGAGCTCGTGCGGATCTTCGAGGGCGACGTCCTGAACTACCACCTGGCGCTCGGCTCCGGCGACCAGGCCCGGCTCCACTTCCACGTCGGCGCGCCCGTCGAGCGGATGCACCGGGTGGGGATGGGCGAGCTCGAGCAGATGGTCCGGGAGCTCATCCGCACCTGGCAGGACCGGGTGCTCGAAGGGCTCGAGCGCGAGTGGAGCCCGGGCGACGCGCGCAAGCTCGCGGAGGGCTACGCCCACGCGATGAGCCGCGAGTACCAGGCGGCGACCGATCCCGCCATCGCGGTCTCCGACATCGGCACGCTGGAGCTCATGCGCTCCGACGGGCGGGTGACGGCGATCACGATGGCCAATCCGGCCGCCACGAGCTCGGTGACGGGCGTCGAGGGCGCGACCGAGCTCAAGGTCTTCCTCCGGGGCGAGCGGCTCGTCCTCTCGGACTTCATGCCGATCCTGGAGGACGCCGGGCTGCGCGTGCTCGCCGTGAAGCCGTTCGAGGTGGGGGCCGGCCGTGACGGCGACGGGGCGGCCGCGCCGGAGGCGACGATCTGGGTGTTCGCCGTGCAGGACGCCCAGGGTCGGCCGCTCGACGTGGAGTCCCGGGGGACGCTCCTCGCGGAGACGATCCTGGCCGTTCGCGCCGGCGACGTCCTCAGCGACCCGCTGAACGCGCTGGTGCTCTCGGCGGGGCTCCACTGGCGCGAGGTGGACGTGCTTCGCGGCTATGCCGCGTACGCCTTCCAGATGCGGGGCGTGCCGAGCCGGGGGGCCGCGCCGGCGGCGCTCGTGCGGCACCCGGTGATCGCGCACGAGCTCTTCGACATGTTCGAGACGCGCTTCGATCCCCAGCGCTCGATGACCCTCGAGGAGCGGACCGAGGCGATCGCCGACATCCGCACGCTCTTCCACGCCTCGCTCCGGGGGGTCACGCTCCTCGCCGAGGACCGGGCGCTGCGATGCCTCGAGCGGCTGATCGACGCCACCGTGCGGACGAACTACTACCGGCGCGGCGGGAAGCACCCGGACTTCCGGTCCGGCGGCGCGCCGTACATCTCGTACAAGTTCGCCTGCGCGAGCATCGACTTCGGCCGCCGCAGCGGGCTGCTCTACGAGGTGTGGGTGCACTCGGCCCGCATGGAGGGGATCCACCTGCGGGGCTCGGCCGTCGCGCGCGGCGGCATCCGCTGGAGCGACCGGCCCGACGACTTCCGCACGGAGGTCCTGGGGCTCGTGCGGACGCAGGTCGTCAAGAACGCGGTCATCGTGCCCGGCGGCTCGAAGGGCGGCTTCGTTGCGCGATACCTGCCGGAGGATCCCGAGGAACGGCTCGAGGAGGGTCGGCGCCAGTATCGCACCCTCGTGCGGGGGCTCCTCGACCTGACGGACAACCTGGACGGCGGACGCGTGGTGCGGCCCGAGCGGGTCGTCGCCGACGACGAGCCGGATCCCTACCTGGTGGTCGCCGCGGACAAGGGCACCGCGACCTTCTCCGATCTCGCGAACGGCGTCTCGGCGGAGTACGGGTTCTGGCTCGACGACGCCTTCGCGTCCGGTGGCTCCCACGGCTACGACCACAAGGCGGTCGGGATCACCGCGCGCGGCGCCTGGGAGTGCGTGAAGCGGCACTTCCGGGAGCTGGGCAAGGACATCCAGAGCGAGCCCTTCACGGTCGTCGGGATCGGCGACATGAGCGGGGACGTCTTCGGGAACGGGATGCTCCGCTCGGAGCACATCCGCCTGGTGGCGGCCTTCGATCACCGGCACGTCTTCATCGACCCGGATCCCGATCCCGCCGTCTCCTTCGCGGAGCGCCGGCGGCTCTTCGAGAAGGGACGCTCGAGCTGGGACGACTACGATCGGAGCAAGCTGAGCGCGGGCGGCCTGATCGTGTCCCGCGGAGCCAAGGAGGTGGAGCTCACCCCCGAGGCGCGCCGCGTCCTCGGCGTGGGCGAGGAGGAGCCCGGCGTCGTCGACGGCGAGACGCTCGTCCGGCTCGTCCTGCGCGCGCCCGTCGAGCTCCTGTGGAACGGCGGGATCGGCACGTACGTGAAGGCGTCGAGCGAGACGCACGGCGACGCCGGCGATCCGTCGAACGACGGCGTGCGGGTCGACGCCGCGGAGCTCCGCTGCCAGGTGGTGGGAGAGGGGGGCAATCTCGGCTTCACGCAGAAGGCCCGGGTCGAGGTCGCGCTGCGGGGCGGACGGATCAACACCGACGCCCTCGACAACTCGGCCGGCGTGGACATGTCGGACCACGAGGTGAACCTCAAGATCCTGCTCGCGCCGGCGGTCGCTTCCGGGGCGATGAGTCAGGACGAGCGCAACGCCCTCCTGCGGGAGCTGACGGAGGACGTGGCGGAGCTCGTCCTGGACGACAACCGCTCGCAGAGCCTCGCCGTGTCGCTCGACGAGCATCGGGCCCGCGAAGGGGACGACGACTTCCGGGACCTCATGTTCTCGCTCGAGAAGTCGGGTCGGCTGGACCGGGTCGCGGAGGCGCTCCCGTCCCTCGACGTGCTCCGCGAGCGGCGGGAGCGGGGCCAGGCGCTCGTCCGCCCCGAGCTGTGCGTGCTGCTCGCCTACGCCAAGCTCGATCTCAAGACGCGCCTGCTCGAGAGCGACCTCCCGGACGACCCGGTGACGGAGAGCTACCTGTTCGGCTACTTCCCGCCGGCGGCGGTGGCCGCGGCGGGGAGCGAGCACCTCCTCGGGCACCGGCTGCGGCGGGAGATCATCGCGAGCCAGCTCACGAACGACCTGGTCGACGTCATGGGCGCGACGTTCGTCACCCGACTCGTGCGCGACACCGGCTCGAGGCCCGAGCAGGTCGTGCGGGCGTGGCTCGTCGCTTCCCGGCTGTCCGACCACCGGGCGCTCGTGCGCCAGATCGCCCGGCACGACCGCATGTCGGCACGCGCCGCGTACCGCTGGCTGCTGGGCCTCGGGCGGGTGCTCGAGCGCACGACCCGGTGGGTCCTGCAGAACGTGGATGCCCAGGTGTCGCCGGCGAAGGTCGTCGACGAGAACGTGGAGGGGCTCGCGCGGCTGCGCGACGAGTTCGGCGACTTCGTGGCCGGCGAGGAGCGGACGCTCTTCGAGGCGCGCGTGCGCGAGGTCCTCGAGGTGGGCGCGGACGAGGTCTTCAGCCGCCGCCTGATCACGCTGCGCTTCCTGGATCAGCTCCTGGAGATCCTGCGGATCGCGCGCGAGACCGGGGCGGACCCGGTCGCCACCGCCGAGGCGTACTACCGGATCTCGGAGCTCTTCGACGTGCCCTGGGTCCGGCGCTCCGCCTTCGCGGTGGTCGGAGACGACCCCTGGGAGCACCGCGCCGCGCAGGCGCTGTCGGCCGACCTGTCCCGCGCGCACCGGAAGCTGGTGGCGGGGGTGATGGAGCGCTCCGGCGAGGGGGCCTCCGTGGCCGAGGCGGTGGACGGGGTGGTCCGCTCCTCGGCGCGGGCCTTCGAGCGCTACCGGGGCATCGTCGACGACCTCAAGGGCGAGGGCACGGTGGGCTTCGCGGCCCTGTCCGTGGCCGCGCGCGAGATGTCCGGGCTCGCCGACCGTCTCGCGTGAGACGCGGCCGCCCCCGCCGCGGGGGTTTCACGCTCCTCGAGGTGCTCGCCGTGATGACGATCTCGGCGGTGCTGCTCGGCACCAGCGGCCTGGTGCTCGGACGCTATCTCGCACGCACGTCCGCCCGGCGCGCCGCGCAGGTCTTCGCGCAGGACCTGGCCCACGCGCGCATGCTCGCGGTGCGGGGCCGGGCCTCCGTGGTGGTCCGCTTCCACGAGAGCACGCTGCGCTACGAGCTCGGTCCCGTCGGCTCCGCGGACCCGTGGGTCTCCCGCTCGTTCGGGGGCGCGCAGGGGATCGACCTCTCGCTCGTCGCCCTCGACCTCGCCGGAGACTCGCTGGTCTTCGACCGGCGCGGGGTCGCGGACCTCTCCGGCGCCGGCGGCTCGCTCGGCAGGGCGCGCTTCCAGGCCGGTCCGACCACCTACACCGTGCGCTTCAACGGGCTCGGTGCCGCGCGGGTGGAGGCGTCCTGACGTGGGCGCGCGCCCGGCCGCGAGGCAGGCGCCTCCGGGTGGCTTCACCCTCATCGAGGTGATCGCCGCGCTCGTGGTCTTCACCGCGGGCGTGCTCATGGTGATCCGGCTGAGCGGGGGCGGCGGCACCCAGATGCGCTACGCGGGCATCCGGTCCGAGCTCGCCGTGCGCGCGGCCGAGCGCGTCGACTCGCTCGCGGCGGAGCCGTTCGGCTCGCTGAGCTTCGGGACGAGCGCGGACACCTTCGCCGTGGAGGGGATCCGGTACCGGCGCACGGTCTCGCTCGTGCGCCAGGGTCCGCTCCTCGCGCACCTGCAGGTGGAGCTCGAGCCGCTCGGGGGGCGCGGCCCCACCTACGGGATCGAGACGTACCTGGGGAGCTCGTGGTGAGGGGGCGCCAGCGGCCCGCGTCGCCGGGCGGGCGCGAGGCGGGCGGGCGCGTGTCGCCGGTCGGGCGCGAGGCGGGCGCGGGCGAGGCGGGCGCGGGCACCGGCGCGTCGTACGCCGCGGGCCGGCGCGGCTTCACGCTCGTCGAGGCGCTCGTCGCGCTCGTGCTCTCGTCCGTGCTCCTGATGCTCGTGAGCGGCACCTTCCTGGCGCAGAACCGCCATCAGGCCAGGCAGGCGCTCACCGCCGGGGTGCACGACGACGTCCGGGCCGCCACCGAGCTGGTGGCGCGGGAGCTGCGCCGGACGGTCGAGGACGGGATCCTGGTGGCGGGGCCCCGTACCCTCCGGGTCCGCGCGCCCGCGGTGGTGGCGACGGTGTGCGCGCGCTCCAACTTCGTCCTCCTCTTCTGGGCTTCGATTCACGTGCACAGCGAGGAGGGGCGGGCCGGAATCCGGCCGTCCGAGGTGTCGGGGGTCTCGCTTCGCTCCGGGAGTGGGTGGGATCACGAGCCACTCTCCTGGAGCGACGTCGACGCGTCGAGCTCCGGCGCCGCGGCCCGCTGCGCCGCGGAGGGAGCCGATGTGGCGGGCGGGAGCGATCAGTTCCACACGCTCAACGGACTCCGATTGTGGTGGGAGTTCGGAAGGTCTCCCGACGTCGGCGAGCCCGTCCTCCTCTATCGGGAGACGACCTTCACGATCCGCCCCTCGGACCTGGAGCCGGGAGCGCTCGCGCTCTTCCGACGGGTCGGAGACGGCACCGCGATGGAGTTCGCGAGCGGGCTCGACGCGTCCGCGCGTTTCGCCTATCGACGGGGCGGAACGGTGTATCACGACACCGTGAGCGCCAGCGACCTCGACGAGATCGACGCCGTGCGGCTCGTGCTCGACGCACGGACGGGAGGGCCGTCCGGGCTCGACGGCGAAGTGTCCTTCGGTTGGGCCACCAACGTGGCCCTGCCGGCGGAGCCGTGAGGCCGCCGTGCGAAGGCCCGCCGCCCCGGGAGCGCCGGGGGAGCCGGCGGGACCGGCCGCCCCTCGGTGGCCCGCCGTACCGGGAGCGCCGCGGGGGGTTCGTCATGGCCCTCGTCGTGCTCATGCTCTTCGCGATCTCGGTGACCGGGGCGGCCGCGTGGCTCACGGTGAGCACCGAGTTCGTCATGGCGCGGTACCAGACGCAGGGGCGCCAGGCGCTCGCGATCGCCGAGGGCGGCCTGCGGCGCTTCGCGGCCGAGCAGCTCGGCGGCGTGGCCGACTCGGCCCGATACGCGATCGGGGACGGGGAGGCGTTCGTCCGCGCGCGGAAGATCGCCGAGGTGGACGCGGCGACCGACGTCTACTACCTGCGCTCCGAGGGGACGGTGATCGATCCGGCCGCGCCGGCGAGCCCGGCCGTCCGCGTGGTCGGCGCCTACGCCTACCTCCGCAAGCGGCCGATGGCCCTCCACGCGGCCGTGATCGTCGATGCCCAGGTCTTCCGCGTGCAGCCGCCGGGCGGCCGGGTGAGCGGGGACGACGTGGGCGCGCCCGACTGCGGCGGCGTGACGGCCCCCTCGATCACGGGGGCGATCGCGCGCGGCAACGTGGCTCCGGGGCCGCCGGGCAGCATCGTGGGCGACCCGCCCTCCAGGCTCTGGCCGGGGGGGCACACCGCCATCCTCGACTCGCTCCGCCTGCGCTGGGACGTCCTCTCCGATCCGTCCTTTCCCGTGGCGTACGAGGACGCGCCTCCGAACTTCGGCGCCCTGCCGGCGGACGCGTTCCCGCTGGTGCGCTACAACGGAAGCCTCTCCGCCTCGGGCGCGGACAGCGGCCGCGGGGTGCTGCTCGTCACGGGACAGTTCGACGCGGGCCCCGGCTTCCACTGGTCGGGGATCGTCCTGGCGGGCCGGACCGCCCCCGACCTCGAGGGCACGATCGACGGTGTGCTCGTCGGGGGCTTGTCGGGGACGCAAGGACCGGGTCCGACCGCCGTCCACGGCTCCGTCCGCTATCACTCGTGCAACGTCGCGCGGGCGAACGAGGCGCTCTCGTATCTCGAGCTCGACGCGCGCACGGTCTTCGAGGCGGGCTGAGGCGTCGAGGCGGAACCCGTGCCCGGGGGGAGCGGTAAGCCTGCACGGGTTCGATCCTGGGACTCCCCGACGAGGACGGGCGTGAAGGCTTTCGAGACGTGCGCGAGAGCGGGCCGACGGGCGAGCGTCCTGCTGCTCGCTGCGCTCCAGCTCGGCATGTCCGTCGCGCTCCCGGGGATGGACGGGGTGCTCGACGTGGAGCGCCTCCTCGAGGTCGATCACGTCGAGTCGGGCGAGCGCGACGCCTGCGCGCACCGCCACGACCACGCCTTCTGCCAGGTCGTGCGGGCCGTGAGCCTGGCCACCCCCGCCCGGGGGAGCGCCGAGAGCCGCCTCGCGCGGCCCGACCCGGTCCTGCACGCCGCGCCGCCCCGCGCGCTGCTCCTTTCCGCCGCCGTGCTCCTGCGCGGCGCCCCCGGACCCCGAGCGCCTCCCTCCTTCGCCTGACCCCGGCTCCGGCCGGGTGATCCGTCGTCGACGTCTCCCGGTCCCGCGCGGGCCGGCGAGGCGCGTGCAGCGCCCCGGAACCGGGTGGCGCCGCACGAGGGAATCCCACGGGCAACCACGGGCAACAGGACTCATGAAGGCATTGCAGCCCCGCCCGGCGCCGCGGCGCGCCGGGCCTGTCGGACGGTACGAAGATCGGAGGGTCCCCGGCGGGACGCGTACGGCGTCGCGCGCGCTCGCTGCGCTCCTGGCGCTCGCCGCCGCGCTCACCATGACACCCGGCCTCGCGCGGGCGCAGGAGGCCGGAGCGCACGGCGAGATCCGGGGCGTCGTGCGCGACGTGGAGAGCGGCGCGCCGCTCGCCGGCTCCACCATCTACATCGTGGGCACGCCCCGCGCGGCCACGACCCACGGCGACGGCTCCTTCCACCTGGGCGGGCTCGAGCCCGGGGCGTACGAGCTCCGCGTCGAGCGGCTCGGCTACCGCACCGGCGTCGTCGAGGTCTCGACGGACGCGTCGGGGCTCGTGCTCGTGGAGCTCGAAGCCTCGCCGCTCGATGTCGGCGGGCTCGTGGTCACGGGCTCGATCTCGGAGCGACGGGCCTCCGAGGCGCTCCGTCCGGTGAACGTGCTGAGCGGCGAGGAGCTGCAGCGACGCCTGCAGGGGACGGTGGCCGCCACGATCGAGGCCGAGCCCGGCGTCTCGTCGATCAGCATGGGGCCGGCCACGGCCCGGCCGGTCATCCGCGGCCTGAGCGGCGACCGGGTCCTGATGCTCGAGGACGGCGCCCGGGTCGGCGACGCCTCCAGCAGCGGGGCGGACCACGCGAGCGCGCTGGATCCCTCGTCCGCCCGGCGCATCGAGGTGGTCCGGGGCCCGGCGGCGATCCTGTACGGGAGTAACGCGCTGGGCGGCGTCGTGAACGTGATCCGCGACGAGATCCCCTCCGACGTCCCGCACCACCCGACCGGGGCGGTCATGCTCCAGGGACAGTCGGTCGACGACGCGCTCGGCGGCGGGGCTCACGTGCGCTTCCGCGTCGCCGACCGCGTCGCGATGCGGGTGGAGGCGAGCGGCCGCTCGGCGGGCGATCTCGGCACCCCCGCCGGGGTGCTCGAGAACACGGGCCAGGACTCCTGGACCGCCGGGGCCGGCGGCTCCTGGATCGCGGACTGGGGCCACGTGGGCGCCGCGTTCCGCGCGCACCGCAACGACTACGGAATCCCGGGCGGGTTCGTCGGCGCCCACGAGGAGGGTGTCCGCGTGGAGATGGAGCGTAACTCGACGAAGGCGTCCGTGCGGGTCGACGAGCCCGTCGGCCCGTTCGCCTCGCTGGAGCTCGACGGGACGCACACCTGGTACCGCCATCTCGAGATCGAGGTCGACGAGGTCGGCACCCGCCTCGAGCAGCGCACCACCAGCGTGGACGCGCTCGCCCGGCACGAAGGGTGGGGACCGTTCGCCGCGGGCGCGCTCGGCGCGCGTGCCGCGACGGAGCGCCACGACTTCGGCGGGGAGCTCACCACGCCCGACACGCGCCGGACCACCTGGGCGCTGTACCTCTTCGAGGAGATCGACCTCGATCCGGTGCGCCTGGAGGCGGGGCTCCGCTACGACCGCGTGCACGTCGACGTGCTCGAGGAGGACCCGGACTCGGAGATCGGCCCGATCCGCGACCGCACCTTCGGGGCGGCCTCCGGATCGATCGGGCTGCTGGTCACGCCCCTCGAGGGCTTCACCGTCGGCGCGAGCCTCGCCCGGGCGTTCCGCACGCCGGACGTGAACGAGCTGTACTCGGAGGGGCCGCACCTCGCGGCCTACGCCTTCGAGGTGGGGAACCCCTCGCTCGACGAGGAGGTGGGGACGGGCGTGGACGTGTTCGTCCGCTTCGAGCACGAGCGCCTGAGCGCGGAGCTGACCGGCTTCCGGAACGACATCTCGGGCTACGTCTATCCGGCCGAGACCGGCGACACGAGCGCGATCCTGCTCCCGATCTACCAGTTCCGCGGCGAGGACGCGCGGCTCACGGGCGTCGAGGGGAGCCTCGACTGGAGCGTCGTGGGCGACCTCACCCTCCACGGCACCCTCTCGTACGTGCGGGGGACGCGGGAGGGCGCGATCGAGGAGCCGCTCCCGCTCATCCCGCCGCTGCAGGGCCGCGTGGGCGTCGGCTTCGAGCGTCCCGACTGGTTCGTGCGCGGGGAGGCGAAGCTGGCGGCGCGGCAGGACCGCACCGGGCCCTTCGAGACGCCCACGCCCGGCTACCGGGTCTACGACCTCTCGGCGGGCACGCGCCTCACCGTCGGCGGCCGGCTGAACGTCCTGACGCTCTCCGTGGAGAACGTGACCGACGAGGCCTACCGCAACCACCTGTCGCGGGTGAAGGAGATCATGCCCGAGGCGGGACGGGGCGTGAGCCTGGCCTGGCGGGTCGTCTTCTGAGCGGCGGCACGTTTCCGCTCCGCCCCGGTAGTGGAGGACACGAGACGATCCGGCGGGCCGGCCGCGCCGGCGCCGCCCCGGACGCGACGGATGCACGACCCATGACCATGGTGGACTGGCTGCTCACGGAGCAGCTCGTGGAGATCTTCGGCGAGGCGGGGGCCAAGCGGGTCGGGCTCAACGCCGAGCTGGTGGCGAGGAGCCCGCTCGGGGAGAAGGACGTCCTCGCGGGAGCCGGGACCGCGGTGCGCATCGACGCCACCGACGGGGCCGTGCTCGTGGTCACGCCCCGCCGCATCCGCCGCGCGCTGGAGGAGCGCGGGCAGGACCTCGTGCGCTTCGAGGACCTCGTGGGCTACGACTGGATCACGCCGGAGATGTCCGAGAAGGTCGGCCTCAAGGACGAGCACTGGGACCGGCTGTACCTGTATCCGCGCGAGTCCGCGCCGATCACCCTCGACCACCTCGGCGAGGCCGTCTACCCGCTCATGACCTTCCTCGGGCGCGTGCTCGAGCTCCGCTCGGAGAAGGTGCTCCGCCGCAAGCTCGACGACGACGTCGTGGAGCTCCTCGGTCGGTGTCTCGCGGCGGCGGCAGGCGGCCCGTTCTTCACGGACGAGGAGCTCGACCGGCTCTTCGGCCGGAATCGCGAGACCCTGTCGATCGTCTCCGCCATGTGGCCGAAGGTGAACCTGGCCGCGCCCGAGGTGCTCGACCTCCTCCAGCGCGTGGTCGACGGGCTCGTCGAGCGCGAGCCCGGGCACGCCGGCGCGTGGGAGGAGTGGATCGGGGCGCCGGTGGAGCGCGTCCGCGGCGCGCTCGAGGTCTTCCGGCGCGTGTCGTCGGGCGAGGTCTAGCGGCTCGCGCCGGGGCGCGGCGCCACGAACCGCGCCGGCGGGCGGGGGCCTGTTTCTTGCGAGCGCGGTCGCGATATTCCAGCCCCGTGCCCGCGGGTCGGCCGTCGGGGTCGGACCGCGGGGAGGACCCGCCGAATCGCGAAGGAGCCATCGTGACCGAAGTCGCCACCCCGGACGTCGAGCGGACGCTCGCGTGGTCGCGTGAGCGCGCGGCCGAGACCTATCGGTTCGAGGACTGGGGTGACGGGTACCTGCGCATCTCGGAACGGGGAACGCTCGTCGTGCATCCGGACGGCTCCGACCGTCAGGCGCTCGATCTCCTGGAGATCGTCGAGGGGCTCGAGACGCGCGGCCTCACCCCGCCGGTGATCCTGCGCTTCCCCGACCTCCTCCGGCATCGCATGACGAAGCTGCGGGACGCCTTCGCCGTCGCGATCGAGGAGGTGGGCTACGGGGGACGCTACTCCTGCGTCTATCCCATCAAGGTCAACCAGCAGCGGCAGCTCTGCGAGTCGGTCGTGCGCTTCGCGGACCAGCTCGATTTCGGCATCGAGGTCGGCTCGAAGCCGGAGCTCCTCGCAGGGCTCGCGCTCACGGTGGGGCGGAACGCGATGCCCCTCGTCTGCAACGGGTTCAAGGACGACGAGTTCATCGAGACCGTGATCCTGGCCGCCAAGATGGGGCGCAACGTGATTCCGGTCGTGGAGCAGTACCACGAGCTCGAGCTCATCGCGAAGCACGCCAAGGCGCACAACGTGCGGCCGAACATCGGCATCCGCGCGCGGCTCGGCGCCGGCGGCATCGGGCGCTGGGCCACGTCCTCGGGGCTCCGCGGCAAGTTCGGGCTCTCGATCAGCGAGGTCCTGCGCTCGGTCGCGTACCTGGAGGAGCACGGGCTGCTCGACTCGCTCCGGCTCCTGCACTGCCACATCGGCTCGCAGATCTACGATATCCGTACGGTGAAGTACGCCGTGAGCGAGGTGACGCACCTGTACGCGGAGCTCGTGAAGCAGGGCGCCCCCATGGGCATGCTCGACCTGGGCGGCGGCCTCGGCGTGGACTACGACGGCACGCAGTCGGCGACCCCGCAGTCGTCCAACTACACGATCGAGCAGTACGCGCTCGACGTCGTGCACCGCATCAAGTCGATCTGCGACGAGGCCGAGATCGAGCCGCCGCACATCTTCTCCGAGTCGGGACGCGCGCTCGTGAGCCACTCCACCGCGGTGATCTGCGAGGCGGTGGCGAGCCGGCGGCTCCCCGAGACCCCCGACCCCGACCTCCTCGAGCGCGCGCTCGCGTCGGAGGCGATCGCACAGCCGCTCCGGGACATCCTGGACGCCTACGAGCGCATGGACGGGCGCTCGTCGGAGGAGGTGGACCCCCTCGAGGTGTTCAACGACGCGGCGCACGCGTTCGAGGAGGCGATGAGCCTCTTCAACCTCGGCTACATGGACATCACCCAGCGCGCGGCGACCGAGGAGCTGTACTGGTGCGTCGGGCGGCGCGTCCTGCGGATGCTCGGCGACGAGGTCCCGGAGGAGCTCGCCGACCTGGAGGCCACGTTCGCGGATCTCTACTTCGTGAACCTGAGCATCTTCCAGTCGCTGCTCGATTCCTGGGCCATCGACCAGCTCTTCCCGATCATGCCGATCCACCGGCTCGACGAGCGGCCGAACCGTCGCGGGATCCTCGTCGACATCTCCTGCGACTCCGACGGGCGCATCGAGCGCTTCCCCTCGGAGGACGGCCCGAAGGGGACGATGGACCTGCATGCGCTGATCCCGGCCGGCCCGGACGCGGACCAGGAGTTCGAGCCCTACTACCTGGGGATCTTCCTGACGGGCGCCTACCAGGAGACGCTCGGGGACCTGCACAACCTCTTCGGCGACACGCACGCCGTGCACGTGGTGCTGGAGGACAGCGGGCGCTGGCGGATCGACGAGGTGGTCGAGGGGGACACGGTCCGGGAGGTGCTCGGCTACGTCCAGTACGACGCGGACGTGATGCGCGAGGACCTGCGCAAGGACGCCGAGGCGGCGCTCGCGGCGGGGCGGCTCACGCTCGCCGAGGCCGTGAGCCTCCGGCGCTTCCTGGACGAGGGGCTGCAGGGCTACACGTACCTGGAATAGGACGGCCTCGCGCGCGCCCGTCCCGCGGAGTGGACGCTCCGTGCCCTCCGCCATACCCGAGGGTCCGTGCGGGCTTCTCGGCTGCAGGGTCCCCGCGAGCTCCCGCAGATCGCGACGGAGTCGCGCAGATCGCGGGATGCCGTGGCGGCGCGCGCCCGCCCGCGGGCCCCGAAGCGCCCGGACCGGCCGGTGGTCCGGCTCTTGCACCCCCCGGCCCGCCGTCGTTCCCCCCGGTACCCCGTCCAACGAAGGAAAGAGAGACATGAACGTGAAGAGTCTGAGGATCCTCTCCCTCGCGGCCGCGGCGACGCTCGCGGCGTGCGGCGACGACGGCACCGGTCCCGAGGCGGACCTCTCGCAGGCGGAAGCGGTGGCCCTCGCGGAGATCATCGCGAGCAGTGCGTTCATGGGCGCGGGCTACGTGCCGACCGACGGGACGGCGGCCGGCGCTCCGGCCCGGACTCCCTGGACCGTCGACGACGAGCTCATCGCCGAGAGCCTCCCCTGCGAGTTCGGCGGCACCGTCAGCGTGGAAGGCTCGCTGACGGCGGAGGGAGACGACGAGGAGGGCTGGGCCGAGGCCGAGCTGTCGCTCACGCAGACCCACGACGGCTGCGAGGCCGCGGCGCAGGACGGCACCCGCTTCACGCTCAGCGGCGCTCCCAACGTCACGGCGAACTTCTCCGTGAGCGTCTCCGAGGAGAGCATCTCCCTCGACGGCGGATACGGCGGCGCGCTGGAGTGGGAGACCGACGGTCGGTCGGGCAAGTGCACGATCGACTTCGACATCGCGATCGATGTGAACGCCGGTGCCGAAACCGCCTCCGTCGACATGGGCGGCACCGTCTGCGGCATCTCCGTCTCGCGCTCCGTCACGGTGGGCTGACCCCCGCGCGGGACCGGCGGGGCGCCCCCACGCCCCGCCTCGAAGGCCTCCGTCCGCTCGTCGGGCGGGGGCCTTCGTGCGTCCGGCCGCCGGCCGCACCCTCCCGTGGGCCGTCCGGCCTCCCTACCTTCGCCCGAGCGTTCCCCTCGACCTGGTGGTGTCCATGAGCCGTCCCTCTCGCCGGCCGCCCGTGCCGGTCCGCCGCTCGACTCGCACTCGCCGGCCCACGGCGCCCCGCACGAGGGCGCTCCGCGCGCTCGCGCTCACGGCGGCCCTCGCGGCCGGATCGGCGGCCCGCCCGCTCGCCGCGCAGGAGCCCGTGGGTTGGGGAGGCGACGAGCTCGAGTTCCACACCTTCTCGATCGTGGGGCTCGATCCCGAGACGGGCGAGCTCGGCGTCGCGGTCACGACGCGCAACGCGTGCGTCGGCAACGGCGTGCCGTGGGCCCGGGTCGGGGTGGGGGCCGTCGCCACGCAGGCGTCGACGCGGACCGAGTACGGCCGCGAGCTCTTCGACCTCCTGGAGCAGGGCCTCGGCCCGGAGGAGGCGCTGCGCCGCGCCACCGCCGCCGACGAGGGAGCGGACCGGCGGCAGATCGGCCTGATCGCCGCCGACGGCCGCACGGCGCAGCACACGGGCGACGGACCGGGCGACTGGGCCGGGCACCGGGCGGGCCGGAACTACGCCACGCAGGGCAACGTGCTCGCGGGGCCGCAGGTGCTGGAGGCGGTCGCGACCACCTTCGAGGCGAGCGAGGGCTCCTACCGCCATCTCGCCGACCGCCTCATCGAGGCCATGGAGGCGGGGCAGGCCGCCGGCGGCGACCGGCGCTCCGGGCGGATGCAGTCCGCCGCGGTGATCGTCGTCGATCCCCGCGAGGGGATGGCTCGTCGCGAGGACGGGCAGACCGTGCACATCAACGTCTGCGAGCACCCCGAGCCGGTCGGGGAGATGCGCCGCGTCTACGATGCGATCTCCGGAAAGCTCGGCTTCCGCACGCTCGAGCAGCAGCAGGGGTCGGACGTGTGGCAGGTCAAGCTCATCATGCACGCGCTCGGCTACTACCGCGCGGAGGCCGACACGCTCGAGCAGGACGAGGGCTGGCAGGTCTACGGCGACGAGATCGCCGCCGCGGTGGACGCGTTCCGGGGGGACCGGGGGCTGTCGAACCCGGAGTCCGGCGGGAGCCCTCCCGGGCTGGTCGACGAGCCGGCCGTCGAGGCCATGTGGGCCGCGCTCGAGGAGGCCGGGAAGGCCGAGGAGATGCGGCGGATGATCCGCGAGCTGACGTGGGTGCGGAGGTAGGCGCTCAGCTCCGGTTCTTCCAAGCCCACCACTTGAGCAGCTCGGGCTCGGGATCCTCCGTCGAGGCGTAGTAGACGGCGCAGCGCATCGTGTAGAGCATGCACCGATCGATCTCGGTGCCCTGGTGCGCGCAGATGCGCGCGTACAGGGCATCGGGGTCCGCCCCGGCGAGCTCGTCCACGGACCGCACGCCGATGGCCCACAGGTCGAGCGAGACGGCGCGTCCGACCCCGGGGATCGTCTGGAGCTGGCGCAGGACGGCGGGGTCGGGGACGCGTTGGGTGCGCACGCTCGGGGTCCGGGTTCGAGGGGTGGGTCGTCGGAGGCGACCAAGCTCGCGCGTGCGCGCGGAGGCGCGCAAGGAAACGTATGACGCCGATCCTCGCGCCCTCGTGCGGAGCCGAAGCGGCCCGCCGGAGCTCCCGACGGGCCGCTCGTCCCCTATGCCACCCGGTGCGCGGGCGACTCCTCCCGCACGAGCGGGATCACCTCCTCCGCGAAGCGCTCCATCTCCTCGAGCTGCGGGGAGAACTGGAGGAGCAGCAGGTCGAGCCCGGCGCGCTCGAACTCGAGGATGCGCTCGGCCACCTGCTCCGGGGTGCCGGTGAGCCCGCTCCGGAGGCCCCGGTTCGACACCGAGTAGTCCTCGATGGACATCCGGCGCTCGAGCTGCGTGTTCGCGATCCAGTCCTGGTAGTTCGCGTAGCCGCGCGCGTTCTCCCGCACGTTGGTGATGCGCTCGAGCTCCCGCCGGACCTCGCGGTCGGAGCCGCGCACCACCGCGTACCCGGCCGCCCCGAACGACATGGGCGCGAGGCCCGTCTGCTCCCGCCGGGCCCGCATGTCGTCCACCTTCGGCCCGATCACGTCGGGCGGATCGCCGTGCGTGAGCCAGGCGTCGCAGCGCCTCGAGATCAGCTCCTTGGCCGCCGGCGACTCGCCACCCGCGTAGATCGTGGGCCGCGGCCGTCGGAGCGGCTTCGGCTCGAGGATCGCCTCCTCGACGGTGTAGTAGTCACCCGAGAACGAGAACACGGGCTCCTTCCACATCCCGTCCACGACCGTGAGCCACTCGCCCGTGCGCGCGTAGCGGTCGTCGTGCTGGTCGAACTGCACGCCGTACTTCCGCGCCTCCGTCGCCCACCAGGACGACACCACGTTGAGCGAGAGCCGCCCGCCGTGCTCCAGGCGTCGAGCGACGGCGCCTCCATCCCCTTGATGTCGTTCAGGTTGAGCTCGGCCACGAGCGTGAGGTCGAAGCCGATCTCCTCGCTCCGCTGCGCGAGACGCCGCACGTAGGCCCAGGACGCCTCCATCCCCTCGTCCTCGACGTTGCGCAGCCAGCCGCCGAAGCCGGGCAGCCAGTATCCGAACCTCTTGGGGTGCCCCCCGCGGCCGCGGCCGCCACCGGCGCGAGGCCGGCCTCGCGCTCGAGCCCGGCC
>CAZOYA010000006.1:1738-39599 GCA_964583815.1 uncultured Gemmatimonadaceae bacterium | reverse complement strand
GGCGCGCCGGTCGAAGTACCGCCGGCGGGAGAGGTCCTGCCGCCGGCGCGGAACGGGCTCCCCGGAGCGCACGGTCTCGAGCAGCCGCTCGATCAGCGGGATGCCCCGCTTCACGCACTCGAGCGAGAGCGTGAGGCCGCTCGCGCCGTGCGAGATCGGGAAGCGGTCCTCGAAGGCGACGTCCCCCTCGTCGATCCCCGGCTCCATGCGGTGCAGCGTCACGCCGTGCGTCCGGTGGCCCAGGAGGATCGCCCAGCTCGGCACGTTCAGCCCCGCCATCTCCGGGAGCGGGCCGGGGTGCAGGTTGTACGCGCCCAGCCGCGGCAGCCCGAGGAGCGAGGGGTGCACGATGTAGAGCGAGTGCACGTTCAGCACGAGATCGATGTCGCGCGCGCGGAGCTCGTCGGCGAGGGCCGGATCCTTCACGCGCTCGGCCGGAACGAGCGGCAGCCCCGCCCGCTCGGCCATCGTCCACACGGAGCCCATGCCCCGCCGGCTCGGCGAGGCCAGAACCGCCTCGATCGACACGTCGGGCGCGTCGTGCAGCAGCCGGAGCGCCCGGCCGCCGGCGGCCTCCTCCGCGATCAGGACCACGCGGAGCGGGAGGGCGGCCCGGAGGGTCGAGGTTCGCTCGGCCGTCATGCGGGCGCCGCTCCGAGGGGAGCGCCGCTCGCCGGGCCCGCCGCCTGCGCGGCGGTCACCCGCTCCAGGACCCGGTTCGTGTGCACCAGGTCGGCCTCCTCGCGCGGGATGTCGACGATCAGCGCACGGTCCCCCATCCCGACGTAGCGTCCGATCTCGGCGGCCACGCGGTCGTAGCTCCCGACCAGATAGGGGCAGAACGTCTGGTACTGCTGGAACGGGTGCAGCCAGTACGGCGATCGCTCGGTGGGGCCGCCCGCGGCCGGCCCACGCTCCTCGGCGGCGCGCGCATCCTCGGAGATCTGCTTGTGCCAGTGCGAGTCGGAGATCTTCATCGCGAGCTCGTGCATCAGCTCGCCCTGGCGGTCGGACGGGAAGCGCGCCTCGGCTTCGCGCCAGGCCTCGGCGGCGTCCTCGCGCGCGACCACGCCCACCCGGAGGCCCATCGTGACGTCTGCGGGCCGGGCGATGTCCTCTTCCTTCTCGGGATCCTGCGGATAGCGCACGGCGGTCGCCCCGAGCGCGCGGGCGGTCTCGAGCGCCGCCGGCGAGGAGCCGGACATCAAGAGCACCGGCATCAGCTCGGTGGGGAGCTTCGGGGTGAGCCTCAGGTTCTTCACCCGGTAGTGCGCGCCCTCGAGCGTCACCGTCTCGCCGCGCAGCAGGCCCATCACGATCGTTCCGTACTCGCGGATTCGACGGTAGCGCTCGTCGTGCGGCGTCTCGTCGCCCATCGCGAGCAGGTCGTTGCGGAAGCCGCCCGCCACCAGGTTGAGCGACATCTGCCGTCCGTGCAGGAAGGAGAGCGAGGCGACCATCTTGGCGACGGAGTACGGATGCATGTACGCCGGCTGCACTGCGACCAGCGGAGAGAGGCGCTCCGTGCGCTCGAGCACGATCTGCGCGACCAGCCACGGGTCGACGAGCGAGTTGTCGGTGTAAACGAGCATCCCGAAGCACCCCTGCTCCTCGCTCCAGCGCGACACCCGCGTCACCGCTTCGAGGTAGTCCGCGCCCGACTCGTAATGCTTGGACTGGGGGCAGGTGGAATAGAGGTCGACGGCGGACTTGGCGTGCGACATGGCGGCTCCCCTGGGTCGGTGTGCACGGAGCGCGATTGCGGCTCGTGGCGCCCGGGGGTGCAACAAGCAAGCCACCGGTGAAAAGAGGGGAGCCTAGGGAGTGTGCCGCCGTTGAGCGACGGTCGGGCCCCGTCAACGCGCGCGGAGGCGTCGCTTCGACGAATCGCTGTCGCGACCATGCGGCGATGGCAGGCCGAAAAGGACATCGACGCGTCGCTGTACGATAATGGACGATACGATCACGTCGTCCATTAGTGCCGGGCGGCGCTGGTCGCGGCTAGGGCGGCGGAGCCATCGTGAGCTCCCCCGGGGAGCGCACCAGCAGGCGCCAGCGCACGCTCCCGCCGTCCTCGACCGGCTGCAGCAGCCCCGTGGCGGCCGCAACCTCCGATCCTCCCGGAGGGCGTGCGCCGAACCCGAGGAAGGCGCGCAGGACGACCTCCACCGCTCCGCTGCCGTCGTCCGCCCGGAAGGTGAAGTCGCTGCCGACGGTCACGGTGTCGCTGACCGTCGCCGAGCGGATGCGGACCAGCGCGGCGTCGAGCCCGCCGCCGTCGGCCGTGGCGGCCTCCCGGGTGGAGGCATCCACCGGCAGCGGCACCTGGGCCTGACCGATCAGGATGAACGGCGTGACATCCAGGAGTGCGGGGCGTCCGCCGTCCCGGCCGGTGCGTCCGAGGAAGCGGACCGAGTCCCCGACCGTCACGCCGGGGTTTCGGGCGACGTCCACCGCCTGCAGGTACCGGTCGGCGCCGCGCAGGAACACTCGCCCGTCGCTGAAGGGCTGCCGCGGGTTCAGCGCGATCCCCGTGGTGAGCACGCGGCGGCCCGGCGCGGCCGAGCGCACCTCCTCGATCGTGAGCTCGTGGAAGGACAGGCCCACCACGCGCTCGAGAGCCTGGGCCGGCGTGATCTCCACCGGCTCGGGCTCCTCCGACACGCGCAGGGAGTCGCCGAGCAGCGCGGCCTCGACGCCGACTGCGTACCGGCCCACCGGCACGCCCGTGAAGGCGTACAGGCCCTCCGCGTCCGTCGTCACCTCGGCCACGGCGGCGCCGCCGGCGGCTGGGGTGAGCCGGACGCGCACGCCGCTCACCGGCTCGTCGACGGCCTCGGCCGCCCCCGAGCCGTTCAGGTCCAGGTAGACCTGGCCCACGAGCGCGCCCACCGCGTCGATCTCCAGGAGCTCGACGTCGGTGGCGTCGGAGCAGGCCGCGGCGAGCACGAGCGCCGCGGGCGCCGCGAGCCCCCGGAGGAGGCGCCGCCGCGCGCTCACCGGCCGAT
The DNA here is from genome assembly GCA_964583815.1 of uncultured Gemmatimonadaceae bacterium. Lineage (GTDB taxonomy): Bacteria > Gemmatimonadota > Gemmatimonadetes > Longimicrobiales > Gaopeijiaceae > JAWLHJ01. The sequence continues at coordinate 36,591 of CAZOYA010000006.1, read as the reverse complement.
CCTCAGGCCGACGCGGAGCATCCGGCCCCGGCTTTCGGGCAGGATCACGTCGCCGAAGCGGGGATTGACCGTCGTGGGCACCCGCACGCCCGAGAGCGGCTCGTCGGGATCCACGAGCAGGAGGGCCTCGTCGATCAGGCCGTCCCGGGTCTCGATCAGGTCGAGGCCCTCGACGTAGACCGAAACCTGCCGGCCTGCCAGCCGTCCGAGCCCCACCCGCAGACGCGCGTCGAGCTGGTGGCGAGCCGGGGCGCGGCAGGAGTTCCGCACGGCGTAGTCGCCCGCCTGGTTCCTCAGGCAGTCCTCGTCCTCGTAGAGCGCTCCGAGCTCGTCGGGCTGCGGCACGAAGGGCACGTCGTTCACGAGCGATCCGTCTCCATTGGCGTCCACGCCCCGGCGGTAGCCGGGTGTGAAGGGCCGGCCCGACGCGTAGCGGTACGTGGCCGCGATCGAGGTGCCGGGGAGCGACGGCACGCGGAGCACCGCGTTGACCGTCGCCCGGTTCGGCACGTCGAAGTCCGAGGTCCCTTCGTCCCACCCCTCCAGGTGCGCGGGCATCAGCCGCGGCAGCTCGGCCTCGGGCACGTCCGCGGCCGCGCCGATCCAGTTGTCCGTGGTCTCGGAGCGCGTGAAGGCGCCGCCGAGGTCGACCAGCTCGGTGCGGATCTCGAAGCCGGCGGTCACCCCCCGGTACTCGGACCAGCCGTCGGGATCGAGCGCCCACACCGGTCCGAACCCCTCGAAGCGACGGGCATCCGCTCCGGTCGCGGTCACGAGCGCGCCGTCCTTGGTGAGCGTGCCGAACACGGGGCGACCGAGAGCCTGCCCGACCGGCGTCTCGGGTCGGTTCAGGTCGCGCCGGCGCAGGAGGAAGTCGGTCCGGCGGAAATCGCCCGAGAGGTGCACCCGTAGACCACCGGTCACCGTCCGCACGATGCCCGCCGAAGCTCGCCACGAGCGGGGCGGACGCGTGTCCGGCCCGAAGAGCGCGAGAGGCGGCACGCTCGTAGCGGCCGAGGGGAGGGTCCCCGAGGGCCAGGCCGTCCCCTCGCCCGCGTGGACCGCCTGCTCGATCGATCCGTCGAGCGCGAACACCTCGAAGATCCGCGCCGGATCCAGCTCACCCGAGTGCAGGGAGCCCACTGCGAAGATCCTCGTGCGCCCGTCCAGGACCGGATCCCACGAAACCGACGCTCGCGCGCCGAGCTGCGGGAACGAGGTGGGATAGTCGTCGTTGCGGAGCCCCGTGACGGCCAGCCACTCCTGGGAGAGCCGCGGCTCCGCCGAGGGGATCATCTCCCAGTCGAAGCGCCCGCCGAGCGACAGCTCGACACCCGGCGCCGGCGTCCCGTCCCACTGCGCGAAGAGGCCGAGCTCCCGTGTGGTGAACGACTCCTCCACCCGCTCCGCGACGCGTCCGTACCCCCGGGCGGCGAGGAGCGCGGCGGCGTCGGTGAAGAGGAAGTCACCCGTGCCCCAGAGCGCGCCGGCCATCGTGAAGCGGGAGGCACGCACGGAGAGACCGAAGCGCAGCGCGTTCGCGCGGTCGATCTCCAGGCGCGCCATCGGGAGGAAGATCGCGTCCAGGCGCGACGACTCGGCGGGCGCGGCCGGCACGGCGCCGACCGGAAGCCCGGCTTCCACCAGCCAGGCCGAGGGGAGCCCCTCGGTCGCGGACTCGAACGTGCGATCGCTGCCGCTCACGCCGGCGCGGACCTCGAGCGTGAGCCCGCGCCGGAACGCGCTCACGAAGCTGCTCGCGAGGGAGTACTCCGTGGAGGTCTCGGCGAGACCGCCGCCGCCGCCTACGGCGAGCGGACCGGGGCCGTCGAAGCTCCGCTCGGAGCGCGACAGGATCCCCCGGAAGAGGAGCCGGCTGGACTCGTTCGGCTGCGTGTAGAAGCGGCCGAGGCCCGAGTAGCGGGAGATTCGCTCCACGGACGGGGCCGACAGCTCCGTGAGGAGGCCGGAGTCGAGCCCGTCCAGCGCGTCGACGAGCGCGGGCGAGAGCCGCGCGGCCACCGGCGCGTCGTGCTGAAGGACCTCGGAGGCCAGAAGGAGCTGGGTCGTGTCGGGCCGGAGATCGACCGAGGCGCGGCCGGACGCGCGGTACGAGGTGAGCTTGGGCACGTCGTCCAGGTCGAGCTCCTGAGAGGACCAGAGAGCGCCGCCGCTCCACGAGCCGTCGACCTCGACGCCGGGATCTCCGATGCCCGAGAGCGTCGAGACCGAGGCATACCCGCCCGCCGCGCCCGCCCACTCCACGTCGGGTGCGTCGTGCAGCGCCGTCACGGAGGAGAGGAACGAGCGCGGAAAGAAGGCGTCCGCCAGGTGCTCGCGCCGGAGGAACGGGTGCGGCGCGCGACGGACCGGGACGCCGTCCGCCACGACGAGGCTCATCGAGCCGGGGAGCCCCTGCGCGCCGAGCTCCGGCCCGAACTGCGTGGACAGTCCGACCACCGAGGCCAGATCGTCGAATCGGTGCGGGGTCTCCACGATCTCCACGGCGCCGAGCCGCAGGCCTCCCGGACGGATCCCACCCGCGGTAACCGATTCGAGCCGCACGGTGTCGACCTCCACCACCGGGGGCCGGGCCATCGCGAGCTCGAGCGGCACGTGCAGCGCGTCTCCCCCCGAGGCCTCGACGGTGCGGGCCACGAGGGGCCGGTAGCCGATCGCCTCCGCACGGAGCTCGTAGGTGCCCGGGACCACGAGCGCGAAGGTGAACGCGCCCTGGTTGTCGGTCGTCGTCTCCCGGTACGCCCCCCCGCCGATCGGGTTCAGGCTCACCAGCACGCGCGGCAGCGGTCCCCCCAGCGCGTCCGTGACCGTGCCGGAGACGGAGGCGGAGAGGGTGGACTGTGCGGCGAGGGGCGCGGACGGGAGGCCCGCGATCAGGACGAGCGCGGCGAGCGCGCACCGGATGGGATGGGGCAAAAGCGGCGGCTCGAGGGAGCGTGGGCGCCGGCGCACCGCCGGCGAACGGGGCGAAGCGCGACAAAGATACGGGTGGAGGTGCCGCCGTGCCTAGGATTGCGGCGCGACGTCCGCGCGCGCGAAGACCGACACGCTCACGGAGTCCCGCAGGAGGCCCGACTCCGCGTACACGTGGGTGCCGCCGGCGCGCAGGGCCGTCACCCGGCCGCGGGCGTCCACGTCCGCCACGCGCGCGTCGCCGCTCCGCCACGACAGGGGCGCGCCGGGGATGGGCTCGCCGTCGGCATCGCGGATCTCGACCGTGAGGGTCCGCGTCTCGCCGACCTGCATCTGCAGGCCCGACTCCGCAATCACGACGGACGCCGCCGTCGGCGCCACGAGCCCGGCGGGCACATCGGTTTCGTCGCAGCTGGCGAGGGCGAGGGCGAGGGTCGCCACGGCCAGGGTCGTGCCGGCGGAGCGTCGAGCCGCCCGGCGCGGCAGGCGCTCCGGGGCGGGTCGCTCCATCCACGAGATCATGGCTCTCCTCCGCTGCGGGTGCCATCGTCGGAGCGGGCAACGGCCGTGCCAGGCTTCCGTTGACCGGCCCCGGCGGGCCCACGATCATCTCCGCGGCCGCTTCGGCGGGAACGGCCGCCACACGCGATCGCACACCGGACCGTCCCTTGGCGCGCATCCTCATCACCGACGGCGAGCAGCGCTCGAGCCTCGCGGCCGTGCGCTCGCTCGGCCGCGCGGGGCACCGGGTGGTGGTGTGCTCGGCGCTCGCCCGGCCGCTCGCGGGCGCGTCGCGGTGGGCGTCGGACACCGAGCAGGTCGCCGATCCCCTGCGCGATCCGGAGGGATTCGTGCATTCCGTGCGGCGCCTGCTCGAGGCGCACGGGATCGAGGTGCTCCTCCCGATGACGGACACGTCGATCCCGCTTCTGCTCCCCCTGCGCGAGGAGATGCCGGATCTCGTCGTCCCGCTGCCCCCGCGGGACGTCTACGAAGCCGCCTCCGACAAGGCGGGGCTCACGCGCCTGGCGGCCGAGGTGGGGGTGCCCGTGCCGCGCCAGGTGGTCCTGGCCTGCCCGGAGGCCCGGACGAGCGCCGGCGACCTCCCGGGGACCGGTCCGTGGGTGCTCAAGCCCGCGCGCTCGGCCGTGCCCGGACCCTCGGGCGTGCTCCGCTTCTCCGTGCGCCCGGCGAGAGACGAGGCCGAGCTCGCGGAAGGCCTCGAGGCCTATCCGCCGGAAGCATACCCGATCCTCGTGCAGGAGCGCGTGACCGGCCCCGGGATCGGCGTCTTCCTGCTCGCGCGAGAGGGGCGGCCGCTCGCCGCGTTCGGCCACCGCAGGATCCGCGAGAAGCCGCCCACCGGCGGCGTGAGCGTCTACCGCGAGAGCGTGCGGCCCCGGCCGGACGTGCGCCGCCACGCCGAGCGCCTGCTCGAGGCCCTCGGCTGGACCGGCGTGGCCATGGTCGAGTTCAAGGAGGACGCCGCCACCGGCACGCCCTATCTCATGGAGGTGAACGGACGCTTCTGGGGCTCGCTCCAGCTCGCGATCGACGCGGGCGTGGACTTCCCGCGCCTGCTGGTCTCATCGGCGCTCGGGGAGGAGGTCGGCCCGGCGCCCGAGCTCCGCGAGGGCATCCGCAGCCGCTGGGAGTGGGGCGACGTCGATCATCTCCTGTGGATGCTCCTGCGGGGGCCCCGCGCCCGGGCCATCGACCCAACGCTGCCGGGCCGCCTGGGCGCCCTCGGCCGCTTCCTGGTGCCCTGGCGACCGGGCGACCGCCCGGAGGTGCTCCGTTGGAGCGATCCGCGGCCGTTCCTGAGGGAGTCCGCGCTGTGGGTGGCCGGGGTGGTCGGGCGGTGAGCGCGCCCTCAGCCGCGCAGCACGCGCGCCACCTCGTCCAGGCAGCGATCGATGCGGGCGAAGGTCCGCTCGAACTCCTCCGCGGGCTTGCCCCACGGATCGACGATCGCCCGCTTTCCCGCCCATTCCGGGTCGAAGTCGCCGAGCCAGAAGACGCGGCCGGAATCGGCTCCCCCGAAGCGGCGGAGCCGGGCCACGTTGAAGCGGTCGAACACGAACACGGCGTCGGACTCCCGCACGAGCTCGGCCGTCAGCGTCTTCGAGCGATGGTCCGCGTGCCGGACCCCGCGCGCGCCGGCCACCTCGAGGGCGGTGTCGGGGGGCGCGCGGTCCGGGCCGATGAACCCCGCGGAGTCCACGCGCACCTCCGGCGCCCGCGTGGCGAGCGACCGGGCCGCGTAGGGGCTCCGGCAGACGTTGCCGAGGCAGATCACGAGCACCGAGCGCGGGCGGAGCGCGGCGAGGCGTTCCTCCGCGCGGACGCGCCGACGCCGGTGCAGGAGACCGTCGAGCGCGTCGCGAAGGCGGGCCGCGGTGGATCGGAGGCGCTGGAGCGGCACGGGGTCGTCGGCTCGGGGCGTCGGGCGGGAGGCGGACGGCGCTACGCTATCAGCATTCCAGCGGAGGCACCACGCCGCCGATGAGCGTCGCGCACCACTTCACCGTCGACGTGGAGGAGTACTTCCACCCCACCGCGCTCGCGCGCCACTACCCCATGAGCGCGTGGGATGGCCTCGAGCGGCGCTCTCCGGCGGTCGTCGACCGCGTGCTCGAGTTCCTCGCGGAGCGGGGGACGCAGGGCACGTTCTTCGTCGTGGGATGGCTGGCCGAGCGCGAGCCCGCGATGGTCCGCCGCATCGGCGCCGCCGGACACGAGGTCGGCTCGCACGGCTACGAGCACGAGCTGGTGGGGCGGCTCGGCCCGGACGGCTTCCGGGAATCCGTGCGCCGGAGCAAGGCCGCCCTGGAGGACCTCACCGGGGAGCCCGTGCTCGGGTATCGCGCGCCGAGCTTCTCGATCGTGCCCGGCCTCGAGTGGGCTTTCGACATCCTGCTCGAGGAGGGATACCGCTACGACGCGAGCCTCTTCCCCGTGTCGCAGCACCCGACGTACGGGTACCCGGCCAGGTCCCTCGACCCGCACTGGATCGAGCGCCCGTCGGGCCGCCTCGCGGAGTTCCCGTCGACCACGGCGCGGCTGCTCGGTCAGACGCTCCCCGCCTCGGGCGGGGCGTACTTCCGGCTCCTGCCGTACGGACTGGTCCGGGCCGGGCTCGAGCAGGCGGCCCGCAGGGGCCACCCGGGGATGTTCTACATCCACCCCTGGGAGATGGACGACTGGGTGCCGGAGGTGGATGCGCCCTGGCTCCAGAAGGTGCGGACGTTCGCGGGAAGGCGCCGGACCTGGGGGCGGCTGGACCGGATGCTCGGGGAGTTCCGGTTCGCGCCCGTGGCGCAGACGCTCGATGGGATGGCGCCCGACGGGACGTGAGGCGCTCGGTCGCCGGAGAGAGCTCAACCCCGAGTCGGTCCGGGCGATCGTTCGTCCGATGATCCTGGTGATCCCAGGTATCGCAGCAGGTGGGCTCCGGCGAGTCCGAGGACGAGACCCGCCAGTGCTGCGAGCAGCTCCGACCGCGGGCCTGGCACCAGCCGCGTTACGCCGACCGCGGCGGCGAGGAACACGATGGCGAGACCACCGTGGAGGAGCACGTGCCGCCAGGTACGGGCGAACAGACCGATGGGGAAGAACAGCCCGGCGAGCCACAGGGTGTCGACCGCGCGACGGTACCACTCGGGGCGACTGCTTCCCCACGCGAGGAGGCCCCAGAGGCGGCCGGGCGTGAAAGCGAGGCACGTCTCGCGCTCGTCCACCGAGATGCACCGCTCCGCGCCCGATCGACGGGCAGCGAGCCGCACGGTGTCTCCCACCGACACCGGCTCCAACGCCCCGAACGCCGTGAGCTCCGGCTGATCGAGCAGGAAGTCCTGGGCGCGGAGGCGCTCGCGTAGGAAGAGCCGCTCGCGATAGGCGCCGAAGTACAGCACCTCCCGCTGGTGCCCGTCGTAGATGCTCAGAATCGACGTGAACCGATCCGGCGGTCGACCCTTCACGACGGAGCCGGAGAGCTCCCAGTCCTCGAGCAGCATCGCGGGACTGCTCCAGGAATCCGGGAGACGGTCGGTCGGGAACGGGTGCTCGTTGAATCGGGCTTCCAGGACGGTGCCGGTGTAGCGCGTGCCCGGTCCGAACGAGGGCGTCCGCTGGCCCCAGTAGGCGTCGTTCGTGGGGGAGGGCTCGAGGAGCCACCCGCCGATGAACGCGCTCGCGCCCACCGCGAGGGCGAGCAGGAGCCCCGTTACGGCCGGAGGGCGCGTACCGCGCGCGATCAGCGCGAGCCGCCCGTGGAGCCATCCGCCCGCGAGGGCGCCCGTGGTGTTCCAGACGATGTCGGCGAGCGTCGAATACCTTCCCGCGATCGTGAGCTGCGCCATCTCGATGCCCAAGGAAAGCGCGAGCCCGAGCGCGGTCGTGCGCATCAGGCTTAGGCGTCGGACCGCCACGAGCCCGAGTGGCACGAAGAAGACCACGTTCAGGATCGCGTCCGCGGTGCCGCGGAAGCCGCAGAGGAGGCACGGATCGAACGGTTCGGGACCCGGACGCGTGATCGAGGGGAGCGGGCTCAGCGTGACCAGGTAGGCCGCGGGCAGCCACGCGCAGAGGAGCGGCAGACGCCAGTATCGCGCGAGCGCCCGGACGACGTGCGGAGGGCGGCGAGTCGAGGACCGGAGGGTCGGCGCTTCCTTCACCATGGCGAACTTGTCGGCAGGACACCCACGGCTAGCTTCAGGCGCGCACGACCGCGGTCTACTCCAGAGATGGGAGCCGTACGATCCACACGCCGGTCACTTCCAGCAAGCCGGATCCGTCCGTGGAGGTGCGATCCTTCACCGGGGACGCGAGTGCCTGGGACGCGGCGGTCGCGTCGCTGGACGGGAGCACCTTCTGTCACCTGGCGGGGTGGCGGCGGGTCATGGAAGACCAGCTCGGACACCAGGTGTGGTGGTGGGCCGCCGAGGACCCCACGGGTGTCTGCCGCGGGCTGCTTCCACTCGTTCGCGTGCGGAGCCGCCTGTTCGGGGACTACCTGCTGTCGATGCCGTTCCTCAGCTACGGCGGCCCAATCGGGACCGACGAGGCGAGGGCCGCCCTCGCGAGACATGCGGTCTCCGAGGCCCGTCGGCTCGGCGTGGACCTTCTCGAGCTCCGAGCCCGCCGACAGCTTCCCGCGGACCTCGCGGTGTCGGACCGGAAGCTCACCGTGCTGAAGACCCTTCCGGGCACCGCGGAAGAGCTGTGGGAATCCGGGCTCAAGGCCAAAGTTCGGAGTCAGGTGCGCCGCCCGATGAAGGAAGGTCTCGAGGCCCGTTTCGGGCACGAGCTCGCCGACGCGTTCTACGAAGTGTTCTCGACGACGATGCGCGATCTCGGCACGCCGGTCCTGCCGCGAGGCTTCTTCCATGCCCTGCGCACGCACCTGGGGGAGCACGTCATCTTCTGCGTCGTCGAGCACCACGGAGGAGCCGTGGCCGCCGGCTGCGGATTCCTGTGGCAGGGCGAGTTCGAGATCACCTGGGCGGGTGCGCTCCGGGAGCACAGCCGCATCGCACCGAACATGCTGCTCTATTGGTCGCTCATGGAGGAGGCCGTGCGCCGGGGTGCGCACACGTTCAACTTCGGGCGTTGCTCGCCCGACTCCGGCACGCACCGGTTCAAGAAGCAGTGGGGTGCCGAAGACCACGCCCTGCCGTGGGCGCAGTGGGCTCCGGGCGGTGTTACGGCGACGCCGAGCCCGGACTCCGCCAAGTTCCGGCTCGCCGTCCGTGCCTGGCAGAAGCTGCCGCTGGGCGTCGCGAATACGCTGGGGCCGATGGTGGCGCGGTCACTGCCGTAGAGGCAGGAGCTGTTGGTATCTCGCCCCCATCACTTCGCCGAGGGTCGCCCAGTCGTAGTGCTCCACGGCCGTCGAGCGAGCTTCGGATTCGAGCCGTTGCCTCAGCGCGGAGTCATCGAGCACCCTCGAGACGGCGTCCGCGAAATCGGCCGGGTGGTCCGCGATCAGAATGTTCGTGCCATGCCGCGTCATCAGCCCTTCGCATCCGACCGAGGTCGAGACGACCGCCTTACCCATGGACCAGGCGTCGAGGATCTTGAGGCGCGTGCCGCCACCTACCCGAAGCGGGACGATGGCGCACCGCGAAGCGCGAACGATGGGTCGGATATCGTCCACGTAACCCAGCATCTCGATGCCGAGCTCGCCGAATCGGCGCATCGCCTCGTCGGGTGCCTTGCCGATCCACCGAACCGGAACGAGCGGATGGCGCTCCCGGATGACCGGGAGGATCTCCCGGGCGAAGAACTCCATGCCGTCGGTGTTGGGAAACCACGAATAGCCACCCACGAAGACGATGCCCCCTTGGGTATCCGCTTCGCCGGGTACGAACTCCGTGGTGTCGACGCCATTCGGGACCACGAGCACCTCGGCTTCGGGTGCGATCCGTCTGAGTAGCGCGGCGTCTCCCTCGGATACGGCAACGTTGAGCGAGACGACATTCGCCCACTTGCGCTCCGCCCGCTCCACGAGGTCGGCCTGATGCCGGATGTAGGCCCGGAGCAGACCGTTCTCCGGCTCCGCGCGACGACGTAGAAGGGCTGATTCGACGTTGTGGTGAGCCAGCACGACCGGGAGCGAGTCCATCAACGGCAGATAGTGGACGAGATCCAGGCTGTCGACGTGAACCAGGTCCACCCGCCCGCTCGCGACGACGTCGGCCACGGTCCGTCGAGCCTCCGACGAAGCGTGCATCCACCGCGTATAGGGCTGCTGTGCCAACACGCTCCTGGCGTGGTCGGTCAGCAACCGAAGACGGCTGTACTCCTGCGGGATCGGATGGATTTCGACCGTCCCGAAGCGACCCAGTTCGTCTGACGCGCGCTGCCGGTCCTCGCCGGACGGGTGAGCCCCCCGTCGGTAGAAGTACACGCCAGTGACGTCGAAATGCTCGCTCAGCAGGCGAACGGTGTGGTAGCTCCGGATGAGCGCGCCTTCATGGGGTGGGTACGGAAGGTTGTGCCCGAGATAGAGCAGCCTCGGACGTCTCATGCGAAGCTCACCTTCCAATGTCCGATCCACGCCTGCAGTACGGCCGCCGTCCAGATTCCCAGAGCGAGGTCGGTCCTTCCGCCCTCGAACTCGCGCCACATCCGATCCACGGCTTCGACGTCCCACAGACCGGAGGAGCGCAGACCGGCCGGCTCCAAGAGGTCACGTGCCCATTCCCGCAGCCCTCCTCGGAGCCACTCTCCCACAGGTGCCGTGAAACCCATCTTGGGGCGATCGAGCAGGCTGCGGGGGACGTAACGTTCGGCCACCTGGCGGAGGGGCCATTTGCTGACTCCGTCTCGGATCTTGATACGGGCAGGTAGCCGCCAGCTGTACTCCACCACCAGGTGGTCGAGGATCGGCACCCGCGCCTCGAGGGATTCCCACATGCTGGCCCGGTCGACCTTGGTGAGCAGATCCTCGGGAAGGTAGGCGAGCTGATCTTCCAGCATCATCCACGACTCCAGGGAGCCGTTGGATGGATTCGCCATTCGCGTGTGGTACGCCTCGACGCCACTGCGGATGGGCGGAGCCGCGATGCCGACGCTCATGAGGCTCTCGTAGGCGGCACGCTCGTCCTCGGCCGCGAGCACCCTCGCCACCTTTCGAACCCGTTCCGAGAGGGGGTGTTGTCGCGTCACCCCGGGCAGCCGGCGCCGTTCGAGGTGCTCGACCAGCGTGCCGGCACCCGCGATCTCGTTCAGTAGACGAGCGACACCACGACGGAGAAGCCGCGGTGCGCGATGCGTGCCGCGGATCATCCTGGCGCCATAGCGATACCGATTGTAACCACCGAACAACTCGTCCCCCCCGTCGCCGGACAGCGCAACGACGACCTGCTCGCGCGCCACGCGGCTCACGAGGAGAGTCGGCAGCAGGGAGGGATTCGCCATGGGCTCGTCGGAGACCTCAGACAGCGTGGGAACCAGGTTCAGCACGTCTCCTTCGGTGAACGCGACCGAGGTGTGGTTCGTGCCGAGATGGTTCGCAATGGCGTTCGCGGCCGGACCCTCGTCGAAGTCGGCGTTACCGAAGGCTATGGTGAACGTCTTCACCGGTTGACGGGACTGCTCCTGCATGAGCCCCACCACCGCCGAGGAGTCGATGCCTCCGGAGAGGAAGGCACCGACAGGAACGTCGGCCACCAGCCGGAGGCGGACCGCCTCCCGGAGCACGTCGAGAAGCCCCTCCACCGCCGCCTCCTCGTCGCGAATCGCCCGACCACGAGCGTCCATCGCGACCATCCTGAGGTCCCAGTAACGCTTCCGCTGGGCCAGCTCGACTCGGTCCCCTCCGACCTTGAACCGGAGAACCTCTCCCGGCTGAACCTTCTCGACCTCATCGAGAAGAGATGACTCACCCGGGACTCGCAGCGTCTGCAGGAATCTCGCGGCCGCTCCCGGATTCCCTCTGCCTTCGTAGAGTGGGCAGAAATGGAACGCGCGGGCCTCGGACGCGAACGCGAGCGCTCCGTTTCGGGAGAGGAAGTAGAGGGGCTTGATGCCCATCCGGTCTCTGGCGAGCCACAGCTCGCGATCCTGGACGTCCCAGAGCGCGAACGCGAACATGCCTCGCAGCCGGGGGAGCGTCCCTTCACACCCCCACCGCTCCACGGCGGCGAGGAGGACCTCCGTGTCGGAACCGCCTCTGAACCGGGCGCCCGAAGCGGCCAGATCTGCCCGAAGCTGCTGGAAGTTGTATATCTCGCCGTTGAAGGTGACCACGTACCGCCCGCTGGCGCATGCCATGGGCTGATGGCCTGCCGCCGAGAGATCCAGAATCGCCAGCCGTCGGAACCCCAGATAGACACCGGCCGAATGATCGACGTGTACACCTTCGTCGTCGGGACCACGATGTTGGAGCGCGCCGGTCATGTCGCGAACGGTGCGCTCCGGATCGCCCCCGCGAGCGGCACCAGGCCGCACGAGTCCTACGAATCCGCACATGGCGGTCCAATCCTGAAACGGAGTGAAGGGGACAATGATATCCGTGGCGGAGGCGGTTGGGTAACTCCCGTGCACCCATGCGCATGAGATTCTTCCGGCACCAGCCTCCTGCATACTCGCCATTGCGATTCGGCGCGCTTCTCAGGTCCACTGCCTGGGCCCTCCGCGACGGCAAGAGCGCGGCCGAGCAGCTCCGCGAGGTCCTGACGACTCGGTTCGGCGCGAGCGAGACCATCCTGGTGGGAAGCGGGACGCAGGCGCTCCAACTCGCTCTCGAACACGTACGAAGAAAGCGTCCGGGGCAGCGTGTCGCCATCCCCGCGTACTCCTGCTTCGACGTCGTCACGGCCGTGGTCGGAGCTGGAGGGGCGATCGAGTTCTACGATATCGATCCCGGGACGCTCTCTCCCGACGTGGACAGCTTGCGCGACGCATTGCGCGCTGGCGCGGGTGGCGTCGTGGTGGGGAACCTGTACGGGTTCCCTTTGCAGTGGGACGTGATCCGTGAGGTGTGTCGGGAGCACGGGGCCATCATCGTCGAGGATGCAGCGCAGGGGGTAGGATCGTCGTGGAACGGCCAGGGCACGGGCTCTTTCGGCGATCTCACGGTCTTGAGCTTCGGCAGAGGCAAAGGATGGACGGGCGGAAGCGGCGGAGCCCTTCTCGTGCGGCACGCTGCCGTTCCGGCCATGGAGAGCGCCACCGTGACGCACCGCTCGACGAGCCTACGTGAGGCATTCACCGTCTGGGCGCAGTGGGCCCTGGGCCGTCCCGGTTTGTACGGTCTGCCGGCCAGCATCCCCTGGTTGGCGCTCGGCGAGACACGGTATCGGCCGCCCGCACCTCTCGAGCACATCTCGGGCCTGGCTGCGGCCACGGTATGCCAGCACGAGACGGCCGTTCTCGATGAAGTTCTCGGGAGACGCGAGGCAGCAAGGCGACTGCGGACGGGCCTCGAGAACGTCACCACGTTGCGAGTCTGCGAGCCGGTAGAGGGGGGAGAATCCAGCTTTCTTAGGTTTCCCCTCATAGCGCGAAGCCGAGATCTCGCTTTGGCGGCGGCCGCCGCCGGCAGGAAGTACGGCGTCGCCCGTGGATATCCGACACCACTCCTCCGGGTCGCCCAGAATGTGGGATTGAGCACACCGGCGACCCGTTCGCTCGCAGGAGCGGAAGTGCTGGCGGATCGCCTGATCACGTCACCGACGCACCGCTTCTTTAATGAGCGGGAGCGTACGGAGTTGCTACGCCTTCTCAGCATGTAAGGGGCGTGAGGTGCATTTCCTTCCTGCCCACTCTTGCCCGACGGGGACCCAGGCAGCATAGCTCGTCCAGGCGCGATTCCGCTCACCAGGAGCATCTATGGCCCTCGGCTACGTCCTCCGTGCCTTGTGCCGTGAACCTCGGAGCAGTCCAAAGTCTGCAAGCGGCCACGGCGATCCTCTGTCGTCACTTCGTGTGGCCTTTCCTGCGCTCGACGAGATCATCGCGGGCCAACGAGTCGTCGACTTCGGTTGCGGAGTCGGCACGCAGGCGGTCGGCTTGGCGTTGGCTGGTGCCCGGGCCGTGATTGGAGTCGACATCAATGACCGATATCTGGCACAGGGTCGGGCGTTGGCAGCCCGACACGGAGTTCCGGTCGTCTTCGCGCAAGCTGCACCAAGTGAGCAGGTGGATGTCGTCATCAGCAAGGATTCCATGGAACACTTTCGTGATCCACGTGAAGCGCTACGTCAGATGAGCGCCATGCTTGCTCCCGGAGGACGTGCACTGATCACCTTCAGTCCTCCCTGGTTCAGTGCCTATGGCGCCCACATGCAGTTCATGACGCCGGTCCCCTGGGTACATCTCCTCTTCCCGGAGTCAGTCGTCATGGAAGCTCGCTCGCGATACAAGTCTGACGGCGCTCGCCGGTATCAAGATGTCGAAGGTGGACTCAACAAGATGAGTCTGGGCAAGTTCGAGGGATTGATCCAGAACTCGGGCCTCATCGTCGAGCGGTTGTGCTACACAGCGACGAAACGTCTACCGGTCGTGACCCGGGTGCCGCTGCTGAGAGAACTCCTGACGGTGCGTGTCGACTGCACGCTGCGGACACTGGCCTCCTGAGCCTGCCGCCAGCACCTCTTCCAACCGCAGAAACGACGAAGGGAGCAGGGGCTCTCCGCGCCCCCGCTCCCTTCTTGACCTCGTCGCTCTAGAAGTGCTATGGCCTTCCGCTGATGTACAGCTCGCCGTAGCGGAGCCAATCATACGGACTGACCGACTTCACCTCGCCGCCGTTCCCGCCCCAGTACGGATACCATTGGGCGTCTTCGAAGCGGACGTCGCCCGAGGTGACCCAACGCATGTTGGTGCGCTCCTCTTTCAATTCGCCGTCGAACCACATACGGAACTCACCGTCCGAGGCTGACGCGCTGCTCTGCGCGACCATGTGGACCTCGTAGACGTGGTAGTTCCCGTCGTGTGTGACGAACCTTTCCGCGCCCTGATCCGAATCGTTCGGATCAGCCTGGTTGATGAAGATGAAGCTCGGGCTTCCGCCTGTGGGGCTCTGATTCTGGAACCCCATCTTGTAGTCGCCGTCACCGAAGCCGCTGCCCCTGCGCCACTGGAGGAAGTAGCTCGAGGATTTGCCGACATGCCCGAAGTACATGAGCTTGTCGCCTCCGGGGTGGTGCTGCCAGTCGGGGTTGACTGCGATGACGATCCGATAGTAGACCTCCCGAACCGGGCCGAACGAAGGGCTGTAGTGGGACGAAAATCCTTCGCCCGACCCCTGAGGCCAACGGAACTCGATGGCCCTTCCGTTCGGTGCATCGGAGTCCGTGACCACCACGACGTCTTGTTCGCTGGCCATGACCCCGAAGTTCTTCGACGTGCCGTCTGCGTGGAAGAGTACGCTCAGGCCCGATGGCTCATTGTACTCGGTCGGCAGTGATGGCGGATCATCCGGATCGACCTCGACATCGATCCCCGCCTGAGCGGAGCAGCAGACGGAAGACACGATGATGCTCGCGGCCCCGGCTGCGCGCGCCGTCATTCTCCCCATGTCGTCCACGCTCACGATGGAAGGATTCGTGCTCTCGTAGGTGAACTCGGCACCTGAGACCACGTCACCTTCCGCGTCGTACCCCCTCGCGGTGATCTGCGTGGTCTGGCCGATCGACGTGAAGGTACGGCTCGTCGGGCTCACTGTCACGGATTCGACCGCGGGCTCGGACGTGGCCTCCTGGACCTGGACCGCGACCGAGCTCTCGGCGGAGCAACACACCGAGGACACGATGACCGTGGCGGCCCCGACCGCGCGCGCCGTCATTCTCCCCATGGCGTCGACACTCACGATTGAAGGGTTGGAGCTCACGAACTCGAACTCTGCACCGTCCACCTCTCGGCCCTGGGCGTCGCGCCCGGTCACGCTGAGCTGTCGGGTTTGCCCCACATCCGTGAAGGTGTGGCTGGCAGGGGTGACCGTGAGCGACACGACCGGCCCCGGCTCGGGAGCTTCGGTCGTGGCGCCGGCGACGTTGGACAGGGAGCCGAACACGGCGTTTTGGTTGAGGGTCCCGCGGAAGGCGACGAGCTGGAACTGGTACTGACTGCCGGGCTCCAGGTCATCGAAGGTGTAGGAGGCGGTCCGGCCCACGGCGGCCCCCGCCGTCGTGACTTCCGTGGGGTTCGCCGTCCACCAGCGGATGGTCGGCGAGCCGTACCGGATGGCGTAGGTGGCCGGGGCGCCGGTGCCGTCCTCGACGGCGGTCCAGCGCAGCGTGACCTGCGTCTGGGTGACGGTCGTGACCCTCAGGTCCCCGACGCGATCGGGTGCTGTCCCCTCCGCTCCAGCGGGGAGGACGGTGACCTGCTCCGCTCCGGACCCGCCGTCCGTTGAGGCGACGATCGCGGCGATCCCCGGCCCGCGGGCGGTCGCGAGTCCGGCCTGGTCGACGGTCAGGATGGACGCGTCGCTCGAAGACCAACGGATCTCCATCCCGTCGACCGGCCTGTCGTCGGCATCGAAGATCGAGGCGTCGAAGCGCAGGGTGTCCCCGACAGTCAGCGTGACGTCGAAGGGCCGCACCGCCACGCTCAGCGGCGGCTCCTCGACGGTGACTGTCGTGCTGGCCGCCACCGAGTCCGCTCGGACGGTGATCTCGGCGCTGCCCGGGCTGAGGGCCTCCACGAGGCCGTCCGCATCGACACGGGCCACCTCCTCGTTGGAGGAGGTCCACTCGAGCGATACGTCCTCGACGTCGTTTCCGTACCGATCCTCCGCGTGAGCCTGCAGAGTGAGCGTCTCACCCGGCATCACCTCGGGTTCGGTGGGCGACGTGGAGAGGCGCGTCGGGGCGCCGGGCTCCGCCGAAGCACGGAAGCGGACCGTCCAGTCCTGGCTGGCCTGGATGGAGGTCGCGTCCTCGAGCTTCGCGAGATCCTCGGGTCGCACGATGTACGCGAAGGCTTCCTGGGCGCCGGCGGTCGTTCCCAGCGACCAGACCATCTCGACACGCCCGTCCGCGTCGGTGGCCGACAGGCGCTGCTTGGCCATCGCCGTGTCGCCGGGAGCGACACCGCCACCCTGCGCGAACACCCAGACCACGGGAGCGCCCTGGACCGGCGCACCGTCGCCATCCACGACCTGCACCACCAACGGCTCGGGGGTGGGCGTGCCGACTTCCCCGTCCTGACGGTTCCCGCTCGCGATCCGAAGCAGCGCGCTCGACAAATCGACGTCGCGCCTGATTCCGGTGATCTCCGAAGCCGCGTCACAGGACAACAGCGCTGCGATGAGCAGCACAGGCGCCGTCCGGAGGAGGGTTGCGGCTCGCCGCGAGCGACGACGTCCTGTTAGGCCGCCCGCCCCGAAATTCCTCATCACCACGGTAGATCTCCTGGCCTGCCGCCGGTCCGATCAGGGACCAGCGGTCACGCGGCCGTACCTACTCGGACCGCGTGTCCTCTACGAAGAAAAGCCGGGCCGCCAGTAAGCCTGAAGTGAGGTTCAGGATCGCTGGCGGCCCGGCTAGCCTGGTGATCGTGTGACCACTACAGCCCCGTGGCTCTGCGTCGCCGCCTTTCGACGGTTTTGCTCTGAGCAGCGTTGTTCGGCGTCAGGCGCACCCGATGTGAACGCGCAACAGATGATGCATGGATTGTACCAGCGGCTCGGGTGGAAATACGCGGATTCTGTCCCCGTCAGGCGTGTATCCTGTGCCGGCGCCTGATACTCCTTGCCGTGTCTGACGATACCGAGTTGAGGCGGCACGAGCATGGGAAACCCGCAGAGTCGAAATGGCCCTGGGGGGTGTCAATCCACGACGTCCGCAAGGGGGTGGGGGACCCCCCCGGGGTTCGATCAGCGTACCGTGTCGTACGGACCGAGGGCTGAGGGGCGGTGGGCTCCCTGGGGCCAGGGCGTTCAGGTCGACGAGCGAGCGACTGACGCGCGCGACCCGTTCGCCCTGCCGAAAATCCGCTTCTCGTCCGCCCACGCGCGGGAGTCGAAACGGAACAGATGGTCGAAGAAGGTCAGGGCATCGGAAGCCGTCCAGAACCCCCGGTACACGCCGGGCCAGTGCTCCACGTGGTCGGCGTCGACCAGGTTGATCGGAATGGCCGGCAGCCGTTCATGGCCCAGAGCGGCCAGGGCCGCCGCTCGGTGCTGACCGTGGATGATCATGTATCGGAACTGTCCGTTCCGATGCAGCACATGAACCGTCACGTCGCCCTTCGATCGGTCGTAGCCGTGACGCCGGATCGACTCCACGACCCGTAGGAGGCGCTTCAGCTCCAATCGTCCTTTGCTCGCGGACACCGGGCCATGAAGGCAGTACCCGTCCGCCGACGTGAGCGTCGGCGCCCCGAACGACGAGTTCTCGATCTCGATGATCCGCGCCATGAAGGCAGCCTGTTCCCGCGGCGTCTTGTCGGACCAGGGTACGTGGAACACGTAGGAGGGAAGCTCCCTCAACGAAGTGGGTCCGGAAGCCAGGCCGATCATGGCGTCGAGCGCATTCTTCGGCTGCCAGGCCTGGTAGTACCGTGGGAGGAGAGAGCGCTCGTAGTCGTCGATTCCGCGCTCGATGTAGTCCGACGCTGCCTGGACGAAGGGGTGCCATCCGGACCGGGCGGTCGTGAAGCCGTTGTAGACGACGCATTCGGACAGCGGACACTCGAGCGCGACGAAGTCGTGCGAGTTTCTCCGGGAGACGACCTCCAGCGGATCCTGGAGCAGGGGGGGAGGCGGTGGTGCCTCCGAGGCGCGGCGCATCTCGATCCCGAGGGTCCTCAGGCCTGCCTTGAGATACTCCTTGGGCCTGGCGAGAACCCCTTCCGGTAGGCCGGCAAGAACCTTCTCTCGGAGCATCATTCCCGACGCCTGGGCAGGGAACCCCTACGTGCTGTTCCGGTGGAGCATACGTGCCGGGATTCTGGTTCGCCAGCGGCTAAGGCTCCGCCACACCGTCCCGGTCAGCCGACCGACGTGGGGGTGTTCGACACGTCCGGGGCGCGAGCGTCGGGTCCCCTGCCCGTGCCGCGAAGGCGGTCCAGCGCGTGCCTCGTCTCGAGGCGGAGCAACTGCAGGCGAGTCAGGGTGGGGGGCGTCCGGAGACGCACCATGTGGTCCAGAAGCTCACCGGCGGGCACGAACCATCCCGGAAGCTCGGCGATGTGCCTCAGGACGGCTTCGAACGACGGATCGACCCTCCCGTCGGTCGCGAACCCCTTGCCGAGATGGGTGGAGAGGATGCACACGCCGCGCTCTTCGCAGAGCTGGTCGACCGCCGCATGGGTCATCAGTCGTCGGAACTCCCCGATGTCCGCCGCATCCGATGTCGAGAACCAGAGGTTGACGTAAGGGGTCTGCTCGAGCCGGTAGGGGAAGTAGGGATCGGCGGACCTGGTGTTGACCCGGCGGAAAGTGAAGTTGCGGACGTACGGGAAGGCCTGCTTGCAGAGGTCACCCCAGAAGTAGGGCGAGCCCGTGACCTCTCCTTCGTAGCGCTCCGCACCGCGTCCGAGGGCGGCCAGCCACCTCAGAGGTGCCGTTCGGTACCTCTTCCCTCCCCAGTAGATGTTCTCGCGGTTCTGGGCATGGTTCGTATGAACACGCGGCTCGATCCCGAACACCCGCGTGAAGGTCTCGAGGCCCTGCTCGATCCTCGACCTCGTGCTGGACTCCATCGTGGCGCTGTGCCAGGTGAGCTCGAAGCCGTCCCGGTGGAGCTGCTCGCAGAAGAGCCGATACGCCGGCTCCGCGAGGGTGTCGCCTGCGAAGTAGTTTCGGCTGCCCTCGGGGCACGCCACCGGCCATACCGTCTTGGTCGTTCGGAAGCCCAACGCCTCGAGCAGGGCGTACACGGGACCGACGTTGTCCACCCGCGCATCGTCGGTATCGTCGAGAATCGTGAATACGAATCGCTTTCCGGCGGGCAGCGCCAAGCCTCCCGCGTCCCGGACATCCTGCGCGCTCATCCGTCCCGCGGGATCCGCTGGTCGCCCGCTTCGCGGCCCGATGCCTGAGATGCCAGCACGCGGCGATAGATCTGCTCGTATTGGTCGAGCATGGCAGTCAGCGAGAATCTCGTGACTGCAGTCTCGCGAGCCGCCCGTGCCAATCCCTCCCGGAGCGCGCGATCCGCAGCGATCGTCCGGATCGCCGCCGCGAGAGAATCCGGGTCCGAGGTGGGCACCAGGATCCCGTCCACACCGTGGGTCAGAATCTCTTCGGGCCCACCGCATCGGGTTGCGATGACCGGTCTGCCGGCGGACATGGCTTGAACGGCAGCGAGGGAGAACCCCTCGCTGCTGGAGCTGATCACGAGCGCGTCCATCGCCGAGAGCACGTCGGGAATGTCATTCCGGAACCCCCAGAAGGAGACTCTTTCGGAAAGGCCCAGATCGTCCCGGATCCGGAGCAACTCGCTGTAGAGCGGGTCGGTCGGTTGGCCGACGATGCAGAACTTGACGCTCTCGTCGGCACGGAGGCGGCTCGCGGCGCGGAGAAGGTTCGGATAGTCCTTCGCCGGTCGAACGTTTCCGATGGCGCCCACGAGGAACGTGTCATCCGAGACGCCATGCTCGCGCCGCAGGAGGCTTCGACGGGTTTCGCCGCGGGCGCTCGTATCCACGCCGTTGTGGATGACCCGGAGGTCTCTGAATCGACCTCGACCGTCCGGATCGAGCTCGGTGGCGAGAGACGTCGAGACGCAGACCACGGTCGCCTGCCGGTTGATCAGCCGATACCGCAGACGCCTTCCGATACCCTCTCGATCGACGTCCGTCCGCCCATGGAAGGTGGCGACGACGGATGCCCCCGTGAGACCGCCGACGATGCTCGCGTAGACGGCGGGGCTGTACATGTGCGCGTGGATGAGCTTCACCCCGTGGCGTCGGACGAGCCCGTGCAGCTGCCGGAGATAGGAGAAGTCGAGGCGGCCCCGGGTGGGTACGATGTCGACCGGGAGTTCCCTGGCTCGCACACCGTCGAGGACCCAGCCGGACCCCACCACGACGGTTCTGGTTCGCCACCCCCGGTCGCGCAGTCCGCTCGCAAGCTCCAGGAAGATGGTCTCGGCTCCTCCGGGTCCGGTCGTATCGATGAAGTGCAGCGTCGTGCCGAGCTTGGCCGCGTCGCGCCGTACGTCGACCAGTTGCTGGCCTGAGTCGGATGGATGCTCCGTCATCTCGTCGCCGAAAGGCCCGCCCTGGGCCTCCTGCCTCCGGGGAGTCGTACCACCGGACGTATCGCACCCGTCGCGCGCCCATGAGCCACCCGCGCCTGTTCGCGTTGCGCCGTGAGATGGACCGCCGTGCTCATGGCGAGGTTGATCCAGAAGAACGGATAGTAGAGGACGGTGACGAAGAAGCCGCTGACCAGGAAGCCGATGAGGGCCCCGTCGAGCCCATGGGCCATGTGCGTCAGAAGTCGACTCGACCCGGGGACGCTGCGCATCAGCCGTCGTGTGCGAAAGTTCACGTGGAACGTCGCGCCGATGAGGGCGAGAAAGGCGAACAGCCCCGTATATCCCATTTCCGACAACGCCTCGATGAAGATGTTGTGGGAAAGAGGACCGTAAAAGGTCAGCCAGTTGTTGTACCCGATCCCGAGCACCGGGTACTCCTGGGCCATCTGGATTCCGGCTTCCCAGCGCACCAGGCGACTCACGGACGTCTCGTCTTCGCCCGCCGTGGAGAATCGCGCCTTCTGCTCCTCGGGAACGACGACCCAGGTGAGCACGGCCAGGGCCGCCACGGCCACCAGCGACCGTATCCGGTGCTTGGAGCGAAGGACCCACCACAGGCCGACGGCCGCGGCACCGAGCAGGGCCCCGCGCGACGATGACGCCACGATGGTCCCCACGGCCGTGATCGGCATCAGGTAGAAGAACCAGCGGGTGAGGCGGCTCCAGTCCTGCCGGAGCGCGAGGATGAACTCCACGCTGAGCGGCAGGAAGATGCACATCTGGATGCCGAGCTCGCCCGAGTTCGCGAACCACGCGTGCCCTCCGGTAACCCCCCAGTCGCTGAAGCCGAAACCGTTGGACACCCAGGACCGGAAGCCGTGCTGCGACATTTTGAAAGAATACAGCAGGAAGGCGACGGTGAAGACGAGGAGGCGCCGCTCGGTCGTGATGGTGGAGGTGACGAGGAAGTAGACCAGGACCCACGAGAAATAGAGCTGCCACCCTGCATAGGAGGCCGCCGGGTTGATCGCCGTCACCGAGGAGAGCACGAGCACCACGGAATACGCGAGCAGAGCCAGGCCCGCCTTCGTCCTGAAGCGGGGTGTCCGCCCCTCGGCCAGGACGGCGATGGTCGTGAGTCCCAGGGACGCTACGCCCCAGGGCAGGACGTCCAGCGACGTCCAGACCTGTTGGGGGCGGACGTACTCGATGAAGAAGTAGAAGTTGAGCAGCCAGAACGACGGGGGCTGGGTACGAAGAAACCGCACGATCGCCCGCACGTTGATGCGATAGATGGGATCGATCTCGCGCGGCGCTCGACGCGAGCGGCGCGATGGGTCCCGTGCGGCCGAGCGGGGGTGGATCACTTCTCGTACTCCTTGCTCGGCCCGGGCCCGATCCCGACATTCGTGCCCCGAGGGGTGCGGGCGGCCCATTTCCTACGCTGGTTCATCGAGAACATGCAGAATGACCCGATCGGACGCGACCGCGATGGCCTGCTCCTGGTTGCGAACTGGCGCTCCGACGTGGGCTACGCCTGGTGGTTCATGGAGCGCATCTGGCTCGCGCTCGCAGAGGTCCACGCCGGTGCGGGTGGGAAGGTCCACATCATCTATCCGGAGGTGCGTGGCATCCCCCCCGCCGTGGCCGCTGCCGGAATCAAGGTACACCAACTGGACTTCTCCGACGAGAAGAGAGAGAGCCGGGAGCGCCTCGAACGGCTGATCCGGGACGAGCGGATCGGCGCCGTCTACCTCACGGATCGGGCGGCTCTGGATCGGACGTACGCCCGCCTGCGGCGATGGGGCGTGAAGGTCCTCGTGAACAACGACCAGACACCCGGGGATCGCACGGCCTCGATGCCCAGGAAGCTGGTGAAGTTCCTCCTGCAGCGCCTCCAGGTCTTTTCCTGCGACCTGTACATCGCGCCGTCCGAGTTCGTCATGAGGCGATTCAGGGACGTGTACCAGCTGCCGCGCAACAAGTGCATTCTCATTCCCAACGGGATCGAGCCGGTGGAAGTCGAGGGTGCGGACAGGGACTACGTCCGGCGGGAGTTCGCGCTCCCCACGTCCGCGGTGGTCGTGGTCTCCCTCTCCCGTGCCGTTCATTACAAGGGTGTGGCGTCCATCATCGAGTGCGCGGATCGCCTGATCAACGGGGACGGCCACGATCACGTCTACTTCGTCCACTGCGGCGATGGCCCGGACATGCAGGAGTTCCGGGAGCTCGTCGCACGCCGCGGGTTGGAGGGGCGCTTCTTCCTTCCCGGGGCCCGACCGGACTACCGTCGGATCCTGGCCTCCTCGGACATCGCGATGCACGCGTCGCACGGCGAAGGATTCTCGCTCGCGGTGCTGGAGTGCATGTCGGCGGGCCTCGGCATGCTCGTGCCCGACAACAGCGGCAACCGAGAAGCCATCGAGCACGATGTGTCGGGGTTTCGATTCCGCCCCGGGGATCTGGACCAGGCGTCGGACTTCCTTCGACGCCTGGTCACGGACGTCGACGTGCGCGTCCGCCTCGGGGCGGCGGCCCGTCGCACGGTCCTCGAGCGGTTCACGCTGGACGAGACCCTGAGGCGCTTCAAGCAGGACGTCGCGCCCGTCCTTCTACGAGGGTGCACCATCGGTGCGCCGTCCCTTTCCACGACATGAGGTCATGGTGGCTACGTCCCCACAGGATCAATTCATCATCTTCGGCGCGCCCGACATCCGTGAGCCAGAAATCCAGGAGGTCGTCGACACGCTGCGGAGCGGCTGGGTCGGGACGGGACCCCGGACGGCTCGCTTCGAGAAGGAGTTCGCCGGGTACGTGGGGGCTCCGCACGCGGTTGCGGTGAACTCCTGCACCGCGGCCCTGCACCTGAGCCTGATCGCTGCCGGGATCGGACCGGGGGACGAGGTGATCACCACCGGCCTGACGTTCGCCGCCACCGTCAACGCGATCATCCACAGCGGGGCGACGCCGGTGCTGGCGGATGTGGACCGCCGGACGCTGAACCTCTCTCCGGCCGAGGTCGAGCGGCGTATCACGCCTGCCACGAAGGCCATCCTACCCGTCCACTTCGCTGGTCGGCCCTGCGAGATGGACGCGCTCACCGACCTCTGTGCGCGTCACGACCTCCTGATGATCGAGGACTGCGCACACGCGGTGGAGACGCAGTTCGACGGGAGACACGTCGGGACGTTCGGTGACTTCGGCTGCTTCAGCTTCTACGTCACGAAGAACATCACGACCGGCGAAGGCGGGATGATCGTCACGCGTCGGCCCGAACATGCGGATCGACTCAAGGTGCTGGCGCTGCACGGGATGAGCAAAGACGCATGGAAGCGGTTCGGGGACGAGGGCTACAAGCACTACTACGTGTCCGAGGCGGGCTTCAAGTACAACATGATGGATCTCCAGGCCGCCATCGGCCTGCACCAGTTGAGCCGCATCGAAGAGATGTGGGCGCGACGCCGCCAGGTGTGGGACACCTATGATCGTGCTTTCGCCGATCTGCCGGTGACGACACCCGCGATGGAAGCGCCAGGCACCAGGCATGGGCTACATCTCTACACGCTCGTGCTCGCCGAGGGCGCCGTCGAACGGGACACCTTCCTCGATCGGATGACCGCGGACCGGATCGGCGTGGGGGTCCACTATCTGGCCATTCCGGAGCACCCGTACTACCGCTCGATGTTCGGGTGGAAGCTCGAGGACTGCCCGGTGGCGTCGGAGATCGGCCGGCGCATCGTCAGCATTCCCATGTCCTCGCGGCTGACCGACGCGGAAGTGTCCCGCATCGTGGAGGCCGTGCAGCGCAACGTCCTTCCGTGAGGATCAGCCGACCGGGTCGGCAGGGGTGGCCGACGGAGCGGGGGGAAGCCAGCTCGCCTGCACCCCGTATTCGTCCCGGAGCCGTGCCAGGTCGGTCGAAAGCGCCTCACGCACGTAGGTGATCTCTTCCGGGTTCAGCTTCCATCGGGCCAGCGGTCGCTCGGTTTGCCGCTTGCCGAGACGCGCGAGGACGCGCCGCAGTCGGCTTCGGACCGTGAGCGGAAGCACGTTGCGATAGACCCAGAGCGCGACGGGGTTGTGCGCGATGCGCGCCACGAGGGGCGGTACGGTATAGAGGTCCCCGGTGTTGCGCGGCTCGTCCGCCCCGACGAAGGAGTGGTCGGAGACCTCGAGGAACCGGCACACCTTCTTCAGGACGGCCTCCGGCGACGCCTTGAGCTCCTCGAGTGTGAGGATCAGCAGGTCGTGACGGGGGAAATGCGCCATGTACCGATCGGCCTGCATCGCATACCGGGAGAAATCCAGGAGGTCGGGCGTCATTCCGTCGTCGAGCGACTTCCCCCATCCGTCGAAGAGCCCGTGGCGGACCTGGGACGCGATCCGCGCGACGGGGTCTCGAACCATGTAGATGAACTTGAACGACGCCCCCGAGCAGGATGCGATGCGCTCGGGTACGCCCGGCACCCAGGGATACTTCGTGTACTGGGTGGATGCCTCCAGCGCGATGCGATGGCGCGACTCGTCCCAATCCCACAGCGCCAGATATTCGCGCCACCGCCGTGCCGGGTCGCCCGAGACGAAGAAATCCGGCTCCTTCACCCTGGAACCGGCGATCTCCGGGTGCTGGACCAGCAACTCGAACAGACTCGTGGTGCCCGACTTCATGGCCCCGATGATGAGGGCGAAACGTCGGGGTCCCGCAGAGTGCGGGGTGCTCGTCATGGACCTCGCTCCTGAGGTGACACGGATTCGTGGAGCAGGGGGCGGGTGGGGGCCGTCGCACCGCGAACGCGAAGGGATTATACGTGGAAGCGGTTCCTTGGCCGAGAGCCTGGACTTTGGGGTCACTCCCAAATGATGCAAATTGATCCCGACCTCCTTCCTGGAGCCCTCTCCGGCAATCGCCGCGGCGAGACGACGCCATGCCCCTGATTCATCCCCGGACGAAGGCCTTCTTCGTTCATTTCGCTACCGCGTACCGGGCTCGTACGGTACTGATGGTGGCGTTGCTGATGGGTGGCGGCCTGCTCGAGGGCGTGAGTGTGATCACGCTGGTCCCCCTTCTGGAGATCGCCTCGACGTCCACGGAGACTTCCACCGTGGGCGCCGCCATGCAGAGGGGACTGGGAGCGATCGGCGTGGCTCCGACGCTTCCCGTCCTCGTTGGCCTCGTGGTGCTCGGCATCACGCTCAAGGCGATCTTCCTCTGGCTCGCCATGCGACAGGTGGGGTTCACGGTCGCCCGCGTCACGCTCGATCTGCGGCTCCAGCTCGTCCGCGCGCTCCTGCGGTCCAGGTGGAGCTACATCGGGTCCCAGCCGGTCGGCGGCTTCGCCAACAGCATCAGCCGGGAGGCGGTGCGCTCCGCGATGGCCTATCGCGAGGCGTGCGTGATTCTCGGCGGCGTCGTGCAGGTTCTCGCGTACCTCGTCGTGTCCGCGTTGATCTCGTGGCAGGTGACGGTCGGCGCGCTCGTCACGGGCGCCCTTCTCCTGCGTGGGCTGCGGCATTTCGTGGAGATGGGCCGGGCGGCCGGTGAGGAAGGCATGCGCCTCACGCGCAGCCTCACGGCCAGGCTCGTCGAAGCGCTGCAGGGGATCAAGCCCATGAAGGCCATGGCCCGCGAGGACCTCTTCTGGCCGTTGCTGGAGGGCGAGGCCGAAGGGCTGAACGAGGCCGACCGCAAGAACGTGGTGGCCACGGAATCGATCCGGCTGTTCCAGGAGCCGGTCGTGACGCTGATGCTGGGCCTGGGCCTCTTCATCCTGCTGACGGTCGCAGATCGCTCCTTCTCGTCCATCATCGTCCTCGCGTTCGTCTTCTACAGGATCATGACGAACGTGAACAGCCTCCAGATGCACTACCAGTCGATGGTGAACGGGGAGAGCATGTTCTGGTCGCTGAAGTCACAGATCGACGAAGCGACGGCTGCGGCCGAGGTCCACACCGGATCTCGGCCAGTGACGGGACTGCACGAAGGCGTCGAGCTCCGCGACGTGACGTTCTCCTACGGCGACCTGCGGGTGCTGGACGGCATCAACCTGTTCATCCCGGCACGTCGCCTCACGGCCCTCATCGGCCCTTCGGGGAGCGGGAAGAGCACGATCCTGGATCTCGTGATCGGCCTGCGTCGCCCCGATTCGGGCGAAGTGCACATCGACGGGATACCCTTGAGCGAGCTGGACCTCCGCAGCTGGCGGGAGTTGATCGGGTACGTGCCCCAGGACGTGTTCCTCTTCCACGACTCGGTGCGACGGAACATCACGCTGGGCGACGAGACCATTTCCGACGACCGCGTCCTGCGAGCGTTGGAAGACGCCGGCGCCGGGGAGTTCATCGCGCGGCACGCCGACGGCATCGACGCCATCATCTCGCCCCAGGGTTCCAACCTTTCCGGCGGGCAGCGTCAGCGACTCGCGATCGCTCGTGCCCTCGTGAAGGACCCTGCTCTCCTCATCCTGGACGAGGCGACCACCGGACTCGATGCGGCGACCGAGGCCGCCATCCTCGATACGCTCCGGGAGCTCAGGGGGCGCGTGACGATTCTTGCGATCTCACATCAGGTCGCCTTGCGCAACGCCGCCGACCTGACGGTCGAGCTCGCGGAGGGCCAGGTCGTCGTGTCGGACGCCGCGGCCTACAGCAGCGAGTGAGTCCCGCGCCCTCCGGTCAATACGTCGGGAGCCTGTCTGCGCGGACGGAGCCGAGGAGGGGCGCGGCCGCGTCCTTGGCAGACAGGATAGGATCCTCCGTCGGCCACTCGATGCCGATGTCCGGGTCGTCGTACCGTATGGCCGCATCGGCAGTCGCGTTGTACGGGCGTGTGCACTTGTACGCGCAGACCGCCGACTCGGAGAGCACGACATAGCCGTGGGCGAATCCCTCGGGAATCCAGAGCTGATGGCCGTTGTCGGCGCTCAACATTTCCGTCACCCACTGTCCGAACGTGGGTGACCCTCGACGGATGTCCACGGCCGCGTCCAGTACCTCGCCATGCAGAACCATGACGAGCTTGCCCTGTGGTTCCGGATACTGGTAGTGCAGACCACGAAGGACGCCGCGCTTGGAACGCGCCGCATTGTCCTGCACGAACGTCGAAGGCAGGCCTGCCTGCGCGTACCGACTCTCCTGCCAGGTTTCGAGGAACATCCCTCGGTCGTCCCGGAACAACTTCGGTCGTATCAACAGGACGCCCGGCAGGGACAGCTCCGACACATTCATGTTGGCGACGTGGGTCAGTAGTTGGCCAGGATCCAGTCGCGGTAGCTGCCGTCCATGACGGCTCTCCACCAGGACTCGTTCTCCAGATACCACGTCAGCGTCTTCTCGATGCCGGACTCGAACGTCTCTCGGGGACGGTAGTCGAGCTCCCGCTCGGCCTTTCTCGCGTCGATCGCGTAGCGGCGATCGTGTCCGGGACGATCTCTCACGAACGTGATCAAGGTCTCCGATGAGGATCCCTTCGCGGACGGGGAATCTGGGAACCGGATCGACAGCTGCGGGTCAGTGCGGAAACGCTCGTCCATCAGCCGGCAGAGCAGTCTCACGATGTCGATGTTGGTCCACTCGTTGTTGCCGCCGAGGTTGTACGTTTCGCCGACCCGACCGGCCAAAATGCACTGCTCGATGCCGCGGCAGTGATCCTCGACGTACAACCAGTCCCGGATGTTGAGGCCGTCCCCGTATACCGGCAGTGACTTCCCGTCGAGGATGTTGACGAGGATCAGAGGGATCAGCTTCTCGGGAAACTGATACGGGCCGTAGTTGTTCGAGCAGTTGCTGGTGACGACGTTCAGTCCGAACGTATGGTGGTAGGCCCTCACCAGGTGGTCCGAGCTCGCCTTGCTCGCCGAGTAGGGCGAGTTGGGCGCATACGGCGTCGTCTCGGAGAACGGAGCGTCCTCCGGCTGCAGCGAACCGTATACCTCGTCCGTGGAGACGTGGTGGAAGCGGTGATTCGAAGTCGCGGTGGCTTCATCGTCGAGCCAGACTCGCTTCGCGACCTTCAGCAGGGAATGCGTTCCGAGGATGTTGGTTCGCAGAAAGGCGTCCGGCCCGTGGATCGAGCGGTCGACGTGGCTCTCGGCGGCGAAATGGACGATGGTGTCGATCGCCTCCTGACGGAGGATGTCCTCGATGAGCTGCTCGTCCGTGATGTCGCCGTGCACGAAGCGGTAGCGCGCGTTCTGCTCGACCGCCGCCAGATTCGCGGCGTTGCCCGCGTAGGTCAGGGCGTCGAGGACGACCACCCGACCGGTCGGTCGACTCCCGAGCCAGTAGCTCACGAAGTTGGCGCCGATGAAACCTGCTCCGCCGGTGACCAGCAGGTTTTCCGGCGTGAATGTCGATTGTACGGTCATGGGTCAGTTCGAGGGTGAGGATACCGAGTCCGACTCCAAGAGACCCAGCAGATACTGGCCGTAGCCGCTCTTCGTCAGGAGGGAGGCAATGGCCGCGAGCTGGTCGGAGTCGATGAAGCCCTTTCTCCACGCGATCTCTTCCGGGCAGGCCACCTTCAGCCCCTGCCTCTCCTCGAGCACCCGGATGAAGAGCGCCGCGTCGAGCAAGGAGGCGTGGGTGCCCGTGTCGAGCCAGGCCGTGCCGCGGCTCAGGAGCTGGACGTTGAGGTCACCACGTTCGAGATACGCCCGGTTCACGTCCGTGATCTCCAGCTCGCCCCGTGCCGAGGGCCGCACATTCCTGGCGATGTCGACCACGTCGTTGTCGTAGAAGTAGAGTCCAGTGACGGCGTAGCTCGAGCGCGGCTTCTCCGGCTTCTCCTCGATGCTGACGGCCCTTCCGTTCGCATCGAACTCGACGACGCCGTACCGCTGCGGGTCCTGCACGTAATAGCCGAATACGTCCGCCCCACTCTCACGAGTAGCCGCGCGCATCAGCTGGCCGGTCAGGCCCTGACCGTAGAAGATGTTGTCGCCCAGGATGAGGGTGACCGGATCGGAGCCGACGAAATCCTCCCCGATGAGAAACGCCTGGGCCAGCCCATCGGGGCTCGGCTGCACCGCGTAGCTGATGGACATCCCCCACTGCGAGCCGTCACGAAGGAGGGCCTGGAAGGCACTCACGTCCTGCGGCGTCGTGATCACCAGCACGTCCTGAATGCCCGCCAGCATGAGCGTGCTCAAGGGATAGTAGATCATCGGCTTGTCGTAGACGGGCATGAGCTGCTTGCTCACGCAAACCGTCAACGGGTGCAGGCGGGTGCCTGTGCCACCGGCGAGAATGATGCCCTTCCTGGCCATGGGACGCTCCGATTGGACTTTACGCGGGGACGAAACGATGATGCACGCATCCCACCCCGGCAAGCATCAAGGGACGATGGTCTCGAGGGCATCGGCGATCTCCTTCGAAACCTGCTGGTGCGTGAAGCGCGTCACGCTTTGCTGCGGCCTGTCCGGACGCCGGACCCTGTAGAGCTCGAGGAGCGCCGCAAGGAACGAATCGTGGTCGAACCGTGCGAAGGAGACCGTCGGATACTCATCGAGAAAGGCGGTCCCCTCCGTGCGGGTCACCACGAGAGGCGTACCCATCGCCAACGCATCGAAGCACTTGATCGGGCAGATGGCCTCCGCGTAGCTCGACCGTGGATTCGTCGGCACCAGATAGGCATCCAGGGACCCGGTGAATCCCGGGGCCTCCTCGTAGGGGATCGCAGGCAGGATCGTGACCGCGAGGTGCGGCCTCTCCTCGGCCCATCGACGGATCTCGGGCTCCAGCGTTCCTCGCCCGGCGATCACGAAGTGGATGTCCGGGTGGTCCCGTGAGAGTGTCTCCACCAGGGGCATGATCACCTCCCGGAGGCCCTTGTAGAGCTCCATGCCGCCCAGCCAGCCGACCAGGAAGGCGCTCGGATCGAGGCCGAGGCGATCCTTCAGGTCGCAGCGCGCCGTTGCGGGGTCGAACAGGCGACCGTCCGTGCCCCAACGGGCGATCCGCAAGCGGTCGGCGGGTGCGCCGTTGGACACGAGGAGGTCCCTGATCTCCGGTGTGACACAGAAGGTGAGGTCGCACATCGAGTACACCTGGGCCAGATCGCACGCACAGGCACGATCCACCGAGGCGTCGTCCTGGGCCGCCGCGAACTCGCAGATGGGATCGATCGGGTCGTAGACGATCCGCAAACTCAGGGACTTGAGGATCCTGACCATCCAATACAGATGTGGTCTCGAGCGGATGTTCCAGCCGGAGAGCCACACGAGATGGGTCCCTGCGCGGCGCAGCTTCGTCCCGAGGTAGACGGGGAGATGATACTTCCGGCCACGGAAGTCCATGTCGTGGAACTCGATGACCGGCCACTCGATGGACACGCCCCGGTTCTCCCCGGACCGCGGTCGGAGCCACGAGACGCTCCAACCCCGCTCGGCCAGCTCCCGGGACAGGTAGTACTCCCGGTAGTTGTGCGGCAGGTGGAGCGACGGGATAGGAAAGAATGCGATGGCCCGCGATCTTTGGTGCACGTCGCCCCTACCTGGTTGAAGGGAGTCGGTACATGATGGGTCCGACACGAAGGGACGGAGGGTGGCGAAAGGCCCGCATCGCGGACCGTCCGCCGAGTGGGCTGCGACGGCCGTTACCGTTATGCAGGAGTCGATGACCGATGTCGGATCGCATCACCTGGTGGAACCTCTTGCGGCGGCTACGCTGGGACCTCAAGGACCGCCACGAGCGCTTCCTCTACTGGTATTGGCTCATCTCCGGCGTTCCCGGTCTGTTCGGCAACATGCTCCGGGCGCGATATCTCGCTCCCCGTATGAAGCGGGCTGGCAAGAACCTCACGGTCCTGGCCGGCTGCCGGTTCCGTTCGATCGACAACCTCGAGGTCGGCGACAACGTCAGCATCGGGTTCGACAACTTTCTGCAGGCACGTGGCGGGCTCACGATCGGGGACGACGTATCCACTGCCCCGGGGGTCAAGATCTGGAGCGTCAACCACAACTACGACGATCCGGACACTCCCGTGGAGCGACAGGGTCAGACGGACAAGCCGGTCCGGATCGAGCGGAATGTCTTCATCGCGTCCAATGCCTTCATCCTGCCGGGCACGGTGCTCTCCGAGGGCTGTATCGTCTCCGCGGGCGCGGTAGTGAGTGGGAAGACGTATCGGCCGTATTCGATCCTCGCCGGAAACCCGGCGAGAGTGATCGGCTACCGGGGCGGTCGCACACCCGAGGCGACTATGGCCGAGGTCCGTGAGACGGCGAGTACGGGAACGGAGCACGGGGCCTCATAGCCGCGTTGAAAGCGAAATGGCTTCATCGACCGCGAACCTGCCAGGTCTCCTGCGTGCAGTCTTCGGTCTGTCGGGGCAGGCTGACACGTTCGCGAGCCGCAGCTTCGTCGATTCCTGGGGCATCGAGGATGCACGTCCCGTGGACGCTCGCCCCGCGGGAGAGGATGCTCTCTGGCTCGTGGACACCCGGGACAGGGAAGGGCGACAGCTGCTCGGCGCGTGGCGGGACCGCCCCCCGGCCTGTGGAGCCGCGCTGGTCCTGGTGGATTCGCAGGAAAGCTCACGACGGCTTCGAGAGATCATCCGTCGGGCGATGCATCCGACGTCGCGACGGACGACCGAGCGCCGCCTCCTGAGCGTCGCGCGCGGGTGGGGAGGAGGAGCGCTACGACTCGGCTTCGACAGCCATGAGTCGGGCGTGCCAGCATCATTCTCCCTCTCCGGTCGATCGCTGTCCGGAGCGGCATACCTCTTCTCGTGGCGTCCCTTCTTCGAGACCCCTCTATGGGGCGAGGTGCGTCGGCGACTGGGGCTCGAAGAAGTCACAGTCTCGGAGGTGCATCTGCGGAGCCGAGGGGCGGCAGTGGCCGTGTTCGAGTCGACCGATGGGGTGGATGGCGTCTTGCGCGTCGTGCCCGAGGGCGCCGCGCAGGGCCTGGTCGACAAGAACCACCAGGCCCTGCTCGACTTGAGACGGGTCATCCAGGATGACGACACTCTGCTGCGCCGGGTTCCCGAGCCGCTTCTGCGACTCATGTCCGGGTCGACCCTGGTTCTCGCGGAAACCCGTCTGCCGGGCCGTCTGGCATGGAAGCTCGTCGGGACGGCGCTCGGCGAGGTCGCGTACGACGATGCGAAACGGTTCCTGCGAGTCCTCCATGCGGTCTCGGGCGCGACCCTGTGTGCGCCTGGTGCCGAAATCGTGACCGATTCCGTCCGGAAGGACCTGGAGCGAGTGGCAGAAGCGTCGTTCGTGAGCAGGGAGCTGCGCACGCTTCTCGTCGAGGAGCTCGCGGACGCCGCGGAAGCTCTGGTGGACCTCGGCTTCGCCCCCAGCGTGAGCCACGGAGATTTCGGGCCGGGGAACATCCTGGTGAACCCGGACACCGGCGCCCTCACGGGAGTCATAGACTGGGACACCCTCCGGATCCGCGACGTCCCGGGGATCGACCGGGTCAATCTTGAGATCCAGATCCGGCGCTCGGGTCCGCACAAGAGCTTCAGCGCGGCGGTCGCCGCCACCTGGCGCGAGCGCGGCGCCCACGAAGCGCTCGTCGGCGAGGGAGGACAGGCCAGGGAGCGGGCCCTGTTCGGGATCGCCGTCTGTCGATACATCACCCGGTACCTGAGCTACCCCGATCTCTATCGAGCGGAAGAGGTGGAGTTCGGCAGGGCGCTCGCGTGGATGCGAGAGTCGGCCTTCGACGCCGGCTGAGGGCGCGTGGGCGACGGGAGCTCTCCCCCCAGAAGACCCTCGTAGATCTCCGCGAGTCGAGCCGCGGCGATGGGGACGTCGAAGAGCTCCCGAGCGCGCTCACGTCCCGCCGCTCCCATCGACCGTCGTAGCTCGGGCGCCGCCGCCAGCTCGAGAAGGGCGGAGCTCATTGCGGCACAATCACCGGGCGGTACGAGGTAGCCATCGATGCCTTCGCGCACGAGCTCCCGTGGGCCTCCGGCGTCGGCTGCGACGACCGGACGTCCGGCGGCCATTCCCTCCATGACGACCATGCCGCACGGCTCGGGCTTGATCGAGGCATGGACGATCACGTCCATGGCGGCGTAGAGCGGCTCCACGTCTTCCACGTAGCCCGTCAAGCGGAAGCGATGCTCGAGCCCCGAGGCAACGATCATCTCCTTCACTTCGTCGTGATACGCCCGGCCGCCGTCGGACCCGTCTCCGACCAGGACTCCGATCAGCCGGGGATCGCTGTGCATTGCCGCGATCATCGCCTGCACGAACTCCTTCTGGCCCTTCCACGGGATGATGCGTCCGAAGAGGCCGACCGCGACGTCCTCCGGGGAGATGTCCAACGTGCGGCGGCGCGTCTCACGCTGCCCGGACGCCGCGACGATGGCGTCGACGTCCACCACCTCGTACAGCGTCATCGACGGGATGCTGTCCCCATACACTTCAACGAAGCTGTTCGTCACCGCATCGGAGTCTCCCAACACCAAACGAGGGCGACCCCTCGCGATGTGCTTGCGGTGCCAGTCGTCGAAGAACCCGCGCATGTGGGCCAGGGTGGGGAGTCTTGCCCACTTTCCGGCGAGGAGTGCCTCGGGCGGTATGAAGCCGTTCGCGAGATGCACCAAATGGACGCGGTGCCACTTCGCGAGGAGCGCGATCCGCAACGCCGAAGCCAGACTCAGGATCGTATCGACCAGCGCAAAGGCCTTCATCGCGGCGCCACGCATCCTGCGTGAGGCGTTCCACTGGCTCAGGCGATCCTCCAGCGCCCACCGCGTGCGGTAGTTCCACCATCTCCGAAGCCCGTGGCAGCGCCAGGCGCCATACCAGCGTCGGAGCACGTCCGGCTCCTGGGACGTGAGGACGATCGGCTTCACGTTCGGCATCTTCGAGAGCATGAGGGCCATGCTCTTGGTCGCGCCGCCGAACCCGATGCTGTAGTCGATGCAAAGCACGCGGATCTCCTGCCCTGCGGCAGGTGCTCCGCCCGGAGAGCTTTGCTCCGATGCAAGCCGATCGAGGGCCATGCTAGATCCGCCCGATCGTGGTATGGACGTCGGTGGCCCTATACCACATATCGCTCTCCCCCTGCACCCTTTCGCGCCGCCACGAATTCCGCGATCGCGTCGATCGAGCCCAGGTTCTCCTCCGTGATGTCGGCGTCGTCCACCTCCACGCCGAACTCCTCCTCGAGGAACTGGATCATCTCCATAACGCCCATGGAGTCCACGATCCCGTTGCCCATCAGGGATTGATCGTTCCGCAGCTCGAAGTCGGGGCGCATGTAGAGGAAGTTCTCCTCCACGAAATCGCGGAGGCG